>JASJDA010000015.1 GCA_030065755.1 Prochloraceae cyanobacterium | reverse complement strand
TTAGTTCTAGAACACCGATTCACTATTCAGAATCCATTCCAATTCAGAGGTTTCGTTGTTTCTGAAAATGCTAGATTTCCTTGAATCTATGTCTGGAAAAATAGCTTTTGGGATTACTGAATCGGTGTTCTAGCTCGATCGAAATCCCATAAATAGCATTGTTTAATCAACACGTGCGATCGACAAATTTTATTGTATTTTAAATCAATGCTTTTAGCTTCATACTAAAATTGTCCTACAAATTGAAATGCATAATCAGAATTTTAATCTAATTAGTCGATAAAATAGTTGCAAAAAATATTATAATAATACCTGAATGACAAAATGGAGCGATCGCACGTGGTAAAAACACTCAGAGGAGATATCAGTAAAGAAGAAATAACCTTATTACACAAAGACTGCTCTAACCCTAGAGTTAAAGAAAAACTTTTAGCCATTAAAATGCTTTATTCTGGTTACAAAGCTACTGAAGTAGCTAAAATTATAGGAGTAGCTCATAGAACTATTTATAATTGGGTAGATATTTGGAATTTTGCTGGAATTGAAGGATTAAAAGACAAATACAATGAAAGAGGTAGAAAAAAATATATTAGCGATCGAGAATGGTTACAAATCATAGAAGAAATAGAAGGAAAAGGCTATACCCTTAGAGATATTAGAGCTTATATAGAAGAAACAAGAGGGATAAGCTATACTTACGATGGAGTATGGAGAATTTTAAGAAAACAATTTAAAGTCAGGTACGGAAAACCTTATATCTTAAAAGCTAATCAATCTGAAACAGCACCCAAGGAATAAAAAAAATAGGTTTAGTTAGCAAAAAATATAAAGAAGAGAAGATTAGTTTAAGATTTTTATATTAAAGTAGTCTCGCAAATTGTTCTCAAAAAGCTAGAGTTGTTAATACTAGAAAGATAAGTAACAAGACTTTCTCAATTTTTTATAATAAATCTCTTGCAAAAGTTAACTAAAGATATCGAACGCTTCATCTTATCAAAAAACAATAGATATCTTATCTCAGATAAGACTAGAAGCGCTACAAGATTTTTAAAATCTCGTTTTCGTAGTTATAGCAAAAAATGGTGTCAAGAATTTTTGTAATTATTTCATAGGTTAAGCATAAACTACTATTATGTTAATAGGCTTGTTTACAATTCGTTACTACAGTCGAGTTATTAAATAAGCACTATAAGCAACTAGGAAAACTATTCAACTAGGCAAACTATTCAACTAGGCAAACTATTCAACTAGGCAAACTATTCAACTAGGAAAACTATCAAAAAGGAGAAATATCAGGTGCGTTTTCACAACAAACAGGTCAACTATACTTACACCAGTAAAGATAAACACAAGCAAATTAATACTGCTAAATCAGCGATAGCTCCCTTTCATTTCTCAATGGGTGTTGACAATCTTGAGAAAACACGACATGTAAAAACAGAAAACTTATCAGTGAGAACTTCCTTCCATCTATCAATGTGTGTCGACAATCTTGAGAAAACACGACACTTTTACAAAGATATCCTTGGCGTTGAAGAACGCCGCACCAATAAATCATCAGTTCATTTTAACTTTTATGGCTGTCAACTTACCTGTCATGAAGTACCTGGCTACAGTACCGAGAATATCGAACGAGAAGTCGAAGCGGAAACTGTACCAGTTCCCCACTTTGGAGCTGCTGTGACTTTTGAAGAATTTGAAAGGATAAAAGAGCGTCTTATAGCTTCTAATATTGAGTTTATTGTCGAAGCACACTTAAGGTTTATTGGTAAACGTCACGAGCAATACGTCATGTTCGTAAAAGACCCCTCTGGTCACGGGATTGAAATTAAGTCCTTTACGAAAGTTCCTTACGGAGATTGGGCTTAATTTTTAGTCGATCTAGCTAAACCTACATGTTCGTCTAAGAAACTACTTAGCAAAGACCGTTTATAGGTTAAATGTATATATAATGGTAAGTTTCTATTATCTACCTATACTATTTAGTTCAAATTAATTAAGTTATTTATAAGCAAAAACAAAATATTTGTGGGCTAAAGATAGGGCTGCGGGATGCGGGTTTGTAGTAAATACTTTATCGCTTAAGTTCAATGAGGTAACATCAGATAATTTAAAAAGAAAATGAACAGTAAAAAATTAGTTGAAGAACTACCAAATTCTGAACTTTACGAACTTTCTAAGATTTGGCAAAAACTTAATCTAGAGTGGAAGTTGTACTCTGGGCTAACTGTGAAAGTTAAAAGTCATGCTGAATGGAAAGCTTATAATGATATTTTCGTAGATCGAGAGTATGATACATCGATTCAACATGCTTTAGAATCTAGGGTCAATCCCGATAAATTCACATTTTTAGACCTAGGTGCTAACGTTGGATTTTTCACAATTAAAGTAGCCGATTTAATACTCCAGCATAACAACTCTGAAATTGATTTCCGTGGCGTTCTTGTAGAAGGAAGTCCGTCTGTTTATTCAGAGCTGCAACAGAGAATTGACCAAGAGCCACATTTTAGTAAAAAGCTACAACTTATTCACGGATTAATTGGGGAACCAAAGGGAGTTGGAAAAATTTTTGAATCTGACTTTCACATTACCAATTCTCTATTTAGTAACAACTTATCAGAGCGTAAAAGTCAGGTAAAATATATCGATCTTAATGATTTGTGCAAATCTGACCGAGAAATAGACCTGCTAAAAAGTGACATTCAAGGTTCTGAGTTAAGCTTTTTAGAAAATTACCATCAGCATTTACTGAAAAAGGTTAGATGTGCAATATTTGAGATACATCATGACATCTGCGATGCCGAGCGTTGCCTAAATATTTTGGGAACAGAATTTCCCAGACAAAAACAGTTAAAAATAAAGAATTCTCACTCGTCTCGTTTATCATTACATTACTTCTGGAGATAACAAAGCAAATAGATACTAAATTAAATTTAAGCCGCCTGCTGCCGTTTACCTAATAACCCATCCAAGATAAATCTCCGTCCTCTCCGCCCTGGAAGTACGGAGATTCCTATCTATTCAAGCAACTCAAATAATGAAAATTGAATCGATTCTGGGTTGGTTAGTGCCTCAGACAAGTGGCGATCGCCGAATACGAACAATTAACATATTTATAAGGCTAATTGATAATTATAAATCCCTACAATTAAATTGCTTCTTAAGCCAAAGTGTCGATGCTGATTTCTATATCGATCTGATAAAATTCTGAATATTTGTTTTACACCAAAAAATCGCTTAAATCTCTCTGCAGAAACTTTGCGAAAGATTCAATATTTCATTTGTATTTCACGAAATTGACAGTTCTATAATTATATCACAAAATAATTATAGAATAGTTCGCGGAATTCAGAGATCATTTATTAAATGAAATATACTATCTTCAAGCTTGTATGTGTCAAGAAATAACTTGTATTCACTCGATGAATAAAATAGTAAAATACTGTTAGCGATTTCTTTTGAGAAGATAGCTATTACTTGATACGTAAAGTTATATTTTAGCTTTCAACATTTCTGCAAATCAATTTATTATTCAAGGAACTTTTTTTTAGATGAAGGTATTGTTATTTAAGAGTTTGCGATTGCGGATGCCTCTGGTTGTATTAGGGGGCATTATACCGTTAATTTTGCTAGCTATCTTCTATGCAAGCGATCGAGCTACGAAAACAATTCGCACCGAAGCTGAGGAAAATTTGAGTTTAAAAGCCAATATGTTGGCTGAAGCTGTATCTAGATCCAATGAATTAAATATCTTAGCTCTAAGCAACCTCAGCCAACAACCAGATATTATCAGCACGAACCCCAACAGACAAAAACCAGCGCTAATTAAATTGGCAAAAAACTACAAACATATCTATGTAGCTGTCACTGTTAACATTGACGGTCAAATCGTAGCTCGAAGTGATAATAAGAAACCAGGAGGCTATCGCGGCGATCGACCTTGGTTTAAAGGGGCTCTGGCAGGTCATGATATTACCTATCAAACTCTAATTAGCCGTACTGTTAACAAACCAGCTTTATGTATGTCAGCACCGATTCGCCAGAACTTTTCAAAAATAATAGGCGTAGCGGCAATATGTACGGATATCGACACTCTGACTCAGCAAGTAAGTCAAGTAAAGTTTGGGAAAACAGGTTATGCCTTAGTAGTCGATAGCAACGGTATGGTATTGGCCGATCCCGATTCAAAATTCTTCACTGGAAAAGAACTGAAAAACTTGAGTAACTATCCACCTGTAAAAAACCTTTTGGAAGGTAATAATGGTCAGTTACCCTTTATGGACGAATCTTCTGGTGTCGATTGGATTTCTCATAGTATTCGTTTAGACAATGGCTGGGGTATTGTAATTCTTCAGGAAAAAGAAGAGTTTCTCAACAGCGAAAACGAATTTCTGGGTTTAGCCTTGTTGGTGACTGCAGTTACAGTTTTAGGAGTAAGTGTTTTAACTTGGTTGTTGGCTAATCGTCTAATTAAGCCAATTACTAATCTGAGTGAAGCCGCTCAGAGAATTTCTGAGGGTCAATTGGATCTCAAAGTTAATGTTAAGCGGAGGGACGAGTTAGGAATTCTGGCAAACTCTTTTGCTCAGATGACAAGCAACTTAAAAAGTTCCTTCGACAAACTACAAGAGCGCACTGTCGAACTAAAAAAAGCTAAAGAGGTTGCAGAGGCGGCAAATCAAGCCAAAGACAATTTTCTCATCAATATCAGCCACGAACTGCGCAACCCTCTTAACTCAATTTTAGGCTATACCAAAATATTACTGCGAGCGCCCAATCTCGAACAATCCCAACTCCTCGATCTCAGAATTATTAAACAAAGTGGATCTCATCTATTGATCCTAATTAATGACATTTTAGATTTCTCTAAAACTAAAGCCGATAAGGTGGAGTTGAGTTTGACTCAGGTGGACTTATACTCTTTTCTCTCTCAAATAGTAGAACTGTTTCAGGCGGAAGCAAAAGAAAAAGGTATTGCTCTATGTTATGAAAGTGGTGTTGACTTACCATCTGCAATTTTAGCTGACTCTAAAAGACTGCGACAGGTTTTACTAAATCTTTTGGGTAATGCAATCAAATTTACCGAGTTGGGTGAAGTAACTTTCAAAGTTAGTCTCGTGCCTAATAGTGAAGCCAACGAGAAAACTAAGCAAAAAACCATTAGGTTTGAAGTCATCGATACAGGGGTTGGCATGAAAAAAGAGGTATTAGAGAAAATATTCCAACCTTTTGAGCAAGCGGGAGATAACATCAATCGAGCTAAAGGAACGGGTTTGGGTTTATCCATATCCCAGAAATTAGTTGAGTTGATGGGAAGCAAGATCGAAGTAAGAAGCCAATTAGGTCGTGGTTCTACTTTTTGGTTTGATGCCGCCTTTGATGTTGTAGAAGTTGATGTTGTAGAACAAAAACTAGATAAGCAAATATCACAAAAGCATAATAATAAATCTCAGATATTAGGTTATGAGGGAAATACTCGTCAGATTTTACTAGTAGACGACCGCAAAGAAAATCGCGACCTTCTGCTCAAGATTCTAGAACCTCTTGGCTTTAATATTACAGAGGCAGTTAACGGTCAAGAGGGATTGGAAGTAGCAATTTCTCTGAAGCCAGATCTGATTTTGACCGACTTATTGATGCCATGTCAAACGGGACTGACCATGGTCTCAGATCTAAAACAAAGACCAGAATTTAAAAATACCCCAGTTATTGCTCATTCTGCTTCTACCTTAGAGATAATGGAGAAGAAAAGTCTCACTGTTGGTTGTAATGTCTTTTTGCCCAAACCCATTGACGAAGAGCTATTACTGAAATATTTGCAGCAGTATTTAAATTTAGAGTGGATTTATCAAGAAAATTTGGAAAAATCTAAAAAAACAGTATCTTAATCGGTGTACTGGAAATTGCCTAAATTTGGGGATAATTAGTCTAAACTTCAGTTGATAGTTAATTGTTCAACCAACAAAGGAGAGTATGGGGAGAAAGTGGAAAAAAGCATAAAAGTTGATTCAACCCCACACCTCCTATATCTCCCATACAGATATTTTTTTGAGACCTGCACAATCTGTTAACTTAGGTGAGCTTTCAACCCACCTAAAAACATTTACTTTCTCGACTTATACCACTTAATAAACAACTTCTCGAACTCCACCCAAACAAACATCAAACTACTAAAAAATAAACAGACAACCAATTGTTCTCCAGTCAAAATTGTGGTGTCGAAGAAATTGCGTAGAGGTTCGACATAGATCAACATAAATTGTAAAGCAGTGGTCACAATTACAGCTCCCAAAAGATAGGGATTTTTAAAAGGATTCATCTGAAAAGTAAAACGACTTTCCGATCGCACGGCAATTGCGTGACCCATTTGCGCTACACACAAAGTAGTAAATACCATTGTCTTCCAACTATCTGGATCGCCAGAAGAATTGTTATACGACCACAACATTAAGGTTATAGAGACGATCGAAAAAATAATTCCAATACGAATGATGTAATACCCCAAACCCCTAGCGAAAATACTCTCTCTCGGACTAAAAGGAAGATGGCGCATTACGTCGGGTTGTGCTGGTTCTACTGCTAAAGCCAGGGCGGGTAAACCGTCTGTTACCAAGTTCATCCAGAGAATTTGCAAAGGAGTTAGAGGCACGTCGGGAAGTCCTAAGAGGGGTGCAGCAGCAATAGTTAATACCTCGCCGATGTTACTACCGAGGATATATTTAATGAAGCGGCGAATGTTGCTGTATACTACCCTACCTTCTTCAGTAGCGGCGACAATAGTGGTGAAATTATCATCTAAGAGTACCATGTCGCTCGCTTCTTTACTCACATCCGTACCTGTAATCCCCATAGCAATGCCTATATCAGCTTGTTTGAGGGCGGGTGCGTCATTAACTCCATCTCCCGTCATTGCCACAAATTTACCGCGCTTTTGTAGGGCTTGAACGATGCGGAGTTTGTGTTCTGGAGAGACGCGAGCGTAAATACTGACGTGGTCTACTTCCCTTTCTAATTGATTTTGAGAGAGATTTTCCAAGTCTCTACCTGTAAGGAGGCGATCTTCGTGGTTAGCAATTCCCAGTTTTTGAGCGATCGCCCGTGCGGTTAATGGGTGATCTCCAGTAATCATTACTGGTGTAATACCCGCGTCTTTACACTTAGCTACTGCTAATTTTACTTCCGCTCGAGGAGCGTCCATCATTCCCACCAACCCCAACCAGATCATTTCTTGTTCTACGACTTCTTCCGATTTTTTGGCGGGTATTTCTTGCAGGGGTTTATAAGCAAATCCTAAAACCCTCAAACCTCTACTCGCCATTTGGTTATTGGTGTTGAGAATTTGGCGACGCTGTTCTTCGCCCAAACCCAGAGTATTATTATCAACTTTATAATAGCCACAGCGTTCCAAAATTAATTCTGGAGAGCCTTTAGTAAACATGATGAATTTTGAATTTTGAATGCTAAATTCAGAAATTGGCTTGTCTACCTCTGGCTTTTTCTGAGAGATAATGCTCATGCGCTTTCGTTCGGAGGAAAAGGGAAATTCCCAAACTCTCTCCAATTGAAAGTTAATTTCGTGCTGAGATAAACCTGCTTTTGCTGCTAAAACTAATAAGGCTCCCTCTGTAGGATCGCCAATAATACTCCATTCTGGAGCTTTTTCTCGGTGTTTTTCGTTTCTTTCTTGACTCAGAAGCGCGTCGTTACAAAGCACGCAACCGACTAATAATACTAGAAATTCGCTGCGATCGCTTACTTTTACTGACTGCTGGTGAGAATTGAAAAATTCCCCAGTAGGACTGTAACCTTCCCCCGTGACTTCAAAAGCTTCTCCTAAAGTTTGTACTTCCTGCACCACCATTTTGTTTTGGGTGAGAGTACCAGTTTTATCAGAACAGATGGTATTAACCGAACCGAGAGTTTCTACTGCGGGAAGTTTGCGAATTAGGGCGTGACGCTTGACCATGCGCTGCGTCCCTAGTGCTAGAGTAACGGTAATTACGGCTGGTAGTCCTTCGGGAACTACCGCCACTGCCATAGACAAAGATACTTCCAAAAGGTCTTGTAGGGGGCTAAAATCTACTCTTATGCCCTGGGGACCTACTTGTACGATCCCTGCTAGTACTACTACAGCTACTAAAATTAGGGAGCCAGTGACCAGAACGTTACCTAACTGGGTCATGCGTTGCTGGAGGGGGGTCTCTTCTTGACCCACAGATTGCAACATTTGAGCAATTTTTCCCAGTTCGGTGTCCATCCCCGTATTGCTCACCACAACTTTGGCACGTCCGTTCACTACTTCCGTACCAGTAAAGACCATGTTGTAGCGATCGCCTAAGGGTAGATCGTGCTCCAATCCAGATTTGGCAGGATACTTTATTACTGCCTCAGCTTCTCCAGTTAGTGCAGATTCTCGTACTTTTAAGCTAGAAGCTTCAATAATTTGTCCGTCAGCACAAACCTGAGATCCTGCTTCTAAAAGAATAATATCTCCTGGGACAATAGTTTTAGCTTCTACTACCAATCTGCGACCGTCTCGGATCGCCTGTACTTTAGGAGAAGACAGAGCTTTTAATGCGGCGAGGGCTTTTTCAGCGCGGGTTTCTTGTAAGTAGCCCAAGACTCCGTTGAGAATTACAATAGCGAGGATAGCGATCGTATCTTTAAAAGGAACTCCTCCTGCTGCTGCTTTGCCGCTTTGGAGATCGCTTAGGTCTAAGATTCCAGAAATAATTGCTACTGCGATCAGCATCAGTAGCATGATATTTTTGAACTGGTCGATTAAAATTTGCCAATTAGTGCGACCAGCGCTTTCTGTGAGTTCGTTTGGCCCGTAATGGTTGAGTCTCTGTTGAACTTCAGAGGTTGTTAAACCTTTTCTGCGATTGCTCTGTAGCAATTCTAAGGTTTTATCGATTGAATGAGTGTGCCAAGATTGTCTTTGTTTGGGTAAAGACTTGGATGATAATAATTGGGTCACGAGGTAATTGTTTGAGCGCTTCTTCGGTAACAGCTAATTGTAAGGAAGCGAAGCAAATCGGCTTTAACCATTTGCGATCGCATCGGCTTAAAATAAGTCAATTAAGACTAAATTGGCTTCTAGATCTAGGTGTAACTAAGCTGTGGGAGGGTCGATCGACCGCTGTTAGGACGCTACCCTAAAGGGCAATCGCACTAGAATTTTATCTACGTGCGCTTAACCTGGAGCATTTATTTCACTATTTTGTTACACCTAGGGGAAGGATATAATCAAGCTAATGTTCTCTAATTCCGCAACTTCTGTTTCCATTTCAGATCGACTAGAAGCTAGAACTATCAGACCGATCGCCGCTTGTTCTCTACACGGTATTGCTTTTTGGAAGGATAAAATTCTAGCAATTGACTCGATTAACGGTTATCTTTTAGAAATTGACCCTCAAACCGACAATACCCAAATTTTAAACTCTCAACACTGGTCTGATTTTGTCGGGGCTACAGGTCTAGCTATCTCTAATAATACTCTTTGGTTCACCACAGAAGAGAGCGTTTATTACTGCAACCTAGACGATGGACAAGAATGGAATTTAGAACTTTTTACCAGATTGTCTTACCCAGTTAACGGAGTTGCTGTTTGGGAATCTACTGTATACGTCAGTTGTCATAGAACTGGAGAAATTTTAATTTTTAACCGCGATACGGGGGCTGAAATTACTCGCTTTTTCTCTCCTGGTATTGGCATCGAAAATCTTACTGTCACAGGAGAAGAACTTTGGGTTGCAGATCATCTCGAACAGACTGTTTACTGTCTCGATCGCGCTACTGGAGAAACTATTTTTAGCGTTTTAACTCCTTTTGAGTCACCCACTGGTTTGAGTTTTTATACCGACCCGATAACGGGAAAACGAACTCTCTACGTCGCTTATGCCGATCGTGAAGCTTATATTCGCGATAATCCTAACTCAGAAGCCGAAAAAGAACTTCTCTATCGCGATCGCACTTTCATTCACCCTCTTTATTTTCACTACGATCGTCAAAACCCCTACGCCCTCTCTAATGGCTATTTAGTAGAAATAACTTACACTGAGGAGATATCTCCTTTAGATCGGATCTCGATCGAAGACCTTCAATGGCGAATCGCCCTACCAGCAGAAACCGCCAGGCAAAAAGTAAAAAAAGTTGAAGCCGTGGGGCTGCCTTTTACTGAAGAAATTGAAAATGGTCAGAAGGTAGCGGTGTTTAAATTCGATCGCCTCACCGATAAAGATCGCTACGTCTTTGGTTGGAAAGCACTTTTAGAAGTTTGGAGTATCAAATATCAATTACACCCGCGAGAGTGCGAAAATCTCCCCGATCTACCTTCAGATTTCGAGCAACGCTATTTGGTAGATGACGATAATTTAGCTATGGATAAAGAAATTATCCGTCGCGCTGCTACTGAATCCATCGGAAAAGAAACAAATGTACTGCGCAAAATGTATAATATTCGCAACTACGTTTACGATCGACTCTCCTATGGCATTAAACCCCACATCGATACCCCAGATATTGTCTTCAAACGGGGCGTAGGTTCTTGTGGGGAGTATTTAGGAGTTTTACTCGCACTATCGCGATTAAATGGGATTGCTTGTCGCACTGTCGGACGCTATAAATGCCCTCCCCATCCCCACCAGCAAGGGGTTCCTTTACAACCCGATTTCAATCACGTTTGGATGGAATTCTACATTCCAGGAATAGGCTGGTTGCCTATGGAATCTAATCCTGACGACATAATAGAAGGTGGCCCCTATCCTACTCGCTTTTTTATGGGCTTAGCTTGGTACCATGCTGAAATGGCAAAAGGAGTTCCTTTTGAAACTATCTACAGTAAAGGAGAACCTTTAAGTAAAGAACAAACTTCGATCGGCGATTTAGCCATTAATCACGTCCGTTTTACAATTTTAAAAGAATTGATTCCAGGCTCGCAAGAGTGACATCCTCCCCAACTAAATCGCTCGATTATAGTTGGGGCTTCCCAACCTTACAATTGGGTATTGCTGCCCTGTTAGATGGCAAGTAACCATCTAATGTTCGCCACTTGTCTAGGCTAAATGCCCCCGAAAGCCCGACTTGACAGCCTATTTCTTTCCCCCAGAGTCCCTGGGTACTAAGTTTTTCTATTCCTCGATTACACAACTCTTGAGCCGCCGCAATATCTCTATCTACTTGATAGAAGAGGTACAAAAAAAATATAGATCGAGGGCTGAAGACAGCAGCATCCAAGTAAACTGAAGCGATTATCTTGAAAATAAAAGCGGGATTTCAGTAACGTCCTCCGTTTCGATAAAAATGAAAACGTCCCGCTCCTAAATAGGTAGGGTTTGATTTTTCTCCCAAAGGAAAAGCTGTTACTCCAAATAAATAGATCCCAGCATATCGAGGATTTTTCTTGGGAACAATCCCCACCGTAAAAACTCTACCAGGTGATATTGGCTCTTGAAAAATCAACTCAATTGACCGCGTTTCCTGCAACAGATTGATTGCTTGCAAGTCAAGTACGTCTCCTTTTGAGAAAGGGGTACCATTGAAAGCTAATGTTCGCTCTCCACGGAACCGAACCAGTTCGTCATTATTTCGTTGTTGAATGACAACTTTTTGCAGAGGTTCTCCTGCATTTTCTGGTAGCTCGATGGTGAAATAATATTTAGCACCCCAAGCTCTAGCATTGCTTATAGTACTATAAGCTTCTAACAGGCGAGGAGATTTATCAAAAAAAACAGTTCCATTTGCGAGTTGACCGGCAACGGTTGGGGGCACAAAATTAGTCCCAGCTATTCCTAAAGTCATTACCAGTGAAGTTGAAATAGTAAAGAATTTCATCTCTAAATTGTGGGTGTAACTACCTGTAATTGGACGTTGCAGTTAAAAGGCAGATTGGAGAAATCCCCATTTCGGTGCAACCCATTCTACTCAAGCGCCTTTACAAGCAAAGCTTTTTCGACTCAATAACCAGTTTTCCCTCCTTTTGTAGTTTCGAGGTTGAAAAAAGCAGTAAAATCTACTAGCCGCGCTGCTTGCTCCATATTGTGAATAACGATGACAATAGGGTATTGTTCTTTAAGTTCTTGCATCAGTTCTTCAATTTTGAAAGTAGAAATGGGGTCGAGGGCAGAACAAGGTTCGTCCATTAACCTATATTCATTGCATACTAATGATCGTAGTAAATAACGAAAAACTTCTTGACTTAATTAAATCTGAATACAAAACAGAAGATATTCACAATCTTAATGTTTTTTTAGAAAAGAAAAACACTTTCAATTTTTCTCCACTAGACAATGGACTATTTTCTGCTGCAATCTTAAAAAAAGAAACAGAATATATTGGCTATTCTAGTGTATGGGTAAGAGACAATATACACCTAGCTCATACTCATTATGTTTTGGAGAAAATTGATGTAGCTACAAAAAATGTTAACTCTTTAATGAATTATTTTAAAAAGTATAAATGGCGTTTTGAAAACATTATTGAAGGAAAGATAGACCCAGATAATGTTATGGAGCGGCCACACATACGATTCGACGGACACAATCTTCAAGAAATAGATCGAAAATGGGAACACGCACAAAATGATGCTCTAGGATACTTCCTTTGGTTTTACTGTAAGTTAGCTAGAAAAAAATTGCTGAAACTTCAACCAGATGTCTTAAGAATTTTGGCACTTTTTCCCTTATATTTTCAAAAAATTCATTATTGGAAAGATGAAGATAGCGGTCATTGGGAAGAAGAAAGAAAAATAGAAGCTTCCAGTATTGGGACAGTTGTAGCAGGATTATTGCAGTTGAAACAGTTACTTACAGATAATGATTTAGCTTCTCACTGCAAATACAAAGATAAATTAGTTACTGTAGAATTTCTGGAAGACTTAATTGATACAGGTAAAGAATCACTAGATAAGATTCTCCCAGCAGAATGTATTGAACCAGAGACAAAAAAAAGACAATATGATGCTGCATTACTCTTCTTAATTTACCCCTTGGAGATCGTTGAGACAGAAAAAGCAGAGCTAATTCTTAGTGATGTAATTGAGAATTTGCAAGGAAATTATGGGATCCGAAGATATTTAGGGGATTCTTTTTGGTGTCGTAATTACAAAAAATTACCGAAAGAAATACGCACGATTATTTCTAGCGATCGCGAACAATGGTTTAAAGATCGCAACCAGGAGTTAAAAAAAGGAGAAGAAGCTGAATGGTGTATTTTCGACCCTATTATTTCAATCATTTTTGGAATCAAATTTCAAAAAACTCACAACAAAAAATATCTAGAACAACAAACACAATATTTAAATCGCTCTCTAGGACAACTAACAAATAAAGACTGCGAGTTTGGAGAATTCAAATGTCCAGAACTTTATTACATCCAAAACGATCGCTACATACCGAATGATGCAACTCCTCTATTATGGACTCAGGGAAATTTAATAAAAGCCTTAAAAATAATGGAGCTGAGTTGTAAATTGATATAGGAAACTTTTAAATTTGCTAAATAATTTACTGAAGCAATCGCCCAAAAGATAAATAAAATCGCTAATATATGTGAAAAATTAGTCTTCACTAGATACAAATAAGGCTTAATTTTTAGTATCGTTTAACCGATTAAGGACTCAACTTTTTCTTATTTATATAACAGCTTAACAATTCCGTATTTTTACGAAAGCGATCGAACTTTAAGAACCTTGGTGAGCTTTGTCACTTCTTCACAAATAAAGCATTCCCTTATGTGAATCTACGCATATTATCTTAAACATATTCAGCAATTTTGCCGATTAATTAAATCTCTTTTTGACTAAATACATAATACTGATAAAACCAGTGATAATTATAAGTATATTTCCTGATTCAGATCAATGAAATCGCTAAATAATTAATAGATATTAATATATATTAAATAAATAAAGTTTGAAATTTTTATCGAACTGAGGTCAAGTAAA
The DNA here is from genome assembly GCA_030065755.1 of Prochloraceae cyanobacterium. Classification (GTDB taxonomy): domain Bacteria; phylum Cyanobacteriota; class Cyanobacteriia; order Cyanobacteriales; family JASJDA01; genus JASJDA01. The sequence goes on along the minus strand of JASJDA010000015.1, from coordinate 46,872 downwards.
TAATATGAATTATACTGCAATCAATACAGATAAATTTGTTCAAATTAAATTATTTTCTCGCAAAATCTCCAACTTTCAGCTCGTCAAATTTATCCCTAGTTGGAACATTTCGCCCCAAGGCGCCACCGACCCCTATCAATCAGATTTCTATCAAGGATACTGCGACTATGTCGGAGCATATTATCAGGAACTTCCTCTTCACAGCCACAACCAATATCTCACTCGTCTCAACAAATATTCCAAGATTCCTCAATATAAAAACCCAATTGACTCTATTAAAACTGTAGTTATACAGAGGTTTTTGACGAATCAATTGGTTAATATAAAGATAAGTATTGTTAGTAAAATTGAAATTTTGTTTCGTCTCAATCAACAAGCCTATAACATCTTAAAAACTGAAGTAGAAAGATTAGCTGTTGAAACGCGATCGTCAGGAACGGAGCAGCTAATTTTAAGCTAAATTCACTATGACATTTTTTTCAAAAATAAACTCGCTGTAATCTGCTAACTCATCGAGTCCCAGGAAGCTTAAACAAAACTCAGTGGCTAACCATACTACTATGTGAGGAAGTAACTTGTTCCATTTTACGTACATTTATTCTACCTCCTGGTCGGGACATAAAAGAGATTTATCTGAGGAAATGTTCAAATAGGCTTGAATTATTAGCCTCTTGAAAAGCTTGTTTCTTATTTGTTATTATGTTAGCTAGCTAGACAAAATTATTAACCACATAAATATCATAAAAAATCTCATATAAATCCTCATATATAGCAATCGTGAACTTCCCCATCTGAATCCACTTATTTTGAACGAGATTTACAGCCTTTAATAACTTTATAATTCTCGATAAACTTTAGCAAAGATAGCTGCAGAGAAATAAAATAAAGGTAGATAAACCCAGGTATCCGGCAATGGAGGTAAAAAGATGCTTGGTACGCTAAGTTCAGAACAAATCGAACAAGTTCTTCGCCAAGATGTAATCGGTAGAATCGGCTGCCACGCCAACGGCAAAACCTATGTGGTTCCTATTACCTACGCTTATGACGGCGAGCGGGTTATCTGTCACAGCACTCAGGGAATGAAAATAGAGATGATGCGCTCCAACCCAGAAGTTTGCTTCGAGGTCGAACAAGTAGACAATTTGTCTAACTGGCGAAGCGTTATTGCTTGGGGCGAGTACGAAGAGTTGCATGGTGAAGCAGCCAAAAAAGCGATGGGGTTGCTCGTCGAGCGTGTTATGCCTTTAATGGCAAGCGCTACCGTCCATTTATCCCACACCGAAGAAGCTCTTCTTCAAGGAAAGGACTACCAGCCTTCACCACTTGCCGTCATTTTCTGTATCCACCTATCAGAAAAGACTGGACGCTTTGAAAAGCGCTAAATAATGATACTCTTCAAAAAGATCGATTTCATACTTAAATCTTTTGTCAATGGCGACAGGAGAAAAATAGGGATTAAATTTGTAACTGTTATTATCTCAATTTTCTTGTTGTTATTAATTGCTTTAATTACAAGAAAAGAGGAAAACAACGTTCGAGAAATTTGTGAGTGCATTATTTGTGTAGCCAAAAGCGGATTTCATACCGACCTAATAGTTCCCGCAGAAAATTCCATCTACTCTTGGCAAGAGTTTATTGTAGATAATGACGTCAATAAAGATCGTCAGATTTCTTATCGGTACTTGAGTTTTGGTTGGGGAGATCGTGCCTTTTTTATGAAATCTCCAACTCAACTTAGAGAACAACTTTCTCTTGGTTTCAAAGCCCTATTTCTTCCTACTCCTTCAGTAATGCGAGTACAATCATATCCTCAAATTCCGCAACATCTAGAAGTAAAATGCACAGAAGTTAGTAGAATTGGTTATTTGAAGTTAGTGGAATTCATCGAGACTTCTTTTCAATTGGACGAGATGGGAAGAAAAATCCCGATCGCAACAGAACATCACAGTCAAACTAGGTTTTATGCTGCTATTGGCACTTATTCGCTTCTTCGCCATTGTAACTCTTGGACGGCAGAAGGTCTTCATAGCGCTTTTATCAATACGCCCCTTGGGAGTGGACTTTATTCTTCCACTACATTTCATTTGAACAAAAGTTGTGAAAGTCAAACCAATTAATTTTTATTGGCAATGTATCCTTGTTCTATCACTCTCCGAAGTCAACCAGCGCGATCGTCGAGATCGCTTTCTCTTTTGTGGCTCTAACTCCATCTCTATCTAGGTTAAAGCCAATTTAACCCAGATTTGCCTAAGGTTGAGGTGGGATAATCTCAGTTATCAAATCTTTACATAACTATCATTGAAAAGATTTACACTCGTCAACTTGGTAAATTGTTCCATTGTAGTTATTAAGATTTCTGCCCCGTCAGCACTTACTGGTTTAGAAAATAAATATCCCTGTCCGTATTCACAATTTAATTCTTTGAGCTGAATAAGTTGATCGCTTGTTTCCACTCCTTCCGCAATCACATTTACTTGCATATTTTTGGCTAAATTAACAATTGTCTGGATTAGTTTGATATTTTCTGGCTCTTTCTCTAGCTTATTAACAAAAGAGCGATCGATCTTTAAAGTATCTATTGGTAAGCGATTGAGATAACTCAAAGATGAATAACCCGTGCCAAAATCATCCATCGACAATTTAATTCCCAGCGCTTTTAATTGTGTGAATAGGGAAACTGTCTGGTCAATATTGTCAATAATTGTGCTTTCAGTAATCTCTAGTCTTAAGCAACCAGGTGACAAGGCCGTTTTTTCTAAAATTTTCTTAATGCAATTAGAGATATCAATTCCCTCCAACTGCCTCGGCGATACATTGATGCTGACTGCCATAGAGCTAGCCACTTCATATTTCTCCTGCCATTGACGCATTTGACGAGATGCCTGTTCCATGACCCACCAACCAATTGGCACGATCAATCCCGTTTCTTCGGCTAAAGGAATGAATTTTTCTGGAGAAATAAGCCCTTTTTCTGGATGCTGCCAGCGCAGCAGTGCTTCAAAGCCAATAACTTTACGGTTGCTTAGTTGCACAATTGGCTGGTAGAAAAGTTGAAACTCTTGCCGCTCAATTGCTCGCCGCAGATCGTTCTCTAACTCTAAGGTAGTAACTGCATCCAGATGCATATTGGGCTCGAAGACTATGTAGCGAGCTTTACCTTTGGCTTTAGCCTGATACATCGCCGTGTCTGCATCTCTAAGAAGTTCTTCTACCTGTTTGTAGTTGTTTGTCGAAGGAGCAATACCGATACTAGCAGTAACAAATACTTCTTGTGCTTGCAGCTTAAAAGGTTGCTCTAGCTGGCTTTGAATTCTCTGAGCTATTTTGGTAGCATCGCCAAGCTCTTGGATCCCTTCAACTACAATGGTAAATTCATCTCCTCCGAGCCGCGCGAACGTATTTTCATGTCTCAAACAGCTCTCGATCCTCTTAGTAAACTCAACCAGCAATTGATCTCCTACTAAGTGACCCATACTATCGTTGATCACCTTGAAGCGATCTAGATCGATAAACACCACAGCGAACAAATAATCGGGCTGTTGTTTGCTCAGCTTGAGCAATTTCTCTAGCTTTTCTAGCAAAAAGGCGCGATTGGGCAAGCCAGTTAGCTTGTCGTGCAAAGCATCGTGGCGCAATTGTTCTACAGCCACCTGAGATTGGGTAATGTCAGTTTGAGAACCAGTGAGACGATAGATTTTTCCCTGCTCGTCTTTAACTGCAATGCCACGACAAAGCATCCAACGATAACTACCATCTGCGTGAAGCATCTGATAGTTAAGTTCAAAGTTGGAGATCGGGTTTTGTAAGTGAGCCATAATTGCTTGAGAAAGTTCTTCAAGATAGTCAGGATGCACTCTTTTGAACCATTCATCTGGAGTATTTCCCAGTGATTGTTCTTCATAACCGAGCAGGAATTTCCAACGTGGAGAAAAGTAGATCTGGTTGGTTTTGAGATTCCAATCCCACAGTCCGTCATTAGCAGCAAGAGAAGCCAAAGCATATCGCTCTTCGCTTTCCTTTAATGCTCTCTCTGCTAAGCATTTCTCAGTTATGTCTTTAGCTACACAAACTATCCCTCTAGCATGACCTTGTTCGTCAAGAATAAAAGAACTAGAGAAAGCCACAGCAATTTTTCGATCGTCTTTTGTGACATAAACTGTCTCGCGATTGCCCAGAAAATCTTGTGGAACCAAAGGCTTGATTTTCAAAGATTTATCTGCTAGAACCAAGCCGATACTTTGAGTAATCAATTCATCTTCTTGATATCCCAAAAGATTTAGAGTAGCCTCATTAACTTTCTCGATAGTTCCGTCGAGATTAATGACAATCATGCTATCGTTCATTGAAGTAAGAATATTATCCACATAAGACTTAGACACAGTAGTTTTTCGGATATAATCGGATAGCATAGTGCCCAAGCCAAGAGAAATAAAAATACTGATTAGGGAAAAAACTAAGATTAATAAATCATCCTGGGAAGCTGAGTTCTTAATTTTTGTTGCTTCAGATTTCATCTCTTCTAGAGAATCATCTTTGTAGGCCTTCACTAGAGGCAGGAGAACGTTCCTAACTTGCGGTTCTAACTTGGTTTCTAAAAAAATGTAAGCCTCTTCTGGGTTTTCGTTAGTGAGGACTAAGTAATTATTAACGAGATTTTGATAAATTAAAAATTCTTTTTGGATCTTTTCTAAGGATTTTAGGTCTAGTTTTTCCGATTGTTTTTCTTCTTTTTCTAAGAGATGGTTCGAGTTAATCGTAGAATTTAAACTGCTATCTTTAGCGACCAGAAAATTTTGGTCAAAATTAGCTATATTGTTTTGAATTACTTGATAAGCTCTAACTATTTCTTTTTGAACCCTCGATTTATTTGAATCTGATTCGTTATCTTTATCTAGCAATAATTCTTGAGAAGCAGTCTGGATTTCTTGTAAAGAATAAAGCATTTCTTCGCTGGCTTTGATTTCGATTAATGACTCTTGAATTACCCGTTCGCTGTCATGTTCTATGCCTACATTTATTCGCCAAGAGAGAAAGCCTAGAAATCCTAAGAGCAAGGAAGTACCAAAAAAACTTAAAGTCAATTTTTGATGTATTTTCACGTAGTTAACCTGGCTTACTTAAAAAAATATATATCTGAATAGTTATAGGATAACTAAGGGAGCGAGCTTTCGTAAATTGGACAAAATACGTAAAATCTTTAAGTATTTATAAGTTAATTATCTTATTTGATACATTCTTAGACACCTCATGACAGCTATCTTAGGTTTAGGCCTATCTCGGCTCAATGCTTTTTTGAAGCTCGTGTTAGAGATTTTTTTAACAAAATCTTTCACATTAATTTAGCCGAACGATCCAGGAATAAAAGCTTTACTACAGCAATTTCTCTCCAAAATTTATAAGATCTTTCTTCTAGTAAATAATTGACATCATTCGATTGACATTTAATCATTGCCTGAGCTAAAAAAAAGCCGATATTTTTAGCATTAATATCATTAGTCTTAATTTGAAAATCAAACAATAATCTTATTTGCTTAGATGTTTCTTTTTTGTAAATACAGCAAATATCATGAGTTGCTTGGGGATCTTTTTTGTAAATTGAACCTAGTATTTTTCGATCGATTTCAGGAGATACCCAGCCTGTAAGTTTGACAACACTGAGCAAATGTCTTGCTTGTTTTGTCACTGGTAAGAATCCAGAATAATATGTCAATATCGGTCTAGGACAGTCTTGAATTGAATTAAATTTTAAATCAGAAAAAGATAATAAATTTGAGATTATTTCCAGGCTATTGGAACTCATAGCAAATAATTATTGGAATTCTAAACTAAATTAAGCGAACGTTCTAGCGTGTTTTTGATTTTATTCATATTTGGGTTTTTGGTTTTATAACGACAATAAACAAGCTTGGGTGTTATCTGTAAAATTGATTGTTGATTGTTAAGATAATATTTATTTACATAAGATTGAAGATGTTTATCCCAAGGTTCTTTGAGCATGATTTCTAGTCTGTCTTCATATTTTTGAGAATTATAAGATTTATTAATTAAATCTTGCAACATAAATCTTACTATTCTTTGAGAATTTTTTTTACTATATTTGTTATCGTCATTTTGAATTTTTGCGTCAATTATCCAAGAGGTAATTCGAGTTCCTTTGACTTGAAAAATATCTATTCTATGTGTATATAATGTTGTGTTGATATTATGGCTTTTTTTTAGCAAATACTCTGCTCGATTGAGAAATCCTTGTTCTGCTGCACTAATTATTTTTTTTTGTAGTTCATTTTTTAATTTATAAAGGTTATTAAGTTCAACTATCAGCTCACCTTGTCCGTCTTCGTGAATAATTCTATATGTAGCAACATTAGCAATATTTTGACTTTCAATTTCATATAGTGTTGCTTTGCCATCTTCCGATCTATATGTATATCTATAATTGTACTGAGAAGAATTTCTTGTTGATTTTTTGGAGTGGAAATTAAATTTGAACTCAGAATTTAAGAAATTAATAATGCTTTTCATATTTAACTAATTATTGATATATTGCTGCTATTCCAACTTGTAGCAATATACCTACGATAGATAATTAAGACTACTAGAGTTTCTAAGATTGTTAAACCTTGCAGATAAAAAAAGAGTGGAAAGATAAAAATAGGGATCTAATAATTAGCCATTTATCCTTATATCCTAATAATCGAAGATTTTACCAATTCTGTAAACAGTATTTTGACTGAAAAATTCAGAAGGTTGACTAAGTAATTTGAACTAAAAGCTAGAAGCGCTCGCTATTATCATACCAATTCTCAAAAATGTCTAGAGAGACAAATTTAAGTAAAAACAAGACTAAGCCATTATTTTAGCCTATCTTTCCGATCGCTTCCCCAAAGTTTAGCTACTTAGATTAAATCAATATAACCTTTATTTAATTATAGAGAGTTACTGCTCTTTGCTAGTAAAAAATAGCTCAACTAAAAACGTCAATATTAGCAGCAAAATTGCCCAACTTTTCTTTTCGCCATTGTGCATCTGCTTTTCTATCTGTTCGCACTTCTAAAACACGAATTCCGGTTTTAGGAAGTGGATTTAATAAATTCTGCAACTGTTCCCAATGACTAATTAACTCATATTCAACACCATAATTAAGACATAAAAACTTGAAATTAATATTCTGTGGTGTCGCAAAAAAATCTTCAAAAGGCGGTTCAAATTCAGCAATAGGAAGCATTTCAAAAATACCGCCCCCATTATTATTAATCAAAACAATTGTCAAATGATTTTTCAATTTATTACCGATTAAAAATCCATTTGTATCGTGTAAAAGAGCTAAATCTCCTGTCAACATTACGGCACTTCGATCGCGATGAGCAATACCTAAAGCAGTAGATAAAGTGCCATCAATGCCATTTGCACCTCGGTTAAAATAAGGAACTACTTTCTTATTATTTGGAGTCCAAAAAAATTCAGCATCCCTCACTGGCATACTGTTAGCAATAAATATTGGCGTTGTTGGCGGTAAAACTTGGGACAGCAACCAAGCCGCTTTACCTTCAAAAAGAGTATCCACAGACTCCATAGTTAGGTCGATCGCTTCCCTGATTTTCTTTTCCGCATTACACCAAAGATTGAGGTAATTAGAACCTGTATTTATTCGCTCCTTACCTTGTTTTTTCTGCAAAAAAGGAATAATAGTCGCCGTTAATTGTTCGATCGAGGTTCTCAAGTGAACAGTATTCCCGCGAACAGGGTCCAAATTTTCAGGACTAGGATCTATAATCCAGCGTTTGGGGAGGATAGTATTTAACCAGGAGCGTAACTCCTTACTGGTAGGAAGGGAACCCAATTGTATCGCTATTTCTGGCGCTAAATTTTGGGCGATTTTCCTGTCTTGCAACATCGAATCGTAGGTAGAAATAAGATAGGGGTTGAAGTCAGCATAATTTCTTACCGGTGAAAGTGCCTCAGCAAGAACAGGCCATTTAAGATATTGAGATAAAGTAGCGATCGCCTGACAATATTCTCTCGGACTTTGAGTATGGGCTACTCCTGCGATAATAATACCTCGATCGCACAATTGCCATTCTTGGATGGGAATACTGGGAAGATGAGGAGATGGGTAGATGGGAAGACCAGAACGAGGTATGTTGCTAAAAAATGTTTCTGGCTGAAAATCTGACTTGAGAATATTGGTGTCAGGTTGAGGAATTGGTGCTAAAGGGTCGCTAAAAGGTATATTGAGATGAACTACTCCTGGTATAGGAAAAAGCGATCGCTCCCATCCTTGTACGATCGTTTGTCGTAAATAGCGCAGCATCTGTATATCTACACTGGGGATTGCTAATTCTGATTGCCAGTTGGGGTAATTGCCGTATAATCTTAGCTGATCTATTGTTTGTCCTGAATAGCAATCTCGCAACTCTGGGGGGCGATCGGCAGTTAAAACGATCAGAGGTACGCGACTGTATTTAGCTTCAATAACTGCGGGATAAAAATTTGCTCCTGCTGTCCCAGAAGTACAAACTAAAACTACAGGAAGCTTCGATCGCTTAGCAATTCCCAACGCAAAAAAAGCAGCCGATCGTTCGTCGAGAATTGGAATAGCTTCTATTTGAGGATGTCGTGCAAAAGCTATAGTTAAAGGAGTCGATCGAGAACCAGGACAAATAACAGCGGTAGTCAACCCTAAGCGTTGCAGGGTTTCTACTAAAATTGAAGCCCAGAGGGTGTTAGTGTTACGAAAATCAATTGGCATAAAATACCCTCGCAGACTACCTAAAACAAGTATTTTCAGAATTAGATTGCAATAAACCTATTTCAAGAACTTCTTTTCTTTCTAATCAGGTTGTATGTGCATATAGGAATCACTACCAGATCGATCGCCACGTGAAAAACTGTAAATGGATTGGGATGAAGAAATATAAATCGATAAATTCCTAACACCCCGCCAATACTCGGTAAAATTGCCCCCAGCCACAAAGCTGTACGACTGTAACCTAATAGAAGAATACCGATAATAAAGTAGACTACACCAAAGGCAGCAGCACCGAGAACGTGAAATTCAGCGGGGTAGACAAAAAGTTGCAAAATATGTGTCACTCCAGAAATAAGCATCAGAGTGGCAGCCAATTTTCGCAAATGCTTGAGATAAATTGTTACAGTTTTACTCAACTTAAATATCCTCAGGAATAACCCATTTTGGCGGTTCGGTAAGTTTTTTCATACGCGCTATCTCAGCTATCTCAATCATTTTGTCCAGAGAAGTATCCTCAATAAACTTAGATGCTTCTGCTGCATATTCTTTATGAGGACATCGATCGTCTAAAACGCAGCCATCTACGCAATCTACCTTACAATTGACAGTATTTTCCACGGGCGTTCCTCCTTACGCAAAATCAACTACTAATATATCTATATCTCGATCGAATTTTCATTGCCTTTGTAGAGAAGTTCCATGCAACGTCCCTACAATTTTGACAACATCTAGATAACTTTGTAGCATTTCTATACGCTCAAAATCCTGAAGAAGTGCTGAGGTTGAAGGCAATAATGCCAATAGATAAAGACAAACATCCTTTGGCGCGTCTCTTTAAATACGGAAGCAAATACCGTGTTTTAATTTGGCAAGCCATTACCTGCTCTATTTTAAACAAAATATTCGATCTAGCCCCCCCTGCTTTAATCGGTGCAGCAGTGGATGTCGTTGTCAAAAAACAGGATTCTATTATTGCCAATCTAGGAATTACTGACATTTTTGCACAGCTCGCGTTCTTGTGCTTTTTGTCTCTAATTATCTGGGGATTAGAATCTATATTTCAGTATGCTTACCAAAGATTGTGGCGCAATCTAGCACAAGATATTCAGCACGATTTGCGTTTAGATGCTTACACTCACGCACAAAATCTAGACTTAGCTTATTTTGAGGAAAGAAGTACGGGTGCGCTGCTAGCCATACTCAACGACGATATAAATCAATTAGAGCGTTTCTTGGATATAGGTGCTAATGAAATCCTTCAAGTAAGCACTACTGTAATTCTTGTCAGCTCCGCTTTCTTTATTCTCACTCCTGACATTGCTTGGATGGCGATATTACCTATACCCTTTATCTTATGGGGGTCGATCGTATTTCAAAAGCGTTTGACACCCCTTTATGCTGATGTCAGAGAAAAAGTAAGTATTCTCAACAGTCGGCTTTCTAACAATCTCAGCGGCATTACTACTATCAAAAGCTTTACTACAGAAGCTTATGAAATAGAACGACTGAGAATTGATAGTGAAGCCTATCGTCAGAGTAACAGAAAAGCGATCGCCATGAGTGCCGCTTTTGTCCCCCTCATTCGCATCGTCATTTTAGTAGGCTTTACCGCTATCCTCCTCTATGGGGGTATGGCAACAGTAGCAGGTAATCTAGCTGTAGGTACTTACAGCGTCTTAGTCTTTCTCACTCAGCGTTTGCTTTGGCCCCTAACCAGTCTCGGACAAACCCTAGATTTATATCAGCGATCGATGGCTTCTACCAATCGGGTCATGGATTTGCTCGATACTCCTATTGTGGCTCATCCAGGACACATTAGCCTAGCTGTAAATTCTATTCGCGGCGAAATAGAATTAAACAATATTACTTTCGCCTATAAAGACAGGGAACCCGTAATTAGAAATTTCTCCTTGCATATCCCTGCTGGTCAAACTATTGCGATCGTCGGTTCCACTGGTTCTGGTAAAAGTACTATTGTCAAACTTCTCTTGCGTCTGTATGAATTGCAAGAGGGAAATATTACCCTAGACGGTATCGATCTTAGGCATATTGTCTTATCCAACCTGCGTCAAGCTATAGCTTGGGTGAGTCAAGATGTCTTTTTGTTTCGCGGAACAGTAAGAGACAATATAGCCTATGGTAATCCCGATGTTAATTTGGAAGAAATTATACACGGAGCCAAAATTGCTGAAGCTCATCAATTTATCGTACAATTGCCCCACGGATACGACACAATTGTAGGAGAAAGAGGACAAAAATTATCCGTCGGACAGCGACAGAGATTGGCGATCGCCCGTGCTATTTTAAAAAATCCGCCTATCCTGATTTTAGATGAAGCCACCTCAGCCGTGGACAACGAGACAGAAGCAGCTATTGCTCGATCGATTAAATATATCACCAAAGAGCGAACCACCATCGCGATCGCTCACCGTCTCTCTACCATTCGTCACTCCGATTGTATTTATGTCGTCGAGAGAGGAAAAATAGTCGAACGAGGAAAACACGAAGAATTAGTACAACAAAACGGTATTTACACTAATCTGTGGCGGGTACAAACAGGTCTTTAGATATTTTTCATTACGTATAATTACTATCAAAAAATCTAGAAATTTTTCCCTTCGATCGCAACTTGCTTTATCAAAAATTGTTCAATATTTATCCAATAATTCCATTAGCTCTTCCAATCGCGCAGATCGGGGTGGTAGAAAACCAATAATTTTTGCGTAAAAAAAAATCGTACTTTCTACTGAACCATCACAAATACATAGCAAATAAGATTGTTAGTAGAGAGGACGACTATTATCATTAATATCGTCAATCAGACTCTGCTAGATGTTTCCAAATCAACTTCGATCGAGGGCTAGAAAACTAGGAAATTGGTTCGGGTATCCTTTACTCAAGCACCTTCAATCACAAGCTGGGACTTACTTTACTGCAAGTAACTCTAATTCAAAAATAGCTTGTAGAGCTCGCTACAAACTATTTTTCCACAACAAAATCGATCGATTTTCCTAATAAAAAATTAAACATGAAAATTCTTCTTGTTTCTTCCCATGGCGGCCATTTTAGAGCTTTACAAAATCTCAGTCCTTTTTGGAGTAAGTATCAATATTGTTGGATTACCGAGCGCACCCCTGCAACTGAAAAAGCACTTAAACACGCCAAGGTTTACTGGAGTTGGGGTCCTACCAATCGTCATTTACCCAACCTAATCCGCAATTTTTTTCTGGCGGGGAAAGCGATCTTAAAAGAACGTCCCCAAATGATACTTTCTACAGGAGCAGGAGTTGGAGTTCCTTTCATTATCTTAGGCAAAATATTAGGCTGCAAAACAGCTTTTGTCGAATCTTTCACTCGGGTAAAAGACATCAGTTTATCAGCGCGTCTAGTTCTTCCTTTTCTCGATACTCTTTACGTTCAATGGCCACAACTTCTGGATAAATATCCCCAAGCTGAACTAATAGCTCCTCAAGTACCTAAGAAAAAAACACTTTTTCGCAATTTAACATTTCCAGATTCACGATATATATGGTCCTATGCTATTTGGCGATCGCTCATGTCAACAAAATAACTCACTTATAAAATTACCTTGTTTGCATTTTTATTTATTTGAAAAAAATATTATATTCGCATAAATTAATACTATTTTTTTATATATAAACTTTTACTTTATATTCAAAAAAATCTGTATTTACACAGAAGCTAAATCTCTCTTTAAATAAGCAAAATATGTATAGATATAAAGAAAAAATGGAGGAAAATCGTGTCTAACATCTCTCAAGGATTTCAAGTAATTGGAACTAAAATATACGATCCAAATGGCGAAGAATTTATTATCCAAGGAGCAAATATGTTTGCTTGGGAAGGAACTTCTAATATAGATTCCTATATGAACGATTGGGGATTTAATGCTCTTAGAGTTCCTAATTATTTATTAGGAAGTTACAGTCAAGCTCATCCCAATGAAGATAACTATGCCAACAACGAAGCAATTGCAAATGCTGTTACTGATAATGATGGAGTTGTCATATTTGACGCTCACGATCGGATCGGGGGATATTACAAAGGGAACGAAAAAGAAATCCTCCTACAATATTGGAGAGATATGGCGCAAAGGTTTGGCAACAATCCTAATGTTTGGTTCAATCTATCTAACGAACCAGGTAATGCAACTGCCGATCCTCAAAAATGGGTCAGTTATCATCGCGAAATAATCGATGTCATTCGTGCTGAAGGTGCGAACAATATCATTGTCGTTAACGGAGAAGCTTGGGGTCAAGATTATTTCACTCAAACACTAGCTAGTTCCGCTCTAGACGTCATGGAAGGAAATGAGAATGTAATTTTTGACATCCATATTTACGACCAATGGAACGGTACTAATAAACAAGATAATCCCGATAATCCTGGTGGATACGAAGATATTCGTGCATATTTAACAGCTTTACAGAATCTAGGCATTCCCATGATGATTGGCGAATACGGTTCTGAAAATCAAAATGCCAACATCAACACATTAGATGCTAGTCGTCGCGCAGTCGAAGCTGCTAACGAGCTCGGTATTGGTAGAATGGTTTGGACGATGAGAGCGCAGGATAATAATGACGTTACCTACGGTGAAGGAGGACATGGGGAACACTTTGACGGTACTAATACTGAAATTCTTACCGATTTAGGAAAAATTGCTTGGGGAGATTTACAGAGAACTCCAGATAAAATAAATGGAACTGATGGAGACGACGTTCTTACTGTTACAGGAAATGGTAATTATCTTCTCGATGGGGGTGCTGGTAACGATCGCCTCGAAGCAGGTAACGATAGCATTAGCCAGACTACTTTTTTACTAGAAGTAGGCACTTTCGATACTAACAAAGTCACTACTGACAGTGACGGATTTGAAACAGTTAATTTTGGCGCTAATTTCAGCCAAAATCCCCTTGTTTTTAGTAATGTACAAACATATAATGACATTGATTTCGTTCGCACTCGCCAACAAAATACCACTACAGGTGGTTTCCAAATTGCATTAGAAGAAGAAGAAGCATTAAATCAAACCGGTCATGGAACCGAGACTATTGGTTGGTTAGCGATCGAATCGGGAAGCAACGATTATTATTTAGAAGCAGGTAATACTGGAAATACGATCTCACATCAATTTCAAACGCTAAATCTTAATACTACTTTTAATCAAACACCTCGAATTCTCAGCAACATTGCTACCTATAACGGGTCAGATCCTTCTGGGTTGCGTTTAAAAAATTTAAATACTGATGGAGTAGAACTCAAAGTAGATGAAGAACAAAGTAAAGATTCAGAAACTTGGCATGCTACTGAAGAAGTTAATTATTTAGCTTTTAATGGCACTGAAGGGTCTGATTTTATTCGAGATGTTTTTGGTAATGTAGTCGGTGAAATGGGTACGCTCGAACTCGACGAACAGTTTACAAAGATCGATCTTCTTTTCGATTATGTTAATCCTGTAGTTTTTGCTCGAGTTAATTCTTATGTAGGAAGTCAACCAGTTGCAGTTCGTATCCAAGACATTCAAAGCGACAATTTTACTGCATTTTTAGAAGAACCCGAATATTTAGATGGTCAGCACTGGGATGAAACAGTAGATTATTTTGTCTTTGAAAAAGGAGAGTGGTTAATTTCTCAATTTGCAGATTTTGACGTACTTATTGGTGGAACTGGAAATGATACCCTCGTCGGTGGTAACAGTGCGGATAAATTTGTTTTTAACTCCCCCAATGAAGGAATAGATACGATCGAAAATTTTTCAATTTCACAAGGAGATAAAATAGTTATTAATGCTGATAATTTTGGCGGTGGATTGAATCCTACAACTTATTCTGGTTCTCCTTTGCTTCAAAATCAATTTTACGTGGGTTCGAGTGCTACCGAATCTAGCCATCGTTTTATTTATAACGATCTCACTGGAATGCTATCATTTGACGTTGATGGGGTTGGAGATCAATCTCAAGTGGATCTAGCAGTTTTATCTCCTGGTTTAGCCTTAAGTAGTAACGATATTTCACGACTTGGCAAGTTAGCTAATTTCGCGACGGAATAATAAGGGTTCTAGCCTTGGGTTCTGGCTCTGAAGAGCGCATTCCAACGATTAACTTGCCAAGTCGTGATATTTACCTGCAATAATTACTGCATTTATTTATCTCTAAGATTTTCGAGATTAATAGGAGTTTTCTGTTGACAGAATGCCTAATATGTGTTAGAAGATGTTCGCATCGTCTTTTAACACATATATTCATATGTTTGTCAATCAGTAACTCCTACATTTTTTTTTCTTGTTAGTAGACAATAAGACTTTTCACTGAGGTATAAAAAATCTGTAGCGAATATAATTGTTACTAAGTAAAGGAAAAATTCAATTTAAAATCACAGTGAATATTATTAATTAGTTATTAATTTTAAATTTTTTCTTTCTCAGATATTTTTATCTTGAAATATTTCTGAAGTATTTTATTTCAACTATTTCCATAATTCAATCTTTATCTTATATTTATTTAGCAATCTAATTATTATGATTCTCATCACAGTTGGTACAGAAAAATATCCTTTTAATCGCTTGATGCGGTGGATCGATCGGCTTATCGAAGAAGGTTTTCTACAACCAGATAGAGAAGAAGTTTTCATTCAGTATGGCTCCTGTACTATTTTGCCATCAGGGGTGAAAGCTTTCTCCCTTCTACCAGAAAATAAATTCAAAGATTTAGTTAAAAAAGCTCGCTTAATTATTGCTCATTGTGGAGAAGGAACTGTTGATTTGCTAGTAACAAGCGGCAAGCCATTTATTCTAGTGCCGCGCTTTCATCAGTTAGGAGAACACGTAGACGACCATCAAATCGAGCTAGCCGAAGGTTTGGAAAGCACAGGAGTACCTATTGCTAAATCTGTTGAAGACTTAGTGAGTTTTCTTGCCTATCCTAAAACAACTAGCTTTGTAGCGCCAAGAAATAATTATGCTAAAGCTTCTTATATGCTAGAACAAAAATTCGGCAAAGATTTAAGAGAAGAAAAACTGACAACTTTAATACCAAACTATATTTAAATATTCGCGAGAGTTAACATGAAGTTAGTTTCGGTTATCGTTCCTACTTATAACGTCGAGCAGTATATTGCTAGTACTATTCGGTCTGTCCTAGAGCAGACCTATTCTAATTTTGAATTGCTAATTATTGACGACGAATCCCCCGATCGCAGCGTAGAAATTTGTCAGCAATTTGAAGATCCTCGGATTAAAATTATTAGTCAAAAAAATAGAGGCTTAGCAGGAGCGCGGAACACTGGAATTCGTCACGCTTCAGGGGATTATTTAGCTTTCCTCGATTCCGACGATCTTTGGCTACCCGAAAAATTAGAAAAACACGTCCGACATCTCGATCGTTCCCCTGAAGTTGGTATTAGTTTCAGTCGATCGGGATTTATTAATGGCAATGGCAAATCCCTGGGAATTTATCAGATGCCAAAACTCAAGGACATTACAGCAACACATTTGCTCTGTCGCAATCCTATTGGAAATGGATCTGCTCCTGTGATTCGTCGCGACACTTTAAAAGAGATCGAGTTTCAAGAGAATTTTTATGGAACAGTAGAAAATTTTTACTTTGACGATCGCTTTCGACAGTCAGAAGATATCGAGTGCTGGATTCGGATTGTCTTGACAACAAAGTGGAAAATTGAAGGAATTCCCGAAGCTTTAACCCTTTATCGAGTCAATACAGAAGGACTTTCGGCTAACATTCTCAAGCAATTAGACTCCTGGGAAAAAGTTATCGAAAAAACTCGTAACTACGCACCAGAAGTACTCGAACGCTGGGAAAAACCAGCACGAGCTTATCAATTGCGGTATTTAGCTCGCAGAGCAATTCGTTTAAAAGATACCCAAATGGCAATTAAACTCGTCAATGAAGCATTAAGAACTCATTGGTTTATTTTGTTTTCCGAACCGCGTCGCACTTTGCTCACCTTAAGCGCTGCTTACTTAATGCGTCTTTTGCCATTCTCTTTCTACGCTCAAATTGAAGCATTGGCATTGAAAATAACGGGTTTTTCCCAGAAAAGAAAAATTATGAGTCAGCAGCAAGAAGTTTAGGATTGTTAATTAGAGGAAAGTTCTGGGAATTTTATAGTTAAGGCTTTTAAGATCTCTCGATCGACCTAGCTTATATACGGACTAGGCAAACAGGGTCTCTTAAGTCGATCGCAATTAAGCACGAGGGATAATCCTCACAGGGCTTAAAACCATGACCATGCCAAATTTTCTAATTGTTGGGGCGGCAAAGGCAGGGACAACAGCCCTTCATGCCTATCTCAAGCAGCACCCCAAAATCTACATGAGTTCCCAGAAAGAAACTAACTTTTTTGCCTTGGAAGGGGAAACCGTGAATTTTCAGGGGCCTGGAGATAAAGAAACTAACGATTTCTCGATGGTTAGTTTACCAGTTTATCAGGCAGAGTTTAAGGGAGTTACGAATGAAGTTGCCATTGGAGAATCATCTCCTCTCTACTTATACAGTCCCAAAGCCCCAGAAAGAATTCGCGCTCACTTATCCAACGTTCGTTTAATTATTATTCTTCGCAACCCAGTCGAGCGCGCTTATGCCAATTTTCTCCATCTAATTCGGGACGATCGCGAACCCCATAAGGATTTTACACAAGCATTGCAGGACGAACCGAAACGAATTGAGGAAAACTGGGAGTGGTTTTGGCATTATATCCAAATTGGCTACTATGCTAAGCAAATTCAGCGCTATTATCACATCTTCGATCGCAGCCAGATTGGAATTTACCTCTACGAAGATTTTCGCAAAAATCCTGTTGCTTTACTCCAGGATATTTTTGGTTTTCTCAATGTCGATGACACTTTTGTTCCAGACATGAAAATCCGACCAAATAAGTCGGGGATGCCAAAAAACCAGTTTTTCCATCAATTACTTACTAAACCCAACCCGATTAAAACTGCCCTTAAACCTCTGTTTCCTGCTGTGCTGCGTCAAAAAATCCAGCACTCAAATCTGGTCAAACCTGAGATTTCTCCAGAGGTGCGTCAACAACTGAGCGCTCTATATCGAGAAGATATTTTGAATTGTCAGGATTTAATCGATCGCGACCTTTCTCATTGGCTCAATTATCAGATTTGAGAGCATGATGGCAATTACAATAGATTCCCAAGCACCTAAAATTTTATTTCACGTCAGTCGCTACTGGCCAGCAACTACGGGAGCAGCTTTACATACCAGAGAAATAATTCAACATTTACAACGTCAACATCACATCGGTGTCATTCGCCATTGTGCTGACGAATCATGCTCCAAAGAAATCGCTTTGACAAAGTATCGATCTAACACCTTAATGGATGGCAAAATTCCGATTTATCAAGTTGCACCAAATGAGCCTTGGCGACGCTCGATAAAGTACTTTAGTAGTTATTATTCTAATTATCGTCTTACCAGACCTATATATCACAACCTTTTTCGTGTTAGTGTAGCCAACCAACTGCGGCAAATTGTCCCTAATTATCAAATTCTCCACGCTGTCTATAGTGGTTTGACCTGTAGTGTAGAAGCGGTGGTTGAGATAGCCAAACAGTTGAGACTTCCTTTTGTTCTAACACCTTTACCCCATATTACTAGCGGTAAAGAAATTCTATCTTCCTCCCTACGAAGACTTTATCAACGTGCAGATGCTTTGATTGCCATGACTTCTTTCGAGAGGGATTGGCTCATCGAACAAAACCTAAATGCCGATCGCATCCACATCTGTCCCATTGGTCCTTTAGTCGCTAAGGAAGCAAATCCAGCCGAATTTCGCCAACAAAATCAATTAGGAGACCATCCTATAGTTCTATTTATTGGTCGCCAAGTATCTTACAAAGGCTATCAACAATTATGCGAAGCTGCCGATCGAATTTGGTCGGAACAACCTGAAACTCGTTTTGTTTTTTTAGGGCCTCATACAGAAGCCTCAGCAACCTATTTTACTCAACAAAGCGATCGACGTATTGTCAATTTGGGTAAAGTAAGTTTAGCAGTCAAAACATCGGCGTTAGCAGCTTGCGATATACTTTGCGTCCCTTCGATTAAAGAAAGTTTAGGTGGTATCTATTTAGAAGCATGGTTGCATAAAAAGCCTGTTGTTGCAGCAGATATACCCGCCATTCACAGTGTAATTACCGATCGCCAGGATGGATTGATTGTCAAACAAAATGCCCAAGCGATCGCCTCCAGTTTACTGCAATTACTACAAGATCCTTTAGCAAGAAAGCAAATGGGTGAAAGTGGATATGCCAAAGTTCGTACAAATTACGACTGGAATTTTTTAGCAGACCGTTTACAAAGTATCTATCAAAACTTACTCACTCGATCGTCCTCTTAAAACACTACCAAATTAATTTACGAAAGAAGATCGTGAAACAAACTCCTAAAACAAAAGTTCTATATATTGCCAGCCAGGAAAGAAGTGGAAGCACTTTAATCAGTCAGATTCTCGGACAACTTCACGGCTTTATATCTGTTGGCGAACTCTATATTATCTGGCGCTACGGACTCATGGAAAATCGCTTGTGTGGTTGTAGCGTTTCTTTTAATGACTGTCAATTTTGGCAAGAAGTGCTAGAAAAAGCCGATCTAGGTCAAATTGACCCCCAAAAAATGTTTCAACTGAGTCGCAAATTAGTGCGCTATTTCCCCTTAGCATTTTTACCAGGTGGGAGCAAATTCCTCATGTCTCTTCTTGGTAATTATCCGGCTACAGTAGAAAAACTCTATAGCAAAATTCCAACCATAACAGGCAGTCGCGTTATTATTGACGCCTCTAAATCACTAGTTCATTACTATCTCCTGAGTCAACTACCGACTCTCGACGTGTATCTGGTTCATTTAGTAAGGGATCCTCGCGGTGTTGAGTTCTCCTTAATCAAACGGAAACTTCAAGGAGTGCCAGAATTTTTGCATCACAGTCTAGTTAAAGGTTCTCTTGCTTGGACAGCCAAAAATATTTTAATGGAGTGGTTGGGAAACAAAACTCCCGATCGATATTTACGCATTCGCTATGAAGATTTTGTGCGTCAACCCGATCTAAACCTGAGAAAAATTTGTAACCTTCTTCAAGAAGATGTCGTTTCTCTTCCTCTTGTAAAAAATAATCAATTTACTGTCACTAGCAATCACGTCATTGCTGGAAGTCCTCAAAGATTTCGTTCTGGGGTAGATCGACTCAAACTCGATGAAGCTTGGAAAGAAAAGATGACCGCGAACGATCTGCAAAAAGTAACCTTGCTAACTTTCCCCTTACTTGCACGTTATGAATACCATAATGATTAAATTTTGTCAAGTTAAAAATAGGGGCAAAATTTAGGTAAATTAGATGAATTTTCTAATTAAAATGGGGCAGAAGCTCAAGCAGCTCGATAATTCTTTCATTCGCAATGTCGGTTGGTTAAGTGCTGGTAGGCTAGTAATTCGGGTTACTCGCTTGATGACTACTATTGTACTGGCGCGATATTTGACCCCTCATGACTACGGTTTAGCCGCGATCGTCCTAACTGCTAATGAATTAGTGCGGGTTTTTACTCGTAATGGGGTAGGTAAGCGTCTGATCCAAGTCGAGCAAAGCAGGGTGGAATATCTTGCTCAATCTGCTTATTGGCTCAACTGGTTGGTGTTTGTTAGCTTGTTTGTTATTCAGTGTTTAGCTGCTTTTCCCCTGGCTTGGTTTTATCAAGATAACCAAATAATTTTACCGATCTGCACTATGGCGTTGAGTCTGCTAATCGTGCCGACGGGCTTAGTACAAGCGACCTTACTGCAACGGGAAGGTCGTTTTAAAATTATTGCCATAACAGAGATGATACAAATCTCTAGTGACAATCTCTTATCTTTAGTCTTTGCCTTTGGGGGATTGGGGATGTGGGCAATTGTCTTGCCAAAAATTCTGGTAACACCGATCTGGGCTTATTCCATTAGCAGGAATCATTCCTGGAAACCTAAGGGTGGTTTCACTACTGACCATTGGGGAGAAATGTTTAGGTTTGGTCGTAATATTGTGGGGGTAGAATTGCTTAATACCCTTCGTTCTAACTTAGACTATTTGATTGTCGGCCGTTTTCTAAGTATTGAGGCTCTGGGAATTTACTACTTTGCCTTCAATGCGGGGTTAGGAATAAGTCTGAGCGTAATTAACTCAATTAAACCCGTTTTATTGCCCCATCTTTGTCAAGCTCGATCGGACTTGAAACAATTCGGCAAGCAATACTACAATACTTTTAAAACAATTAGTTTAGCAATTATTCCTTTAGCTTTATTGCAGTCTAGTTTAGCTCCGTTTTACGTTCCGTTGGTGTTTGGAGAAAAATGGATTGATGCTATTCCCGTCCTAATATTAATTTGTTTGTCAGCAATTCCCCGTCCCTTTGCTGATGCAGCTTCTCAATTATTGGTAGCTGTAGATAAACCAGAGTTAGACTTGTACTGGAATGTGATTTTTACTGGATTGTTTACTACGGGTTTATTAATTGGGGTTCAGTGGCAAAGTATTGGCGTAGCAACAGCAGTCTTGCTAACCCATATAATTTTCCTACCTTTATTTATTTTTTGGGCAAGCCGTTATGTTTTTCGTCGTATATATTTGTATCAGTCAGATTAAAGGGAACAGGGAATAGGCAAAGGGAACATTATTAATATTTTTAAAATTGGCTCTGCAAGTATAGTTTGGAAACTGAAAGTGATGTACGAGGAGATTGGCAATCTGGATGGGAATCAAAAATAGCTATTTCTGTTTAGGATTAAGCATAGTAGCGATCGCTTTAGGAAATACCTCCCTAGTGCGGGCTTTACCCCTTTCTCCAGGCGATCGTCTAGAAGTTTCTATCCCCGACGATTCCTACTTTAGTCGCGCTTACGAAGTCAATCAAGACGGAGAGTTAGAAGTGCCGTATCTCGGACATATACCCGTTAGGGGATTAGAACCGACAGAAGTTGAGGAAAACTTATCTCAAGCGTTGATAGATAAAGGTTTTTTTCTGGCTGACAGCCTGGTACTGACCGTTCAAATTTTGCAGTGGGCTCCAGTACAAGTATATGTTAGTGGAGAAGTTTTTAGAGGAGGTCGGGTGCTGATTAACGAACCTAAGAAGCCTCCCGAAACATCTATTTCTCTAGAGGCTCGCCAAATTACTGGTGACTACCCTCGAGGACGCTATTTAAGTAATGCTATCAGAGCTGCTGGTGGGGTGACACCTACAGCAGATATTAAAAACATTATTTTGCTACGAGACGATCGAGAAACAATTATCGATATTTATGGGATTTTTAGTGGCGAATCTGCTGAAGACGTACCGTTAATTGCTGAAGATAGAATAATCGTTCCCACTGCAGAAAGCTTTCAAGCCGAATTAGTACGCCCTTCCCAAATTACTCCACCTGGGATTAAGGTATTTATTTCTAATCTTACCGTTCCTGCCAACAGTAATGCTTCTTCAGCCACTGGCAACAAAGAAGAAGGGATTACTTTTCCCTACGGCTCTCGTTTATCTCAAGCAGCAATTTCTGCCAACTGTTCGGGGGGAATCATATCTACTAATGGCTTAAGAAAAATTGCACTAATGCGAGTCGACCAAATTACTGGAAAAACCACCTTGCTAGAGCGTTCCATTGAGGATTTGCTAAGTAATTCTCATAATGATGCTGATAACCCCTTACTCATGCCTAGAGATGGAGTAACTTGCTATGATTCTGGAGTTAGCAACCTTAGGGATGTTTTCCGTACTCTAGGAGACATATTAAATCCGATCGATATATTATTGCGAAGATTTTAGATGGAAAGCAGCCCCAATTCTTTACCAAAGGACAACTCAGTAGTAGTCTCGAAGAAATCGAGACTACTGCGTACCTTGAAATATATGCTTATTGGCACTCTCTGCAATAGTGCAATTTGGGGTCTTTCTATTTTTTACTTAAAAACAACTGCTCCTTCATACACCAGCGAAATGATTCTGAATGTGGGAGCAACAGGTCCAGGGGTCAATATCAACTTACCAAATATTGGTCAAGCAATAACTTCAAGTAGCTCTGCCTTTGGTAGATCGTCCGATCCAAGGGAAAATTACAAACTGATTGCCATGAGTCCTGCTGTCCTAGCTGCAGCAGCAGCTTCACTGGATATATCGGAGCAAGAATTCGGCGAGCCTACCATCACAATAGTCAATAATACTACTATGTTAATGGTAGAGCTAGATGGAAGTAATCCCGCCAATTCACAAGCCAAGGTTAAGGCTCTCTACGAAGCCTTATACAAGCGCATTGAAAGTCTGCGAGAGGCAGAACTTCTGCAGCGAAATCAAGCAATTCAGAAAGCTGTAGAGAATGCTCAGGTAAAATTGACCCAAGCGCAAAAAAATATTTCCCTCTATAAAGCGAAATCGGGACTCAATTCTTCTAACCAAATCACAGATTTAATTAATAATATTGAAAGTTTGCGCAAACAAAGAGCGGAAATTATTGCACAACAGCAGCAGGTTGCTCTTCAGCTTCAACAGCTTTCTGCCCACCTCAAGTTGTCTCCTCAAGAAGCTGCTGATGCCCTAGCCTTGCAAACCGATCGACAGTTTCAAAAATATCTCACCGAATACGCAGACGCAACTACGACATTAATCTCCCTTCAGAAAAATCGAGGTCCCAACTATCCAGATGTGGTGGTAGCTCGACAAAAACAAGAAGCAGCTCTAACTGCTCTTTTAGAAAGAGGTCAAATCTTATTAAATAGACCAGTGGAACAATTAACCCTGGAGCGGCTGAGTCTGGATAATAGCAATGGTTCTGGCATCAAACGCAGTGAACTTTTTCAAAAAGTCGTAACCTTAAATGCACGATCGCAGGGCATAGCCGCTCAGGTTATAGTACTTACGCAACAGATTGCTCAATTAGAAGCCAGATTAGCGGATCTAACACCCAAAGAATCGATCTTGGAAAGTTTGGAAAGAGATCTCCAAATTGCTGAAGCTGTCTTTGCCTCTACTTTAGCCAAGATAGATTTAGGCAAAGGAGATCCATTTGGATCTTTTCCTCTGCTGCAAATTATTGAGGAACCTAGCTTACCCGACAATCCTACTTCTCCTAAGACAAAACTAGTTCTGGCTGGCTCCCTTTTGGGTTCAATCCTGGTAAGTACTGGATTGATTTTAATTTGGTGGCGGGAGCCTGTAAATAAAGCGATGAAAAATATCGTTCGAGAAATATTGGCGTGACGAATAAAGTTGATAATACTCTTAGTTCTAGAAGTAGCAAAGCTGATATTAAGCCAGAAAATTTCCCTGAGAAGTTGGTCTGGCACACCATGGTCTGGACTTACGCTTTCTACCTCATCGGCGGCTTATATATTGTTGGCGCAGTTTTAGCCTGGATCTTTTTTTTCTACCTAGTCTTGAAGATTTGGTTTCAAACTGAGGAAACACCATCCAGCCAAAGAGTTTTCATCCCGTTGATTATTTGGGTGTGGATTGTTGGGATGCTGGTTATGGAAGTTGCCCTAATTATGGGTCATCTCGATTTTAACTTGCCGACCTCCCTCATCATTAAGTCTTCTATTGGTTGGGCAAAAGGTTGGGCTGTGCTTGCTCTCTATCCACTTGCAGGTTGTTTGAAAATTCGACCTCAGATCGTTTACCGCGCTGCTTGTATTGTTTGCTTTCATACCCTTTTGCTCTCACCCCTGTTGATTGTTGCTCCGATTTTGCACTTGCCAGAAATTCTCTATGTTTCTCCACTCAAAGCAGTAGGTGGACCAGGTACAACCTTTTTTGATGTTTCTTTATATGAAATAAATTTGGAAGGAGAAATTCGTCAGCGCCTATTTGCGCCTTGGGGACCAGCACTGGGTTTTGTGGGTAATGTTTACTTTGCTATGGCTCTGCGGGAGAAAAATAAGAAGTGGCGCTGGTTCGGAATTATTGGCTCGATCTACATGTGCTTAATATGTAAGTCACGGCTAGCCCAAGTTTGCCTTATAGTCACCCCTACTTTTATCTTTTTTATCTCTCGACTCACCCGTCCTTTCGTTCTCGTGCTTCTAGGTGCAACTAGCGTATTTGGGGGACTGCTTTCTACACCCATAATCAACGCCTTCGATTCTTTCTGGACTAAATTTAAGGAGGCGAGAGCCGAATCTACGCGAGTGCGCATGGTTCTTAAAGAAATCGCAGGCTATCGCTGGGAAACTGAAGCCCCAATTTGGGGACACGGCGTAGTAGAGCGAGGCCCTCACCTGGTAGAATATATGCCTATTGGCTCCCACCACACCTGGTACGGTCTCCTGTTTGTCAAGGGAATTGTAGGTTTTTACGCTTTAGCCGTTCCGATGGCTTTGAGTTTCCTCGTGCTTCTGATTAAGGCGCAGAGATATGAGACAGCGCGATCGGGTTTAGCTATCTTATTTATTCTTTTTCTCTACACCTTTGGCGAAAATTTAGAGATTCTCGCCTATCTCTATTGGCCTGGCTTGGTAATTATGGGTATTGCTTTTAAACCTACAATTCGCGAGAAATAAGCTGTTAGCTGTTAGCTGTTGGCTGTTGGCTGTTAGCTGTTAATTATCTCCCTGCTCCCCTACTCCCCATCTCCCCCTCTCCCCCTCTCCCCCTCAAGAAATCCCTATTATTTATCTTTAAGCCAGCTAAACATCGCCCGTAAATCTTTGCCCACTGTTTCAATCTCCTGTTCGGCTTCTTGACGGCGCATTGAGGTGAATACTGGTTTACCAGACTGATTTTCCAAGACAAATTCCCTTGCAAATTGACCCGATTGAATTTCTTGAAGAATTTTGCTCATTTCAGCGCGGGTTTGGTCGTTAACAATTCGAGGTCCGCGAGTATAATCGCCGTATTCGGCAGTATTTGAGATGCTGTCGCGCATTTTTGCTAAACCTCCTTCTACAATTAAGTCAACAATTAATTTGACTTCGTGGAGGCATTCAAAATAAGCTAACTCCGGTTGATACCCTGCAGCTACTAGGGTTTCAAATCCAGCTTTAATTAAAGCCGTTAAACCACCGCAAAGGACTGCTTGTTCACCAAAAAGATCGGTTTCTGTTTCTTCTCGAAAGGTAGTTTCTAAAATACCCGCTCTCGTACCGCCAATTCCTTTAGCATAAGCCATGGCACGATCGCGAGCTTGACCTGAAGCATCTTGATATACTGCAAACAGACAAGGAACTCCTTCTCCTTGTTCGTAAGTTCGTCTTACTAGGTGTCCTGGCCCTTTAGGAGCAACCATGACCACGTCTACTTCTGGTGGAGGTACAACTTGACCGAAATGGATATTAAATCCGTGAGCAAAAGCTAGCATTTTCCCCTCTTTTAAATGGGGCTTAATTTCGCGATCGTAAACTGTTTTTTGTACCTCATCTGGTAGCAGAATCATGATTACGTCAGCAGCCGCTGCAGCATCAGCAACATTCTTAACTTGCAAACCTTCTTTTTTCGCCAAGTCGATCGATTTACTACCTGGATACAGCCCCACAATGACATTAATGCCGCTATCTTTAAGATTGAGGGCGTGGGCGTGACCCTGCGAACCGTACCCTACAATCGCAACTGTTTTATCTCCAAGTAGGTCTAAGTTGGCATCTTCGTCGTAGTACATCCGAGCCATAGGGCTGTCTCCTGAGTCTAAGCTTTACGATACTGCTTCGATAAGTCGTTTTATACTATTACACCTGTTTAGATCTCTAAAACTACTGTATAAGGATAGTTTTAGATTCATCTAATTTTCTTTTAATATCCGACCGATCGCTACCTTCCTGGAAATAATTCTATAGATAATCTAAAAATTGTTCGGGAACTAGATGCAATTCTCCCGAGCGAAAGCGATCGACATTAACCCATAAAGCAGTTTTTTGACGTTTCCCTTCATTAAACTTTATCTCTTCTCGTTGATAAAATTTAGATTTGACAAAGTCGCACTCATACAATTGAATAACTTCGTGTCCTTGCTTGCCACTATAGACAAAAACATTTTCCAGACATCCCAGATATTTAATATTAGTAATTTCGGCATTTATTTCTTCTAAAAACTCTCTTTTTAGTGCTTCTAGACTGTGTTCGCCAAAGTCTACACCCCCACCCATAGCGCGGTAAAAGGTTTGTTTTTTCACTGGATCGAAACCAACAGAAACAAATACTCGATCGTTATCTCTAATTAGCCCGAGTGCTAAAACGCGAATTTTTCCTTCTTTATGGGGCATTGTTTTTAAGCAAATTTAATTAAATTGTTCGTCAACAAAAAGAGAACGACTTTCTTTATCAATTGGCCAATTTTTATTTTCACCGCCAATGATTAGTGTCTTAATTTGAACGTATTCTGTGCTAAGTTGACTTAAAGCATTAATTAAAACATCCAGGGCGATCGCGTCGCTGGTTCCCAGGTCAATCCAACAGCGTCCCCAAGTACCTTGATACTGCATATCGGCCATATTGTGCATGGGAGCCATTAAAGCTTTACTTGCTACTTCAGCATCATATTCCATGTAGCTAATGTCAACGCCCATATCTTGAACCTGAAGATTTTCGGCGTTGAATCCTCCCAATCTACCCAAGTAAAACCACGAATTAAACACTTCTTCTACATACTGTCTTTCCATTGGCGAAGGAACTGTGTCAAATTCCAGCCAAATCCAGAGATCGAAAGGATTAAATTCTCGAAACTGTATTTCCATAGCAACTGCGATCGCGCCCTATAAGTTATTGTTCTATTCGATCTTCAATTACCCTAGCCCAGCAAGTAAAATGTTTACTAAAGTTAATAATAAAAGACTGTGACAACTCAACCAATAATACCGACAAACAACATAGAAAAGCTTTCCTGGACTTGGCAAGGTCGCGAAATTAAGTATACCGTAACTGGAGTAGGACAACCCTTACTCTTAATTCACGGTTTTGGTGCTTCGATCGGACACTGGAAGAAAAATATCCCCGTCTTCTCAGAAGCGGGTTATAAAGTATTTGCTCTAGATCTCCTCGGATTTGGAGGTTCCGATAAACCAGCCCTAGACTACAGTATAGAATTGTGGCAAGAACAGGTAAAAGATTTTTGGTTAGCTCACATCAACGAACCTACCGTTTTTGTGGGTAACTCCATTGGGGGGTTAATTAGTCTCAGTGCGATCTGCGATCGTCCAGAAATCGCTAAAGGTGGAGTATTAATTAACTGCGCTGGGGGACTAAATCACCGTCCTGAAGAGTTAAATCTCCCGTTGCGGTTGATAATGGGGACTTTTACTAAAGTGGTAAGTTCTAAAGTCGTGGGAAAATTTATGTTTGATAACATTCGCCGCAAATCCCAAATTCGCCGCACTCTCTACCAAGTTTATTCTAACCGCGAGGCAGTTACCGACGAACTGGTAGATATGCTTTACGAACCTTCTTGCGATCCTGGAGCGCAGCAGGTATTTGCTTCCGTACTTAGCGCACCACCAGGGTCAAAACCTACTGAGTTACTTAACAGATTACAACATCCTCTGTTAGTTTTGTGGGGAGAAGACGATCCTTGGACTCCAATTAAAGGGGCGAAAATTTACCAAGATTTGGCTGCAACTAGAGAAGATGCGGAATTTTACTCTATTCCTAATGCCGGTCACTGTCCTCACGACGATCGACCGGAAAAGGTCAATGAGTTGATTTTGAATTGGCTGGGAAAAATGAATTAGATCGACGGCACTTGCAGCATAGGGGAAAGGGTAAAGTTCCTTTGTATGCTAAATACGTGAAAGAAGATAGCAATGCAAGATCTTAAAAGAGCTGAGAATTTTGAGAAATACCTTTCCCCTAATATAAAGGGTAAAGTTCCCGTCTATCTTGACCCAGACCTAGAAGGTAATACGGTTAGAGTTAATTACGATATCGATGAGAATGGGCTGGTGACAAACATCCACATCAGATGTGGTTTAGAAGCTAAGCCGATGGATATAGTCCTTCACGATCGCACTGCGCGGACGATGCTGCGTTACAGTGGCTTTATGGAGCAGATGACGCAAATTAAGAATAGTTTGCAAAAGCAGATTAATAATAGCTTGCAAAAAACGATCGACTTCAAAGAGGATTTCCCTGAAGACCTTCGTTTTTGGGAAGCTCGTAGAGAGGTCGAACTGCTCGAAAAAATTATTAAAAATCGACTGGATGCAAAATCTGAGTTGGGTTTAAAAGATAACGACCAAATAACTCTTGATGCAGAGATTCAGTATTTAGAGGAGCAGCTAGCCCTTCACGAGAAGAACCTTAATGAATGAATCTCAGTCTAGCGATCGATCTCCCGTCTGACTCTTCCCTTGCGTCTTTATATTAATTTTTGTCACGATCTGTATCCAAGACTGCTATTGGTGTACAATTAGAGTCCAAATACTACCCTAATTTAAAATTCAGCTTTCTATTATACAACAAACAATCAAAAGTATTCGCGAACCTCTGTCTAAATTAACAATTTTAGACACTTGTGATATCATTTTCCGCACATCTGGCTAGTTATATTTTTGTTGGGGTAAAGGAAAGTAGAGACGTTCCCTGGAACATTTCTACAAGGATAATTATTTACCCATTCGCCCTCTCAAGAGCGATGGTCCGTTAGAGCCCTGACATCAAGTTAAATAAATCTTAATCTGTCCGCGACGGGAATGTTCGATTTCCGATTCAGGATAAAAAATTCTGTTTTTGAGAGCTGGCTGTGTTGAAAAACTTGACTTAAATTTGTTGCGTGGTTTACAAATTTAAAACCATTGATAGATATATTTATGACAGAATCAAACTAAAATACTCCAAAAGAGATCGCAAAGCCCAAAATTGAATATAATTTTCATATTCAATGTCCAACTATCTTAAATTGAATTTTCTTGTGAGACGTTTTGGCCCTTGTCTTACGGGCTTAAATTAAACTTCTAACTCTTATTTTGTCCTTAATACAACTTATACTCAAAGGTCTCACACCAATGTTCAATCCTCGCTCGGTCTCCCTTCCCATTCCCCTTGGTCTCAAAAAATAACGGGATCTTTATTCTAATAACTTTAAGGCTTCTCGGGTACGAGGCTTTAAAAAGCAATGTTTAGAAAATATAGGGGAGATTGAGAATAATCTGTCACTCCCGTGTAACCTTTGCTCTCTAGAATTATCGTAACCCAACCCCCATATGGACTAATACAAGTGGGAAACCGCTCTAAATCCTAAAAAGATAAATTAAATTTATCACTAAACAATCTAAATCTTTACTAAGGTGTGATTTCCGACATGGGCAATTAAAAAGATACACTTCACAATCAATAAAAGCGAACACTTTAACACCAAAGAAGTAAATTTGAATTTGACGTAGGAAAACAATTATGGCATCTATTACTTATTCTCGATTTATTAATTTTTTGGAAGAAGAATTAGATATCTCTACCGACTCAATTGCTGTTCTAGAACGCTCTGTACAGAAAAATCCAGGACCTTTACCGATGATCCTCTGGCAGTATGGTCTAGTTACCTTAGAGCAGCTAGACCGCATTTATGACTGGCTAGAAACAGTATAATCCCGAAATATCAGTAGAGAGGAATTTGATAATGTTTCGAGGATTATACTTTAATGTCGCTCCTATCCCCAGATGGTTGTTTAAAGAAACTATTAGCAAATATCAAGAAAATAAATATTATGCGGGTTGGGATTAACCCGCTTTTTTTATAAAAAAAATACAAATTTTTCTAAAATAAAAAAAATGTCAAAACAACTAGTACTATTTGATTGCGACGGTGGGATAGACGACTTTTTAGCTCTCGTCCTACTGATGAGAATGGAAGATGTTAGACCTATTGGGGCGATCGTTACTCCTGCTGACTGCTACATTTGTTCTGCCGTTAGCGTAACGCGTAAAATTCTCGATTTTATAGGACACTATGAAGTGCCAGTAGCTCAAAGCACC
Organism: Prochloraceae cyanobacterium; assembly: GCA_030065755.1. GTDB lineage: Bacteria > Cyanobacteriota > Cyanobacteriia > Cyanobacteriales > JASJDA01 > JASJDA01. The sequence continues at coordinate 16,168 of JASJDA010000015.1, read as the reverse complement.
GTAAGGGGTATCAATCCCTTTCCTTCTCTCTACCGACGAGATTCTGTAATTATCGATCGCTTCCCGATCCTCAACGAACAAGAAACAATTCGCACCCCTCTAATAGAAGAATCAGGACAAATTTTTACCGCCAAAGTCTTGCAGTCAGCTCCAGAGCCAGTTACTCTAATGGTGACGGGACCTTTAACAAATTTGGCTGCTGCTCTCGATCTCGCTCCAGAAATCGAAACAAAAATTAGACAAATTGTTTGGATGGGAGGATCCCTAAAGGCTGGAGGTAATGTAGAAAAAAACTTTGCTCCAGAACACGACGGGTCAGCAGAGTGGAATGTTTACTGGGATCCAATTGCTGCCGATCGCATTTGGCAAACCAATATTCCGATCGTTCTATGTCCTCTGGATCTAACTAATACCGTACCCGTAACCTCAGAATTTACCACTAAACTAGCTCGAAATCGTCATTACCCTCTCTCAGATTTTGTGGGGTTGTGTTACGCTCTCACCAGTCCCCAAGATTATTATTGCTGGGATGTTGTCGCTACTGCTTATTTAGATCGTCCTGAATTTTACCAAGTTGGCGAATGGGAGACAGCTATTGTTACAACTGGTATCAGTCAGGGTCAAACGAAGATCCAACCTGGGGGACGAAAAATTAAGGTAATGGAAAAAGTCGATAAAGAATCCTTTTTTGCTTATCTGCTCCAACAATTTTCTGCTTGACCGAGAAAAATGGGATTGGCATCTCTAGTAGTCCAAAGACGGTAAAAAATCCGTGCCTCCAAAACCGTCAATTTGTGCGAAATCTATGCCACTGAGGCGATAAAGATAAGTCCGCAAGTCAAATTTGTGAATGAGATAGAAAGTCCCCTACCTCTATAGGTAGAATGTCTCCTTTTAAATCCATGAGGGAGACCTGATAACTGATAACTGATAACTGATAACTGTTTTAATAATGCCAGCTTTTCTGGGTTCCGTTCACCAGCCAGAATCGCTATTTCATTTTTAATAAAAAAATAGTAATTTTTCAATCATATCATAAAAAACTTTTAAAAGTTGTACCGTGCCTCACTCAGGATTTGTGCTTTCTCCAAAGTTTAATAAGTTTCGATGAAGTTCAATTTAAACTGTGCCAGAGTTCAAGAAGTTTCGATGAAGTTCAATTTAAACTGTACTGAGTAGAAAAAATTCGTGTTAGCATCATTGTTGAAATCGAAAAAATAATTTACTACAGTAATAAGTATGTTTTAATTTGACAAAGAAACAGTCTCTATCTCTTTACTACATACTTCTAACACAAATACTCGATTTATTCATGGTTACCAAAGACTAGTTTGCCAATTCTCGGTCATTGGTAGCTAATTCGAGGCGAGCAGTACCGTTACATTCCAGTAGTTTAAAGTGAAGCTTTAGAGTCTAAAAATTATTAATTACTAACTCCTCGCTACCAAAAAGTAAGCTCATATAAAAATCAATCTAAATCTAATATGAAGATATTACTACTAGCTCCCCATCCTTTTTATCAGAACCGTGGCACACCAATTGCAGTGGATTTGGTTCTAAAGGTACTGTCTAAACGTGGGGACTCCATTGATGTCGTCACTTATCCTGAGGGGAAAAATGTTAATTATGAAAACGTTAAAATCTACCGAACACCTCAGCTTCCCTTTGTTCGTAATATTCGACCAGGCTTTTCCTGGAAGAAAATAATTTGTGATTTTTTCATGTTTTTTCAAGTTATCCAGCTTATTTTTTGCAAGCGCTACGATTTAGTTCACGCTGGTGAAGAATCTGTTTTTATAGGTTTAGTGCTGAAAGTAATCTTCAAGCTTCCCTATGTTTATGATATGGATTCGTCTTTAGCTCAACAAATGATTGAAAAATATCCCCTCCTAAGTATTTTTGCTTCATTATTTGATTACTTAGAAGGTATTGCTGTTAAGAATGCAAAGGTGATTATAGCAGTTTGTGATGCCTTGGCTGAGGATATTCGCAAGTACAACCCCAAGCATGTGGTAGTCATTCCAGATATATCGCTTTTAAAGTAATTTTTTGTTAAGAGGATTTAGAGATCGATATGAAGAATAATTTAAAAAAAGAATTAGGAATTAGTAATCTCCTAATCATGTATGTTGGCAATCTAGAAACTTACCAAGGGATTGACCTACTTTTAGAGAGTTTTGCCTTAACTTTAAAACACACAGACCAGAGTGATTTAGTGATTATTGGTGGAGAAGCTTCTGATATTAAAAAATATCAGAATAAGGCCCGAGCTTTCGGAATTGAGACAAAAGTTCATTTTTTAGGGCCAAAACCAGTTGACCATCTAGGATTTTATCTCGACCAGGCCGATCTTTTAGTATCTCCTAGGATTAAGGGCAAAAATACGCCAATGAAACTCTATTCCTATCTCGACAGTGGCAAAGCTTTACTAGCTACAGATTTACCTACCCATACTCAATTATTAAACCAGGACATTGCCATGCTGGCTGAGCCCAGTGCAGATGCTTATTCAGAGGCAATGATTTGTCTAATTAAAGATGCTAATTTGAGGCTTGTGCTGGGAGATGCAGGTAAACAATTGATAGAACAGAGACACACTTTTAGGGCTTTTCGCCAAAAATTAAACAATCTCTATGATTGGCTGCAAGAAGATTTATTGCGGGATAAAGCTGCACCTTCAATCAATTTTATGGAAATTACTAGGAGTAATTAAATGCAGAGAGATTTAGCAGAGTTAACCAAAAATGCTTACGAACTCCTAGTTATTGGCGGTGGCATTTATGGTGCTTGCATTGCCTGGGAAGCAAGCCTGCGAGGTTTATCAGTAGCCTTGTTAGAAAAAGGAGATTTTGGAGAAGCTACCTCTGCTAACAGTCTCAAAACCATTCACGGAGGATTGCGCTATCTACAACACGCCGATTTAAAGCGGATGCGCGAATCAATTTACGAACGCACAACCCTGATGAGGATCGCACCCCACTTAATTCATCCACTACCAGTATTACTCCCTACCTACGGAAGTGGAATCAAGGGAAAAGAAGTGTTGTCTGTGGCTTTGTTCCTCAATGACCTAATTAGTTGCGATCGCAATTGGATAAAAGACCCGCAAAAACATATTCCCAACGGTCGTATATTTTCTAAGCAAGAGTGTCAGAGCTTACTACCAGGTATTTCTAGTCAAGGGTTGACTGGGGGTGCTTTATTCTACGACGCTCAAGTTTATAACTCAGAGCGGTTAACTATCTCATTTCTACGGAAAGCTCAGCAAACTGGCGCGGCTGTGGCCAACTATGTTGAAGTTATCGGCTTTATGCAATCTGGAAATTGCGTTACTGGTGTCCGAGTCCGAGATTCACTAACGGGCGATCGGTTTGATATTCAGGCTAAGACAGTGGTGAATACTTCTGGTCCTTGGGTTAATCGCGTTCTGGACTTAGTTAAAGGTTCAAAAACTCGCTGCCAGGTGTCTTTGGCCAAAGCAATGAATTTGGTAATTCGCCGTCCGCTGTTTAAAAACTATGCTGTTGGTATTTCCAGTCAGAAAAGCTATAGCGATCCTGATGCTGTGATTAACAAAGGTTCTCGTCTGCTATTTGTTGCTCCTTGGCGTGGCAAATCGATGATTGGCACTAACTATAGTGTTTACGATGGAGATCCAGATGACTTTCAAGTCACAGAAAATGATATCCAAGCTTTTCTCAATGAAATTAACCAAGCATATCCACCAGCTTCCTTAAAAATGGAAGATGTTGATTTTGTTCACGGCGGTCTTCTTCCTAGAAGCGGCATCGAGCCAAAAACAGGAGAACCATTGCTGAGTAAACATTATCAGTTGCACGACCATTCCCAAGAAGGATTACTAGGATTGATATCGGTGGTAGGGGTGAAATATACAACTGCCAGAGATGTCGCTCAGAAGGTAATCGATCGGGTATTTAAATCGTGGGGTAAAAAACCTCCCAAATCACTTTCAGCAACGACACCAGTGTATGGTGGAGAAATCGAAAAATTTGAAACTTTTTTAGACGAGGCGATCGCCAATGCACCCTATGGTTTAGACGAGGAGATAATGCGCCGCCTAGTTTATAACTACGGTTCTGCTTATCCAGAAGTACTCAAGTACTTAGAGTCCAATCTCGATCGAGACCAGAAATTCCTGGATAATCTAGATGTAATCAAAGCTGAGGTTATTCACGGAGTAAGAGAAGAAATGGCACAGAAATTAACAGATGTAGTTTTTCGCCGAACAGAACTAGGAAGTGCTGGATATCCTGGCAATAAAGCCCTTCATATTTGTGCTCAAACCATGGCTGCAGAACTTGGCTGGAGCCTTTCCCAAATTCAACAAGAACTTCAAGAAGTAAGCAATGCGAGTAAAAGTCACTGTTTAGTTAGAGAGGAAGTTTAGAACAACCAATTTTTTCTTGGAATATAATAGATTTTTATACTGACATAACCAATGCCATCTCCCATTGCTCATTCAGTTTCTGGATATATTATTGCGAAGTTTCTGCCACTTAACCAATTAATTCCCTCTGGGTACAAGAGATGGGGCATACATATTTTTTATCCTGTCTTAGTCGCTGCTGCTGCTGACTTTGATTTTATTCCTCAATTAATCACAGGAGAAAATTATCATCGGGGTCTGACCCACAGCTTAATCTTTGCCATTGCCTTTAGCGCAATTATTGGCTTAATATTCAGTCACTTGTGGAAATGTTCATACAAGATTATATTTGGATTGACGTTAATATTTTATTGTTCTCATCTATTGTTAGATTTATTCAGCGAAGGTAGAGGTATACAACTTTTTTGGCCTTTCACAGATAGCTACTTTCAGTCACCATTAATAATTTTCCCAGGATTTCATTATTCCAGGGGTCTATGGGACTCAAGCCACCTCATCCCTTTAGTTTTTGAATTAACCTATTCAGCCTTACTCTTTTGGTTAGTTGCTCGGTGGAAAACTTTCCAGGTTAGAAAAAAAAATAACTCCTAATTAGCAGACAGACATTCAATTAATTTAATACCAATGTAACTTGATGAATTCCATAATTTAAGAAAATAATGACAGCTTTTTCCCAAGACAATCAATTGATCCTTGCTGACGCTCACGTTCATATTTACGACTGTTTTAATCTAAGTAAACTGCTCAATTCAGCTTGGAATAATTTTCAAAAATTTGCGAGTAAACAAGGTTGTTCAGAAAATTTTACCGCCGTATTGTTCTTGACAGAAATAGGCCCTCAAGCTTGTTTTAAAAAATTTCTCGATCGCGATCCAAATCAAACTAATACAAGCATTTCAAGAGATGATTGGACTTTCCATCCCACTCAGGAAGGTTTATCGTTATACGCCAGCAAACAGAGCGATCGAGGAATTTTCTTAATTGCTGGCAGACAAATTGTTACAGCAGAAAACCTTGAAGTTTTGGCACTGATAACCGATCGAAGCTTTGAAGATGGTTTACCTCTAGAAGAAACGATCGAGGCGATTCTTTCTGAAGGTGGGATACCCGTACTCCCTTGGGGAGTTGGGAAATGGATGGGAAGTAGAGGTAAACTTTTAAATAATTTTTTGGAAGCTAATAGCTTTCCTATTCTTTTTCTTGGTGACAATAGTGGTCGACCAATCTTTTGGCGGCGACCATTTACTTTCCAACTAGCAGAAAAAAAAGGATTGCGGATTTTGCCAGGAACCGATCCACTACCTTTGGCTTCTGAATTCTCTCGTCCTGGTAGTTTTGGATTTACAATTCAGGGTTCATTGAGTAGAGAAGAACCAGGAAAGCAGATCAAACAAATGCTACTCGATTCAACCACCAATATTCAGGCTTATGGTTCTCTAGAAACACCTTTGCGGTTTATTCGTAACCAGTTAGCAATTAGGTATAAAAGTGAAAATAAACAAACTAAAGTAAATAAACAAGTAGTTTCTACAAATGGTTTTCCAGAAACAGCAGATATTGAAACTTCTTCTGAAGATTATGCATCGCGTTTTGCTGGAGAAATTGGTGCTTGGCTTTTAAAAGTGCAAGAAGAAGCTACTTTAAAGATGCTTGCACCCTATCCCAAAACCAAAGTCTTAGATGTGGGAGGAGGACACGGTCAAATTACAGGTGCTTTGATTAAAAATGGCTATCAAGTTACTGTTGTTGGGAGTGCTGATATTTGCAAGGCGCGGATTCAGAATTTTATTGATGCCAATCTTTGTGAATTTAAAGTTGGTAATGTTCTCGACCTACCTTACCCAGATGGAAGTTTTGACGTGGCGATCGCCTATCGATTTCTCGCTCACGTGACTCAATGGGAATCTTTTTTATCCGAACTAAATCGAGTCGCCAAGCAAGCAGTAATTGTAGACTATCCTACCGTTAGGAGCGTAAATGCTATCGCACCATATCTATTTAAGTTCAAGAAAGGTTTGGAAGGAAATACACGAGAGTTTATCTGTTATCAGGAGCACGAGCTTCTAGATTTTTTTAAATCTCTTGGTCTGAGCAAAGCTAACCGATATCCGCAGTTTTTCTTACCCATGGTACTCCATCGTACCTTAAAATCTCCTGGACTTTCTGCAACCTTAGAAGGGCTAATTCGACTTTCAGGTTTGACCTACTTATTCGGTTCGCCAGTAATTTTAAAGGTTACTAAAAATTAATTTCCAGGTTGACTAATTACGGAGATAGTATATGGAAGAATCTCAATTTAAACTCCCCACTGGTAGTCGCGTTTTAGTAACTGGGGCTACTGGGTTTACAGGCTCGGTTCTCGTTCGCAAACTAGCGGCACAAGGTTTAGATATCGTCGCTATTGCACGTCCTAGTTCTAAACTCGAACCTTTCAACGATCTGAAAATTGAATGGATTAGAGGGGACGTTTTTGATGAAGAGTTAATTAAGAAAGCAATTCAAGGAGTCAATTATATATTTCACATTGTTACTCCTTTTAGGGAAGCAAAATCAGCTGACAAGGTCTATTACAACGTTCACGTTTTAAGTACGCAATTGCTAGCAAAGTATGCTTTAAAAGAACCAGGATTTAAACGTTTTGTCCACGTTTCAACTATTGGCGTCCACGGTCATATAGAAAATCCTCCTGGTGATGAAAATTCTCCAATGCATCCTGGAGATATATATCAAGAAACCAAACTAGAAGGGGAACTTTGGATCCGAGATTTTGCTAAAAAGGAAGGATTACCAGTCACTGTGGTTCGACCAGCAGGAATTTACGGTCCTGGGGAAAAAAGGTTTTTGAAAATTTTCAAAATGGTTTGCCGTCAGTGGATCCCAATAATTGGTAATGGTAGTAACTTACTCCATTTAATTCACGTTGACGATCTGACCGATTTCTTTCTACTCTCAGCCATTCATCCTCAAGCAGTAGGAGAAGTGTTTATTTGTGGCAGTAAGGAGGCGATTACGTTTGAGAAAATGGTCTCTATTATTAGTGAATATTATGGTATTTCTTTTAAATTCATTAGTTTGCCAGCTGCTCCCATATTTGCCTTAGGCGATTTTTTTGAGCTAATTTGTCGCCCTTTAGGGATAGAACCGCCTATTTATAGACGACGGCTAGCATTTTATACAAAAGACCGCTCCTTTAACACAGCAAAGATGAAAAATTTACTGGGGTTTGTGCCCGATCATTCAGATGAGGAAGGCTTAAAAGAATTAGCTCAATGGTATCTCGATCGAGGATGGCTATCTATTAAAAAACCTAAATTAGTTTCCAAACAAAAGTTAACTTAGTTGAGAAGAGTCTTGATTGTGATGGAGCATAAAGAAAGACAATCGATCTCTAAAGTTCCTTTAACAGAGCAACTCAATAAAACAAATTCTTCTTTATTGAAGAGTTATCAAGCTAAAGTTATAGGAAAAGAGAATTTATTTTCTTTAGTTGAATATGAATTAGCTACTTTATTATTTGGCAATCTGGCTGGTGGAGCTGGATATCTATTGAGGAAAAAGTTTTATTCTCGCCTTTTCAAAGCTGTAGGTTCTGGAGTTATTTTTGGTAAGGGAATTGTTTTGCGCCATCCTGGAAAAATTACTCTGGGAAATCGCGTTGCTATAGACGATTACGTTCTCCTGGACGCTGGCGGTGCTGGAGAGGAGGGAATAACTTTAGAAGACGATATTATTGTTTCCAGAAATTGCGTGATTCAAGGAAAAACTGGTGCTGTAGTTATTGGTAGAAAAACCGATATTGGATGTAACGCTATCATCTCTTCAGGTGCTGGTATTTTTATTGGTAATTCTGTTTTAATTGCTGGTAACTGTTACATCGGCGGTGGTCGTTACATATCAGACCGTTTGGATATTCCTATGATGGAACAGGGCGTTTATTCAAAAGGACCAGTGGCGATCGGTGATGATGTTTGGTTGGGTGCTGGAGCGATTGTGTTGGATGGAGTTCAAATTGGCAAAGGATGTATTGTCGGCGCAGGTGCCGTAGTTACCAAAAATCTTCCCGATTATGCTATTGCTGTCGGAGTTCCAGCTAAAATCACTAAAATGCGGGGAGATTTGTGAAGTATGGAGTTGTTAAAGGAGAATAGTTACAAGAGTTTGTTATGGTGGTTAAGGATTAAAAATTCATCTAAATATTTAGGCAAGGGTAAATTCCGTTGCAATACCTCCAATTTAGTAAGGTAAAATTCCTACAGACTTAGCTTTTCATGAAAAACCTGCTTGGTCGCCTAGATTTATCCTATATTTATGCTTTCCTCAGCGAAGCCACTCTGGGTCTAACCTTCATCTTCTACATGGTTTTAGCCCGAGTTTTCGGACCCGAGCAATATGGCATTTTTGCATCTGCTGGTGCTTTGGCAATAATCCTTGCCTTCTTTATCCAGTTTGGGCTGCCATTTTTGCTAGGACGGGAAGTTGCCGCTAACCCTAAAGAAGGTTCAAAATCTACGATCGAGTTTCTCGTGCTTCAGGGATTCAACTCTCTGTTGGTTCTTATTATTCTCTTTCCCGTTGCCCGCGCACTAGGTTTTCAAGGTACTGGCATTACAATTTGCTACTTGCTAGTTTTGGCAGAAGTTTGCCGTAGCGCTAAGCAAACTATACGTTCTGTCTTCCGAGGCTGGGGAGAGTTCAGGACTGAAACCGTTTCTGTGGCAATAGAGCGGTTTTTGGTAGTTCTGCTTTCAGGTGTTGTCTTATTTTTATCTAAGGATTTAGTGTGGGTAGTAGCAACCCTAGTCCTCGTCCGCACCGTCGACATCTTAGGTCTGCTCTACTACCTGAGTAAGAAGACACAAATTTGGTCTCCGATTAGCTTTGAGAGTCTCTGGCAAACCCTCAAGATGGCCTACCCCTTTGCTATATCGGCAGTTTTATGGATTCTCTACTATCAAATCGATCTTTTAATGCTCAAGGGACTTGCCCCCACTGAAGAGGCAGGTTTCTACAGTGCTGCTTATCGCATAACAGAAATTTTTTCTTCTCTACCGAGAGTTATTTTTTCTGTTACTTTCACTAGATTTGCCCTATGCCAATCCACAGAACCAGAGAAGTTGCCAAAGGAAATCCACAAATCAGCTTACTTGCTTTTAGCAGGAGTTTTGCCAGTTCTTGTTGCTGGGGGTCTTTTGCAAACTTTTATAGTAGAAACTATTTATGGTAAAGCTTTTTCTCCTGCTATTAACTCCCTTGCTTTTCTTCTTCCCAGTCTCGGTATTAAAATGTTTGGAACTTTAGTGGAATATTTTTTCCAAGCTACTCGGCGAGAAAAGTTTCTACCTCCTCTTCTCCTGACCACTGTAATCGTCAACATCATCTCTAATGCTCTTCTCATACCACAAATGGGAGCAATGGGAGCAGCTATTGCAACCTTATTGAGCGAAATTGTGCTGGCAATAGCTGGTCTGATCCTAATGACGCGCATAGGTTACAAAAGAGTTGCTCGACGTCTTATTCTAATCTCCTTAATTAGCCTGCTGGTAGCAGCAATCCCGTCTCTAATGCTTAATGGTCTAAACTCAGCTATGGCTATTGGTCTTATAATCCCTAGCTTGCTGGCAATATTTTTTTTGATGCGCCCTAATTACTTCCTCAAACAGATTGATTAAATAGACTTTAATAGATATGCAGCATGAAACCAACAACACATAATTCGGCGAAAATCACAACTAAAGTAGATTGGCTCCAACAGTGGATACCCATTAGCTTAATCTTGTTAGTCGCTACTGGGTTATACCTCTATCAACTCGGTGCGGAGAGTTTGTGGATGGACGAACTGATCAGTGTCGATCGTGCCAAACCTCATAACCTAGATATTTGGCGGGTACGTCCCCTCTATTACTTGCTCCTCAGTGTCTGGATGAAATTTGGCAGCAGCGATGCTTGGCTGAGGGGGTTGTGCGTTCTGTTTAGCTTAGGTAGTGTATTCCTGACTTATCGTCTCGGTCGCCGCCTAGTTGGAAAATCGACAGGTTTAATCGCTGCCGTTCTCATCACCCTTTCACCAGTCTTCATCCATCACGCACAAGAGGTGCGGATGTACGCACCGAGTGCTTTCTTGGGGCTGTGGGGCTCATTGGCTTTGAGCCATGCCCTCGAGAATCCGAAAGCCCTTTCGATCGCCTGGTGGGCGATATTGCGATGGTTAGCAATTCTAGGTACGCCGCTCACTTTACTGTTGCTGCTACCAGACGTTGTATTGTTTGGTTGGAGATTTCGCAACCAACCTCGGGAGTTATTTGCTTTTGGGAAAGGTCTGTTAGCGATCGGTCTTTTATGGTCTCCGTGGTTAATAACTGTAGCTATGAGCTCAGCAAAATTCATGGGGGGAGTGAAAGCGCCTGGTACAGTTAACCCAGCTCTCAAAAATAGCCCTAATCTCATTAACGTACTCTTCCAGCCAGGTCGCTTTACTGCCTGGTGGTTTGGTAGACCCATTTCAAATGCGATCTACTGGTTTTACAATGCTTATTGTGTAATGGTAGCCTGCTTACTAGGTTTTGCCCTATTCAACAAACAACGCTCAAATCGGTTGGCTTGGATTGCTGCCTGGGGACTTTTACCATTAGTACCGCTCTTTTTAGTTTCCCAAATCTCTCGCTCTCTCTGGGTAGACCGTTACCTTTTGTTTACTTCTCCATACATTTTTATTCTTTTAGCGGCTGGCTTTATAGCAGTTTGGCATAAATGGCGTGTGGGAAGCCTCGTTGTTGCACTTATCTATTTAATTGCTGCCGGTGGTGCGCTAAAGCGTCACTATACAGTGATGGACAATGAGGATTGGCGCGGCTTGGTAGAAACGATTAACAAGAACCAAGAACCTGGCGATCTCATTGTTTGGTCTATAGGTCAGACCATCCCTAGGCCCCTAAACCACTACTATCGCGGCTCTGCAACTATTGAGGTCAGAAAATATGGACCTCAAGCCACCACAGAAGGTGATAAGCCAGCCGTGGAAAGTTGGCTTGACAGCTGGCCCAAAACTCAATCGCGTATATGGCTAGTATACGCCAATCCATCTCCAGTTTTTTCGTCTGTTCTTGAAGAGCAGTTTAATGTCCGATCGCGCCAGAAATTTGAAAAGGCGGATGTTTTTCTACTCGAACCTCATTCCGCTCCTGACCAGGAAAAATAAACTCTGCAGCTATCAAACTTGGAAATCCTAATAACTAGGGCTGATATGCAGAATTATTGACGAAAAAATTATCAAACAGTTATTTAAACTAGCTGGAATTTAGGAAAAAACCAGATCTCATAAAGATGAAAAATTATCAACGGCATCCCAGTATCCCACTTTTCAATTACCTATTACCAATAAAAGCTTCACTTTTTGTAATTTATATAATCTCGATCGCAGGATGTGGAATAAAGTTAAATGGTAAAAAGATTGATTTAGCCTATTCCAACATCAACCCTCAGACTATCCAATTAGATTTACCTACTCAAAAAGAACCGGAGTTGAATGTAAGAAAAAATGGCATCGGCGGACTCATTACAGCAGATGTTAATAATGACGAGCAAAGAGACTTTATAATCACTAAGCCAGGTCGTATTGAAGTTTACGAGCATTCTGGAAAAAAACTCTGGAGCAAGGATATCGACATCCAACTGAGTGCAAAGTCAGAAAGCCAAGGACTACCAGGGTTGCACGGAGCCGGCGTCCAGGCAGCTGACGTAGATGGGGATGGCAAAGCAGAAGTTCTGTTTTTAACCAAAGACAATACTGTTCATATTGTTGAGGGGGTCAATGGAGAGACGAAGCAAACGATCGAACTCCCATCTCCAGAAGGTACAGAGCGTTGGGAACACCTAGTAATCGCTAATTTCCGAGGCAAAGGCGATCGCGACTTACTACTTCAGAGTACTAACGCTGAAGGATACCATATGGGTCGTTATCTCGCAGCTTATCCCCTAGATAACCCAGTCAAAGGAAAAAGTCCTCAACCATTGTGGACGCGAGATGATTTCTTGGCTAATGCTCACAATGGCGCACGGGTAGCGGATTTAAATGGAGATGGCAAGGATGAGGTTTTGGGCGGCACGATCGTTAATTCTCAAGGAAAAGTTCTCTTCCGACTACCCCTGAAACTAGATAAAAATAATCATCATCTTGATTCTGTTTTTGTTGCTGACGTACGTCCAGATATTCCTGGATTAGAAGTGGTCGCTTTAGAAGAAGGGGGTGATAATCGCGTTTTCTTATATAATCGCGATCGCCTCATTTGGCAAACTAATTATAAGAGGCAGGAACCTCAAAATGCTGCTGTTGGTGACTTCGATCCCACTCGACCAGGATTAGAAGTCTGGTGTCGCAGTCGTTACAAAGAGAACCAAAAACCCTTTGTGTTTGATGCTAGAGGAAAGCTAATCGCTGACTATGAAATGGAGAAGGTTGCACCGCCAAATTGGACAGAAAGAGGTGTAGAGCTCATTTTTACCATTGACTGGACGGGGGATTCAAAGCAATTAGCCGCTGCCAAAGAACGTCATAAGCCAGGGGATGTAGCTATTTTCGATCCACTCAATGGGGAATTTCTCCACCTCTTTCAGGAAAAGGCCGATCGACTCTATGTGGCCGATGTCTCCGGAGATTGGCGTGAGGAATTAATTGTCCTCAGTGGCAGTCAGCTAAACATTTACTCTAACTCCGAACCAAATCCCAATCCTGACAAACCAAGGCTGTGGTCTCAAAACTATTACCGCCGCAGTAAAATGACTTGGAACTACTATAGTCCGTAAATTTACACTTTACTGTTTTCCCTTATCGTAAATCTTTAGAAACCCGCTTTAAGCTCATTAATTGCGATCGGCTTTGAATTCATCTGCTGATATTTTTTACCAGGACATCGCAGGTGGTTGTTGCTCAGCCATCCAGTGACAAAGGAATTCTCGAAAGTTGACAATGCGCTCTTCTTGCACTTCAAATACGTGCGCCCATCGATTTTGAAATGGTTTACCTGAAGCTTTGTATGCACCTGTTTCTTCGCCAAGTACAATTACTGTCATATCATCTACGAAAAACTTTTGCGGTTTAAAAGAATTAAACTCCCAAGTGTTTCCGAGTAGCTCTAGAAATTTACGTACACCGCTGATGCCATGAAAAGCTTGGCACTTTTCTAATGCCGAAGGGCCATTTACAACCCATTCGATATCTTCCGAACAAAGTGTCAAAAACCCGTCAAGATCGCCTTCAGCAAAACGATCGTAAACCTGTTTCACTACTTCAAGAGCTGTCGCCATTTTCTACTCCTGATATTTTTCCTAAATGTTTAATGAAGTCTCATTTCTATTAGCGCTGGCGCGTATAGCGTCCAATCATTTCGGTCGTTGCTAAGATCTGACCTTTCATCGCCCTCTCTACCTGCCCTTTAGTTGCGCCTGGTGCTAAATCTAGTTGCCGAGAAAGGGCATAAAGTTTGAAAAAGTATCGATGCGTCCCCCCAGGAGGACAGGGACCCCCATAACCCAGCTTGCCAAAATCATTCTTTCCCTGTACTCCTAAATTTTTCAGCGTAGGGTCGCTAGGTAAGTTTTCTGGGAGCTGGCGAGTAGCGGCGGGCAGATTATAAAGTACCCAGTGAACAAACGTCCCCATTGGTGCGTCGGGGTCGTCACAAATGAGAACAAAACTTTGAGTTTCTTCTGGGGATTCGCGCCAGGAGAGGGGCGGGGAAATATTAATACCGTCGCAGGTATATTTAGACGGAATTAAACCATCAGCGGCGAATGCCGAAGATTCTAGTTGTATAGTGCGTAAGGTCATGTTCGTCATCCTGCCTCCAGAGCAACTACTTATACCTAAAAATTGTGATTTAAAAGTCGATTAATTGTTACGTCTTTATTCTTAGTTTAAACCCTTAATAAGTATCTTCTCTTTTTTAGTTAATTTATGTATTATTTTTTCTAGCTTATTTGTCAATTTGACAAGGGCGATTTCGCAGTTATTGATTAACTAACGATATAGTTGAGAAAGATATTTGTTCGTATTCTTGCTGACAAAAGCTTGGCTTTTTGTACAACTTTACTTTCCACTATGCTTGACGGATATTCTACGGTAATATGCTTCTATATTTTCCTTAATTAGTGAGCAGAATTACTCACTAATAGCTAATTTTTCGCTCCTCCAGAAAAAATGAGCGAACCGAGAGTTATTACTCAGTAGAATCTGTTATGCACCACGAGTTACTGTACAGGAAGTTAGGCATAGTATAGTTAATGGTAGATAAATGGCTCATATTAAGGAATATTATTTATTTTTCAGATAGTAAAGGCAAAAGTTCTTCGGTTAAACGTTTAACTTGTAGAAAAAGTAACCCCAATTTTGCTTCCTTTTTTGTTAAGACTAATAATATTGCTTCAGTACCACAGCTTACTAAGATTCCTTTGCCCTCTTCTCCTTCTACCAATATTTGCTCAACATGACCTCGATATAATTCCCCAGCTATACGTTCGGCAAGAGAAAACATAGCCGCAGATATAGCAGAAGTTCTTTCTTCCTCTATCTTGGTTGATATTACCGAAGCAATAGACAATCCATCCACACTAGCCACCACAACACCTTCAACACCAGGAAGGCTACTCGTAAAATTTTCTAAGAGGTTTTGTAATTTAGATTTGATAACCATTGTTTCGATTAATATATACTAATAATATATATTAATCGAAGTAAAATGAAAACGGCTAAATTGTTTCAAAATGGTCAAAGTCAAGCAGTAAGACTACCGAAAGAGTTTCGCTTCAGTGGAGAGGAAGTTTATATCAAAAGGATAGGCAACGCAGTAGTACTCATACCTGTTAACGATTCCTGGGTTTCTTTGTATGATAGTCTAGGCAAATTCAGCTCGGATTTTATGGATTCCCGTCAACAGCCAGATGTCTAACTGCAGGATGAGGCTTTTGATTAATGAGTTGTTTACTCGATACTAATATCTGCATCTACATTATCAAGCGTCAGCCCCCATCTGTTTTGCAAAGATTCAAGACTTACCGACCTGGAGATCTAAGTATTTCCTCAATTACCGTAGCTGAACTTGAATATGGAGTTCAAAAAACTAATGCCAGCGCCAAAAATCAACAGGCCCTCGGAGAATTTTTGTTACCTCTCAATATTGTTGGTTTTGACTTAAACTGTGCTGTTGTTTACGGACAGATTCGGGCTAACTTGGAGAAAATTGGGCAATCAATAGGCGCAATGGATCTATTGATTGCTGCTGTCGCGATCGCCAATAATTTGACTTTAGTTACTAATAACATCAACGAGTTTAAACCCATCTCTGTCCTTAAACTGGAGAATTGGGCTGATTAGCACCACTTATACCAATTCTCGAAAATAACGAGAGACTTAGGGAACAGGGAATAGGGAATAGGGAATAGGGAATAGGGAATAGGGAATAGGGAATAGGGAACAGAGGGATTTGAGCTTTTTTTATTAATAAAAACTATTTCTTATCTCTCTAGTTACTTTTGAGAAATGGTATTATTAGCAGAAATGCTCAATTGTCAAGTTGAAAAGCCTACACCGTATTTGTCGATCGGCAGTGTAGGAATAGGTTATCGATGAACCATTAAGCTACGATATAAATTATCTTTCCAACGAGATGTATGAATTGACCAGATTACATTTATGTTAGGCTTTTTTTTCAATACTCCCAATTCATCTACGATCGTTTGACCTCGTGTTAACTCACTATTAACTTCAAC
>JASJDA010000204.1 GCA_030065755.1 Prochloraceae cyanobacterium | reverse complement strand
GGGTCAAACCAACCCTTATTAATGGCATCTTCTAGAGTTAAATCCCTTAACAACAAAAAGGATACAGTGCGCTCAATCAAAACCTTCCTAACATCAGCAGATTTCATGAATCTCGTGATGTCAGGGTCATCCAATCTAGTTTCAAGATTGCGCGCTGCATTACAATCAGCTTGTAATAGCTCCCCATCAAAGGTGAAGAATCGATCTCCATTTCGGGAGCCTAAAAGCACCCCAAAACGGGAATCGACCTGCGAGCTATACGCTGCGTTCACTACCGTCGTTGATGAGTGACGACGATAAGAAATTTCTTCAAGTGCTTTCTGTAGGGTTCCTTTGCACCATTCTGCTAAGTTGCGATTTACTTTTTTAGCAATCTTTTTATTTTTAACAACAAAACTGAGATTTTCAGTAATAGCGTGCTGAATATTTGTCGAAGAATTGATTGGCTCCAGTTCTGACTATTGTTGTTAGAGTTCGTTTCTTTTTATTCTCTCTTCTATTCCAACGTTTTTTGGTTAAGTTGCAATTAAATATATGTTTCTTATTTTTCGAGAGTGCAATCTGGTATAATTTATTTCTGACCCTACCTCTAATATGTCTTTTGACTACTGATTCTGACATCACTTTACCAATGCCATCACCGTAAACATTATTATTTGAATCGGTAAAAGATTCAGTATATCCCTTGTCCAAACCACAACTACCAACCCCTGTTACTGGGCGGCGCTTGACGATTTTAGGATAATGTAATCGAATTTCATTTGTTACATCATCAAAGATAATTTGAAATATACCCGTTGGCGTGCAGCGACCCACTTTAAACAAAAGAGTTAATTTTTGATATTTACGCTTTTTCATTATAGCCCCAGAAATAGTTACGCTAACAACATTACGACTAACTCTTTTGACAACCGCTCCGTTACTAATCCCAACGCATATTTGGTTATTCACATAAGTATGACCGCGATGATATGCCTGTCTCATCCAACGATGGAGTAACGGATACTGCATCCATTCTAAAGTCTTTAAAGATTCTATTAGTTCAGCTCTAAAAGAGGTCTCTTCTATTTGTTTACCACGCCAATCTTTTTCAGGTTTGAAAAAGCGATAAATCTTTCTAATTACTATTGTTTTAGCGGCTTCTTGAGTTGCATGAATATCATTAATAACTCTTTCAAAAGTCTTTTGCCACTGCTTTTGGTCGAGTAGATATTTTTGAGGTGGGTTAGTTTTTTGAAATTCTTTGTAGAGCTTTTGGTGGCTTATTCCCCAGGCGCCAATACTGCCGTATTTATTCCAAATATCAGAACGTAAACGACCCGCACGATAAGCCATGATTCTGGCTTTTTCTATATCTCCACCAACACAATAGCCGATTCTTGTTACTGCATATTCAGTTGTTTTATCGACCCTTTTTCGTGGCATCGTCTTAAGAGTACTGGTACTTTTGTCTATTTTAATCAGTTTTATTCGTTTTGTCTAATTCATCTTGAATCTTCTTTTCATAACTCCTCAAGAAATATAGCTTACTGGAAAAGCAATGCATTACAGCCTTGGGAGAAATTATTATTTTTATAGAGAAAGTTCTTTTAAAATAACTTTTGTCGCTTCGTTTACAACTTAACTACTATCGAGAACTTTCTCTATAAAAATAAAAAAAACATTCCATAAAGTCATCCATTAACTCTTGATGGGGAGATTTATAAGTATTGTTAAGCACTTCAATCTGGCAATTATTCAAGTTACAGAACCATTCCACGAAATCAAAACCAAATCGGCAAAGTCTATCTTTGTGAGCCACGACGATCTTTTTGATTTCGTGAGCGGCTACTTGCTCCATTAGTTTTAAAAACTTCTTTCGCTTAAAGTTCAGCCCTGAGCCAATATCAGAAATACACTTGCATTGAGGATAATAAGAACTTACATATTCTCTTTGGCTGGCTAAATCTTCCTTTTGGGAGTGGGTAGATACGCGAACATATAAGATTATTTCCCTGGTATCCTTAGTATCACTAGTTTCTGCGGCTAATTTCTCAAGAGCGGATAGCAAATAACGTCGATGTCCGCCAGGGCTTTTTATATACTGTATTTTACCTTCATCAGCCCAACGGGATAAGGTTTTGGGGTGATATCCAAATTGTTCTTGTACTTGTTTTGGAGTTAAATACACTCACTGTCCATTTTGTTACTATTTACCCCTATATGCTACGCTATATTGATACTTAGTGGACAGACAATCTTTGGTGACTTTTTTAAGTAAAAGTCAACAAAGTTTCTCAGAGTGTTATTTTCTTGAGCGG
The DNA here is from genome assembly GCA_030065755.1 of Prochloraceae cyanobacterium. GTDB lineage: Bacteria > Cyanobacteriota > Cyanobacteriia > Cyanobacteriales > JASJDA01 > JASJDA01. Next base: position 12,865 of record JASJDA010000204.1, on the reverse strand, counting down.
ACTTGAGGTTGACGTAGATAAATAAAGGTCGAGCTAGGGGTTGATAGATAGCATCTGCGACCGTTTGTTGGGAAGGCAGGGTAGCGCCTTGGCCGCTATCAATGGCTAGGGCTTTTAAACAAAACGAGCGAGCTGACAAAATTGAGCAAAATTGGCGAAGATATCCTCATTCTGCTTACCTCTGCCCTACTTGATGGGAGAATTATTCTTACTTTTTGTTATTTCCGAAAAAATTTCTCTGCTAACTCTTATATTAGCTGTCAACAGACCCTCAAGATTTTAAAAGAGATTAAGAATTGTTAGTCTTTACTTAATCTGGTTTAAAGTTTGCTCTACTCTAGAAGCTGCCTCCTCAGGCAGAGTGGGCATAACAAGATTATTCAGTAAATTATACCTGTTACAATTTAAGATGATATTGCTCCCGTAGGAGGCGACGCATTACTTTGTTAGAGGCAGTACGAGGTAGAGCCTCGACGATGACAAGATCCTTAATTTTGAATAAGGGGTTGAGGTGCTGGCGAATTTTAGCTTGAAAACAAGCTAGAAGTGTTTCTTTATCTTTCTGATGACTCGGTGCTAGCACTGCATAGATTACTAGCTGGCTTGGCCCTCCTTCTGTCGAGGATATTGCGATCGCTGCAGTTTCCCTAATTTCTTCATCGGCATTGAGGATTTGTTCGATTTCAACCGCACTCGCTTTGATGCCGCCCAAGTTCATAGTATCGTCCACCCGACCGCAGGCGTGATAGTAGCCGTTGGGCAAAAGCTCTATCCAATCGCCGTGACGGCGCAAGGGGACTAGAGAAAGAGGGGGAGGGGGAGTAGGAGTATGAGCGAAGTAAACTTGGTGATGGTCTCGATTTAACAATTCCCTAGAAAGACCGATTGACGGGGGAATGATAAAGACCTCCCCCTTATCAGTAAAATGGCCCTCCTTGTTGAGGATAACCAAGTCCAGACCCAAAGCTGGGGTGGTAAAGGTTGAAGGGATACAAGGCTGCACCAGAGTGCCAGTAATATATGCGCCGCCAATTTCAGTGCCGCCGCAGTATTCGACGATCGGCCTGTACCCCGCCAAGGACATCAGAAAAAGCATATCCTGGGGATTAGAACATTCCCCAGTAGAGCTAAAGACTTTAACAGCACTCCAGTCTAATCCTTTCATACAGGCAGTTGTTTTCCAAGCGCTCACCAGACTGGGAACCACACCCAGCATGTTGACGCCGGCATCCCGAACAAACTGACCGAAATTTCTCTCTGTAGGTGCTCCGTAGTAAAGAGCAATGGTTGCTTGATTGATTAGACTGGCGTAGATAAGCCAAGGTCCCATCATCCATCCGAGGTTAGTTGGCCACGCCACCACATCCCGAGGATGAATGTCCTGGTGTAAATACCCGTCCGCAGCGCATTTAATTGGGGTGGTTTGATTCCAAGGAATGGCTTTTGGTTCTCCGGTAGTACCCGAAGAGAAGAGGATGTTAGTGTGAGCATCAGAATGGGAGGGAATAGCATCGAAACGAGTGCTAGAACTGAGAAAATTCTCCCAGGTCAAATCTCTGTGACGAAGCTTAATAGCGCCAGACAGGCCACTAGCTATTACAATTGCCCTAGGGGTTTGTGCCTTCACTACTTTGCTGTAAAGGGGCAACTGCTTCCCGCCATACCAGATCCAGTCCTGAGTAAAGATCCCCTTGGCTGCCGACAGGCGCATGCGCTTGGCAATTTCCTCAGCTGCAAAACTGTCGGCGATAGATACTGCTACGCAGCCAGCCTTGATAATACCCAGGTATATAGCAACAGATTCGACGGTCATAGGCAATGCGATCGCAATGCGATCGTATTGCTTAAAGCCAGACTCTACCAGTCCATTAGCAACTCGATTGACTAATGCGTGGAGTTCTCCATAAGTTAGAGTAGAAATAGACCCCCCTAGTGGCTGAAAAACGATAGCAATTTCGTTTTCAGGTGCCTGAAAACAGCTCTCGGCGATATTGAGACGGGCGTCTACTAGCCATTTGGGTGACTCCACACCACGAGAAACATCGACTATCTTAGAATACTTATTCCGGAAGCGAATACCCAGTCGTTGAATCATCACTTTCCAAAACTCACCGCGATTCCGTACCGACCAAGCGTGAAGTTCGGGGTAGGAATTCACCTTCAGTTCCCGCATTAAAGTAGCGATATTGGTGGCTTGAATCTGCTCTTCAGAAGGAAACCAGGCCGGTGGCAAGCCTTGACTCTTATTCCAGTCAGAAAAGGTGGTTTCGTAGAGTAAATTGTGCAGTAGGAAGGGATGGTCGGGGGTGAGGAGGTGTTGGGAAAGATACTCCCAGCACTTAGCAGCAGGTAGAGAAGAAAGCCATTGATTAATTTGCTGCAGCATCGTAGGGGCCACAGCTGTTTCTACCCCACTGTTGACAATCTGTTCGAGGGACAGTTGCTTGTTCAAAGTATAACTTGATGGCATTTCTTTTATATTCTTCTTTTTGAAAGTTAATTGCCGGAAATTGCATTAGCACAGCAACCACTTTTTATAACTTTTTGAGCATCTCATTGTTCTTCAAACATTGGTGATTTGCTCTAGGTAACTGCTATCTTAATTTCCCCTTGAACTGAATCTGCTGAGCGCTTCAGAAAATATTACTACTGAAGACTTTCTTTGAAAAGCTTATATTAACAATATAACAAATTTCAACAAGGCAAAGATGAGGAATACACTTGGAACGAACGGCTGTTGGTTTCTTTGTGGTTCGGGCTCGCCACTACGGTCGTTGCCTCTCTAATCGACTATCGTACCCGCCACAATCAGGGAGACTTTGTCTTTTGGCTGTACCTGTCTGGACTGATAGCCTTCTGGAGTGGTATAAGCAATCAAACCAGCGAAGAGATTAACTAAAAAGTTCCAGACGCTTCGATGCTTTGAATGTTCGATAGAATTAAACCTCTTTTTTCCGAAAATAATCACGGACGATATGACTTTTCACGGGCTTTTGGGAGAGCATGAAAAGTCAGAAAAGGGTTCGATAGCGATCGCTTGCACTCCAGCTTTATCTACCTCTTCTCTGCTAACAAATGTCTTGTTGTTCGAGAAAAAGAACTAGTACCAAAGCAAGTAATTTTCACTATCTTGGTGAGCCAAATCACTACTCCTTGGTGGGATTATAGATTATAAAGAACTTATGAAGAGGTCATAAAGAAATCACAAAGAAATATTTAATCACCTGAGTGGGGGTAGGTAAACAAGATGAATTATGCTGTAATCACTAAGAAAAATTTTGTTCAAATTAAACTATTTTCTCGCAAAATCTCCACCTTTCAGCTCGTCAAATTTATCCCCAGTTGGAACATTTCTCCCGAAGGTTCCTCCGACCCCTATCAATCAGATCTCTATCAAGGATATTGCGATTATGTGGGAGCTTATTATCAAGAACTTCCTGTTTCAAGCCGAGCAGGATATCTCGTTCGTCTCAAGAAATATTCCAAGATTCCTCAATATCTCAATGGTTGTTTTTTGGCATTAAAAGATTGGTCTTAATTAAGCTATAGGGATTTCAACAAGTTGGCAAATCAAACCATAGATCGATACCAGTAACCCCTGCTAAGATCCCTAAAAAACCAGCTACTACAATTTTTGTTAACTGTTCTTGAAGTTTTATACCTGGTGGCTTTAGAGGTGGCTTTCCACGAGCGTTTAAAGAAGATATGACAGCACTACAATATTTTCAGATACAAATCGCTTGGGTATCATCTCGATTCTCTACACTTTTTCCGAGAGGACGAACCCCTCTCACTAGCTTTTTTAATTCTTTTAGAAGTTTCGCATTAACAAAATTACGGGAATATGTATGCAGCTCGATCGCTAAAATCACATGTTTTTGATTTTTTAAAACTTCACGTAATCTTTGATTATCTGTTAAAGAAGCCGATATTAATTCATCATATTCTGGTAGGTAAGGTTTATGGTATCGATCCGCAGAGCGGATCCACGTAGCGGCGCGCATTCTTTATTAGGACAACGCTTTATTTTTAATGTAAGTTTTATAACTTATTTTAAAGTTATAACTTTTTTTGAATCTGAATAATTCTACCACATGTGTCGAGAGCAACTGGGAAACTTTTGATTAAAGCATTCTAGTCAGACCTAGTTTTTTCTTGTCCGTAGATATCTATTATTCGTAACAATCTTTTACAAATCGATTTTTCCGACACAGCCTAGAGTTGATAACATGGCTAACTCACAAGTAGATATTTATTTATTAGTTTTTAGATGAGATTTTTCATGAGTTCGGGTATGAGTTTTATGAGATTAAGAGACTAAGAGCAAAACTAATATCAAATGTAGGTAGTAGACAGAAGTAGGAATTGAGTCATCGGTAAAAAAATGAATTTTTCTCATCTAGAAGAGACTTTTAATTTTATTAGTCCGTGTGACAACCAATTTGCTCACCTGTTTTGGGTTAATCTTCTTGCATACCAAGAAATCAGAGTTTTATTAGCTCGAACAAACCTGGAAGAGAACGCCAAAAAAATGACTATTTCCTTAATCACTATAATCAATTATGTTCCCAATAGGGGGCAGTTAAAAATTTTCCTGAAGACCCAACTAGAAAAATATCAATTCTCCGAATTTATTTGCCAGCATCATCAACTAATAGTCAAGGTTTTGTTTCAAACTCTTAAATCCTGCTTACAAGACAAATGGACTCTAGAAATTGAACAAGCCTGGACTGATTTTTCGGAAATGATTATTAGTCTAATCCTGGAAATAGAACAAGAAAAATCCTCTCTTCAAGGCATTAACTCTATTCTTAAAAAGCTCAAAATTAAAGCTATTGCTAAAAAAACTTTAAGAGATACATCGTTAAAAGCCAATGGATAAGCGATGGAAAAAATTGTTAGTGAAAACCACTTTCTGCTTAGCAGCTGAGATTGGCCTCAATTTCCTAGGACTCGATAACTTGGCTGACTATAGCGAGTTTATTTTTGAGAGGAATGCGATCGTGCAGCCGATACTAACACTCATTTTTAGGGGAAAAACTTAAAGACACTTACAGCTATTAAGAATTGAACCAGATGGGCAAAGAAGCGATTGGCTTCTGTTCAACCTCATCAAAGCACTATAAAGAAGAAATGAGAACAGCTAAGAGGGAGAAAAACAAGAAGGTAATGATGAGCAAACACAGGATAGAACTCGGTGATGCACTACTAGCAACTTATCTCAATCCTGAAACTAAAAACCTTTTAATTAAATGCTTGGAGACAGCAGGATTTTATGTTAATAGCACAGAAAATGGTCTTGTTAGTGTTCATATAAAACAGGAGAAATTGCCTACTACCACTGAAAGTAAAAAATCAAATACTCCTCAGTCTATATTTCCATCTATTCCCCGACTGCGTGAGGTCTTCGAGTTCATTGAATTAAATTATTATCAAAGTATTAGACTAAAAGAAGTAGCTCAAGCAGTTGGTTATTCCTCAGCTTACTTAACTGACTTAGTGCGAAGACTTAGTGGGAAAACGGTCAATAATTGGATTATTGAGCGCCGGATAGCGGAAGCAAGTACCTTGCTTTTAGAAACTAACTATTCCGTTGAACAGATTGCTTTAGATGTAGGCTATCAAAATATCAATCATTTTTATCGTCAATTTCGTGATTTTCACCAAACTACGCCTCAAAGATGGAGGAAGAAACAACGTTCTCACGCCTTGTTATAAGGATATACCGTGAAATATTACCTATTAGCTGCTAATTAATCAACTAATATATTATCTAAATCCGCTACTAGATTATGCTATTTACCAATTTAGTATCTTTTTTTATTTGAACATTTATGGGGATTCTCAATTTTCAATTTTAGAGAATGTTCAGATAATATTAAATATTTGATTTGTTTCTTTTGAGGAGGAGCTAAAAATAGTTAATTGTTAATTAGTAGATCGCCTAAAAATAGTTAATTTTAATAATATTGCATCGAGATACTATGTATATATAGAAGGAAAAAGAGACAAGCAAATAAGCTTTAAAATTATTTGAAAATCTAGCAATTAAATTTTAATTTCTATGATTACTAATCAAAAGCTTCTTTGTCAATAACTTCTCAATAACCAATCTCAATTATTCAAGGAGAAAATCACATGAGTCAAGATATACCTGTTCCAGAGGGGAAAAGCATTGAAACTTTACATGGACTAGTTCTTACTGAAACCACCGCCACCATCAAAGTCACTAGCACCGGCTGCACTGCAAAAGAGGATTTTCAACTACGACTGCAAAAATCAGAACCTCCTATTCTGACAATAATTCGTGTTAAACCCGATCTTTGTCTGGCTGCCCCACATACCATCGATATTGTCTTCTCCCTCAAGGAAATTGGAGCTACTAATTTTACGGTAGCCAATCTTTTCGCACCAGGATCGTCCCTTATTCAAGGAGAAAAACCAATGCTTAACAAAATTAAAGCTGTGCTTAAAGATACGCAAGTACGCCAGGAACTTCAAGAAGCAAAGACCCCAGACGATGTTATCAAACTGCTGACAACTGCAGGTTCTCAAAAAGGTTACAATTTCAAGGCAGAAGATGTAAGTAAATTTCTTACAGGCTTGGCGCTTCAAACCGTACCTGAACTAAGCGAGGAAGATTTACTAAACCGAGCGGGAGGTGAACTACGTGCTCGTGGAACATGGCCGATATCCGCTGGAGTATGTTGTGTTGTACTCTGAACTAGAACAGTAGGGCGCTTTTTCATATTCTAGCCTAAAGACGTAAAATCGTTTGCCCAAAACCGATGTCTGAGACGGACTTCTACAATTGATCTAGTTTTGGGCAATTTCGATACCACCGCACCAGGGTCTCTTGAAAAGTTTGCCTCAACAAATCACTGAGCCACTTGACTCATTTCTAGGTTGAGTGATTTCTAATATTGAACTCAAATCAGAATTTAAGAACAGGAATTTCCCATGTCTCAACTGCTTGTTGAACGCCGCCACATTACCCAAGCCGAGATTATTACGATTGTTGCCAATGCCAGTTTCCTTTGGGAACGACTCGATCGAGAACGTTTCATCGTTGCTGCAGAAAAGACAAACGAACAAACCATTCAGAATCGCCTCAGTCGCTGGTGTCAAACTGTCGCCCATGAAGGTACACCAGCAACCTTGCAGAAACGTTTGCAATGGGAAAATTTAGACCTCGATATGGTTCGTCCTCGATTGGGAACAGTACAGCTTGCACCCCAACAGCCTTTGCCAACATGGGCAGAAACCTTGCGCCAAATCATGCAAACTGCGACAAAGTTCAATGCTGACGCTGAAGTGGCAATGCCAACTGAGCCAGAAGCGCCCGTTGCCTTTGAAGATATCTTGTTGCCTGCCATTAAAGTTGCTAGACAGAATTTATTGACTTGCTTGAGGTCTTCTCAGCTTTCCTCAGCAGAACTTCCCCTATCGATCCTTTCGGAAGAGGCATACCGTTCCCTGGAGCACAGCTTGTTGCAACGGTTAGCAACGATCTCTAGCAAGACCCTAGATTTTGAATTCTCTAAAGTTCGTCCCTTTGGTCAAAATTTAATCAATATGCTGGGGTTAGGAGAAGAAGCCAGCAATAGCAAGACACAATACAACCAGTTTGTCGATCGACTCTTACAGGATGGTTTAAGCAACTTTTTCCAGGAGTATTCCGTGTTAGGTCGATTGCTGGCAACTGCTGTGGATTTCTGGGTGGAAGCAACGGCTGAATTTATTCAGCGTCTGAATAAAGATCGAGATGCTATTGAGCAGACATTTGGCTTAATTACAAATAACAAGTCTCAGGATGGGGATGTAAAGACTATCCCTAGCCACGATCGAGGGGAATCGAACGCAGAACCACAGCCTTTAGGCAAAGTTTCTCAAATCGAAACCTCCCTTTCAGATCCGCACGATCGGGGACGCAGTGTCATTCTGCTCGCTTGGGAATCAGGACTCAAGCTGGTCTACAAGCCCAAGAATTTGGGTCTGGAAGTAGCCTGGAACCAGTTTCTCAACTGGTGTAATTACCAGAGCCAACTATTAGATCTTAAGGTAATTCAGGTACTTAACCAGCAAAATTACGGCTGGGTTGAATATGTCGAACACCAACCCTGTACAAACGAAGCAGCGATCGAGCGCTTTTATCGGAGGGCAGGTATGTTACTGTGTACGATCTATGCTTTACGAGGAACTGACTGTCATCATGAGAACTTGATTGCTAGTGGCGAACACCTGGTGCTAATCGATACAGAAACTTTGCTGCACCATGAAGCCAATCCGATCGAAAATTCACCAATGGCTCAAGCATTTGAATCAGATTCCCTGCAACAGTTTTGGGGTTCTGTATTGCGGACAGGACTGCTGCCTCGTTGGGACTTCAGTGACGATAAGCGCATTGCTTACGATATTAGTGGTTTGGGCAGTACCCATTCTCAGCAAGCCCCTCGAAAAGTGCTACAGTGGCAAGCCATCAACACCGATGACATGCACCTGCGTGATGAAACAGTTACTTGGTCTATCGAGAAAAATGTGCCCCTTTTAGGAGATACTGCACTGTCTCCGAACGATTATCAAGAGCAACTTTGTAAAGGGTTTGAGCAGATGTATCGCTTTTTGATGGCTCACAAGGAAAGCTTTCTGGCACCAGAAAGCCCATTAGCAGTGTTCCAACATCAGCAAGTTCGATTTATTTTCCGAGCTACCCGCATTTACTTCACTATTTTACAACGGGCTTTAACACCAGATTATCTTAAGAATGGCGCAGACTACAGTATTGAGCTCGATCGTCTCAGTTATGCCTATCTAGTTGCCGAGGAAAAAACCAATGCTTGGCCCATTCTGCAGGCAGAACTTCAGGCAATGAAGCAGTTGGATATCCCCTTCTTTACGGCTAGAGCGAATAGCGATACCCTAGCTTTGAAAGGTATCTCAGCAATTCCCCAGTATTTTAAGCAAGCCAGCTATCAACAGGTTAGAGAACAATTGCAAGCCTTGGATGAAACGGATTTGGCTCGACAAGTCGCCATTATTCAAGGAGCCTTATATGCCAGAGTCGCACAAACTGCTACAGATAAGCATCAACAATGGCAGGAAAAGTCTTTACCACCCCTCAGTTCAGAACAACTCATTCAGGAAGCACGGAATATTGCTACTGAACTTGAAGCCAGAGCTATTCAAGATGCTGATGGCAGTATTAATTGGATTGGTATGGGCTTTGTCCCTGAAGCCGATCGCTTTCAATTACAAGTTCTGGGGAATAGCCTCTATGATGGACGCTGTGGGGTTGCTTTATTTTTTGCGGGACTTTACCAGGTGACTCAAGAGCATCAATTCAGTGAGTTAGCATTGCGAGTGTTACAGCCCCTGCGGCGTCAACTGGAAATATTGGCTCCAGATACCCAGCAACGTTGGGCTCGCCTCGCGGGGATAGGCGGTGCAACTGGTTTAGGGTCGATCGTTTATGCTCTGGTGAAGGTGAGTCAATTTCTGGAAGATAGCGCCTTGTTAACTGATGCAGGTCAGTTTGCCACTTGGATTACCCCAGAACTAATTGCCGCAGATCGAGAGTTGGATATTATTGGCGGGACAGCTGGAACAATTTTAGGGTTATTGTCTCTCTATGAAGCGACGGCGGAAACTACGGTTATGAAAAAGGCGATCGCCTGCGGACAACATTTGCTCGACCAGCAAGTAAGTGAATATGGTGCGCCTAAAGCTTGGAAGACAGTTGCTAAAAGACCGCTCGCTGGCTTCTCCCACGGTGCTGCCGGAATTGCTTACGCCTTGTTGCGACTCTACAGTGCTACCTGCGAGCAGAATTACTTACAAGCAGCTCTAGAAGGGATTAAATATGAACGTAGTGTCTTCTCAGAGAAACATGCCAACTGGTTCGATCTTCGTAGTTTGCAAGGCAGGGATCCTGGCTTTTCGGTTCAGTGGTGCCACGGTGCTGCCGGAATCGGTTTGGGGCGTTTAGGTGGCTTAGGAATGGTGGAGACGCCCGAAATCAAGCGTGAAATTGAAATTGCCCTGCAAACTACTCAGAAGCATGGATTACAAGCGATCGACCATCTGTGCTGTGGTAACTTAGGTCGAGCAGAGGTTCTGTTGGTTGGAGCCCAGCGACTCTCTCGTCCAGATTGGCGTCAGGTTGCTGTGCAACAAGCAACCAATATCGTTGCCAGAGCCAAACAAACAGGAGCTTATCAACTGTTTGCTAACTTGCCCAATTCTGTGTTCAATCCTGGCTTCTTCCAGGGTACTGCTGGGATTGGCTATGAGTTGCTGCGTTTAGCCGATGATGACCTGCCTTCCATTTTGCTGTTGGAGTAAGTTAAAGCATAACGTACTATACTTTTGCAGTTTTTCCTCCAACGCATCGTTACAGGGAATAGACGCTCTTTGCAAATATACTTAGGCGATCGTATCGGGTAGAAAAGCGCTCCCTACGGGAGCCGCTACGCGGCGCGCGACGGTGAAAAAGCGAACTGCAAGGTTCGCAGCGCTTCGCTCCCGCGACGGTGGAAAGGCGATTTTCGAAGCAACAATTGAGTCAAAATAAAATGGGAATATTTTATAATTGTATAAACAGAATAGAACAGGCAGTGAACAATATAATTCTATTCTAAATTCAACTGACAATTGATTTACAGGCCGAGCGCCTGTTTTGGGATCTACTGACTATAACTTGAAGTTAAAACGGAAAATATGCATTAATTACATTAAATCAATGCAATTAATGCAATCAAAATAAATTTCTGTAATTAAAGATACAAAATAATCAGATTAAATCTAATTAATATATATTAAAAGTAACATTAATTGCGTTGCTAATTATTGGGGTGAAATTCTATGTTTGTTCTGTTAATTAGGCAAATACTAAGGTTTTTTATTTCCTCTATTTGGAAACGAAAACATCAGAAATGGTGGATAGAAATAAATACGACTATTCCTTTATGTATTTATTATTTTGGCCCATTCAATAGTTATCACGAAGCTCGATTACAACAGCCTGGTTATATTGAAGACTTGGTTAAAGAAAAAGCGATAAATATAACTGTTAAAATTAAAAAATGTCAGCCTACTAATCTAACAATAGAGACAATTTAATCATCTAACCACAATAGGGGCTCACTCCTGTAATTTTATGTTTAAAAAAGGCTTCGGGCTCGCGCAAATCATTGCGTCAATTTTCTAATATCGGCTTGGATTTAGGAGAGGTGGCTGGGTTGGGTTATTACCTCAACGTAAAAATCAACCATAATGCTGTTGCACTCCTCTGACAACAGCAAGCCGATATCGCTGTTGTGAGTACTTCTATAATGAGAGAGGTTCCCACTGAAATAGGAACTTAAAGTTATTGATTTTAGCTCTATCGGATTGCCATTTGAGAATCTGTTCAAGATTGTTATAGATTCCTCCCGAGCGATCGTCGAGTGACTGTAAACATGGTAATTTTGATAGACTCAGGCTTCATTGTTTATAAAGACAATAAAGACTGACTTATACTAAAATTAAAGCAGTCTTATCTTAATCTTCTAAGGGATACGGCGAAGTTGCTTGAGATAGCTTGTTATGTGACTCTATATGCTCCTGTACCTAAATCAAAACTTAACCCTTGCTCTGCTCTCCCACCACTAAATGCAGTTTGAAAAATTTCTTTCAACTTGGCATTTCTTAAGGGTTCATCTTCAGAGAAATAATTGTGTGCATTGCGAACAAATTCAGCATCAGTGAAATTCAAATAAGTCGCGTTATGAGCATTAAGATTGCGAACGGTATTACCTAAACGAGCCTCTTGCTCGTCACCTCCTTTCAACTCTGAAAAAGCCAAGGCAAAATCATCTTCGTTAATCGTAATCAATAAGCGATTCCGAAACTTAACGCGATCTAACCAGTCGACATGATTTTGATTGTTTACATCTGCTGACATGATAATGATGTTATCGAATAATAGAGTTTCTCCTTGATAAATAGAAGATTTAAGTAAATGCTCGAACAAGTATGCTCCCATGCTGTGCATTGCAAAGCTAATCTTTTGCCCACATTGTCTATCTCGATATTTTTTCAGATAGCGATCGAATTTCTCAAAAAAGCGATCGAGAGCATAAACTGACTGAGAAGCATCTCGTTTATCACTTCTATAGCTTCTAGGGCCATCTCCATCCGATGGCCAGCTAAATAAAACTACTTCTAAATCCTCGTAAACCTCTTGTATTTTAAAAGCTGCTTCTAAAGCGCTTTCAAAACTAGTATTAAAACCATGACAAAAAACAAGACAGTTGGTCGAATTATCGCACATTCGCTTCTGCATTTTGAGAAAGGCAGCTTCACTAGCAAACATCTCGCGCTCTTCGTAAATCTCTTGCTCTGGTAATATTTCCAACTGCCACGAACCATTTACTTTATCTACTTCTGCTAATCTTAGTTCGCTGGGATCGACTTCATTAAATCTCTTGCCAAAACGTTTTTCAGGAGATTGATTTGGTTGTAAATTCCGGTTAGTGACAACATACATAGTAAATACTCCCGTCATAGTGGGATCGAGTGTCAAGATATTTTCCCATAGAATAGAATCAAAATGCTTTAGATCCCCAGCGCCCGCTTAGAATCCTGTCTTTTCAAAGGCAGGAGATGACAAAAGCAAGTTTCCATACAAAAAGTTCATTTTCTCGGTCGTCATCACTCTATCCCCCGAAATCCTCATGGGTTAAGGTAGCCACTTTTGTCAGTGGAGCGACGGCAAAATCTTATACCATTTCTCAAAAGTAACTAGAGAGATAAGAAATAGTTTTTATTAATAAAAAAAGCTCAAATCCCTCTGTTCCCTATTCCCTATTCCCTATTCCCTATTCCC
>JASJDA010000203.1 GCA_030065755.1 Prochloraceae cyanobacterium | reverse complement strand
GATCTAGCAGATTTAACTAGTAACTATAACGGTTGCTGATAAAGAGCTAGTTAAAAATTGAATAATAATTGCAAAGAACCAAGGAAAAGTAACTTTGGTTCGGATTTTGCTGTTAAAGTAGCGCCTCGATCGCGATCGTTAGAAGAAGAATTTTTGGGACAAAGAAGACAGGAAGACGAAAAAAGCAGATAATTTTAGAAAGTAATTTAATCTACTGATAACAGGAATGGAAATTATTCCCATTGCTCAAGAATTAATCGGCAAAATCGATCCTGGTATTCTTGACGCTGCTACTAAAGGTTTAGCTACAGCTATTGGTAAAGTGGCTGGGGAAGCTGGAATTAAACTTTTAGGTGACACAGGTGGTCAATTAGTAGATAATACAGGTAAACTGTCTCAAGCTGCCCAAGATTTACTATTTCGGATTTCTCGAAAGTATGTAGAAAACTACACATATCGCCACGGGACTCTTAAAGTTTTGGGCATGGGTAAACCTGTCAGTTTAGATTCTGTTTATACCAAAGTTAATTTTCAGCCGGATACGATTCGTAGTTATCAATCTTTAGATGCTCAAGAAGAAATATTTCGTCAAAGAGAAAACAAAGACCAAGAAAAGCTTCTAGGACTTGATGTTGCCAACAAAGAAAAGTATTTAATGGTTTTAGGAAATCCAGGAACGGGTAAAACTACTTTTCTGCGAAAAGTAGGACTAGAAGCTTTAAAGGGTAAAGGAAAAGGAGAGTATAAACATACTTGCGTTCCTGTTCTACTAGAACTGAGAAATTTTCGTTCGGAGAAAAAAATTGATTTAGTTAAGGCGATCGCCTCTGAGTTTCAAAAGTGTAATTTGCCCGAATATCAAGATTGCACTGAAAAGCTTTTAGAGAAAGGCAGGTTACTAATTATTTTAGATGGTTTGGATGAAGTCCCAAGCGCCCGCCTCAGTGAGATGACAACTCAAATCAAGAATTTAGTCGATCCCTATTCTAATAATCGCTTTATTGTTTCTTGTCGAATTGCTGCTTATCGTAACTTTGATAATTTTCGACGGTTTACTGATGTAGTAATTGCAGATTTTGATGATGAACAAATTGAAACTTTTATTAGTAAGTGGTTTGAGTCTCACTTTCAGCCAGAGTGGGGTCAACAGTGTTGGGAAAGGTTAAATAGTGGGGATAATAACGCGACCAAAGAACTAACTAAAACTCCTTTATTGTTGACTTTAATTTGTATTTTATTCAAGAAACGTGGCGAGTTCCCAAACAAAAAGGCTACTGTTTATAACGAAGCTTTGTGGACGCTTTTATCTGAGTGGGATGCTTCTAGAGAAATTGTGCGCTCCGAACCATACCAGGAAATGGATACTAAGTGCAAAGAGATTATGCTAGCGGAAATTGCTTATGATAATTTTGTCGAAGATAATTTATTTTTTCAACAGGGAGAAATAACCCAGCAGATCGAAAAAATTTTAGGAGAGATGTTATCCAATCAAAAATTTATTGATGGAAGAGCTGTTCTCCGAGCCATTGAAGAACAACATGGAGTAATACTTGCCAGAGCAGATGACGTTTATTCCTTTTCTCACTTAACTCTACAAGAATTTCTTACAGCCAAGCATATTGTTGATAACGATATTGAAATCAAGGAATTAGTTGCTAACCATCTTTGCGATCCTCGTTGGCGAGAAGTATTTTTGATTCTTTCAGGGTTAAAACCAGCTGACAATCTGCTTTTAGCAATGGAGGAACAAATTCAAACTTACATTAATAGAAAGCATTCCTTTTTTGCCAACATATTAAACTTTCTAACTAGAATACCAGGGCTTAAAAACATACTTCCTACACCTAAGCTACAGAGTTTACTAGTTTGGGCAGAGCAAGTAATAGATACTTCCCCTACCGATATTAAGCCTGTTGGTAAAAGGGCGATCGCTTGTATTTTTGCTGTTGGCTACGCCTATGCCGCCATAGCAGCAGCCATAGCCGCAGCCAATGCCGATGCCGCCAGAGCCGATGCCGCCAATGCCGATGCCGCCAGAGCCGATGCCGCCAATGCCGCCATAGCAGCAGCCATAGCCGATGCCGCCAGAGCCAATGCCGATGCCAATGCCGCCAATGCCGCCGCCATAGCCGCAGCCAATGGCGGCATAGCCGCAGCCAATGCCGCCATAACCGCAGCCAATGCCGCCATAGTCGCCAGAGCCGATGCCGCCAATGCCGCCGCCAGAGCCGCCATAGCCGCCATAGCCGCCAGAGCCGATGCCGCAGCCAATGCCGATGCCGCAGCCAATGCCGCCAATGCCGCCGCCAAATACGTTCAACAAATAAAAGACTTAAAAGTTTATAAAAACATAAACTTTAATGACTTACTTGGCAAATTAGAAAAGCTAAAAGAGGAAAGTCCAGATAAAAATCAAACACCAGAAACATATCTAGATTTTGCTAACAAGATAATTCAGACGATACTAGAAGGTTTTCACCTCACTAGAGAAATGATTAATTTCTCATTAGAAGAATTTAAAAGCCTTGAAAATTATTTCTATGCCAATAATCTAATGATAGATTGCAAAGAAGCAGCAGTTCGAGTCTCACAAAAAACTTGGAATGGGATAGAAGAGCGAATGTTTACGAATCGAGGTAGTTGGTCGAAGTCGATCGAGAGTTAAAAATTGAATAATAATTGCAAAGAACTAAAGAAAATCGACCTTTAATAGTATTTTTGTGCCAATATTAGAAGTAGTTTAATAATACTAATGTATGCCCGATTGGAAAGGTGCGCTACGCACGAGAGCATTGTTAGAGCAACAAAATACCACAGACTATCCAGATTTAGTCACCTTTTTAGTGGTAGAAGACCCAAAAGTCTGGTATTGCCTGGATAAAGCCTCTACAGAAACAGCAGACGGAGACAACTATTTAACTGCTTTACCTGCGGGTAGGTGGGTTAAAGCTGTTGGGGGTAGTACTGGGGGAGGTGGAGGAGGAGCGACGAGCGCCATAGGGACTCAAGATCCCATTGCTGCTAATGTCCAGCCTGGTGCTGTGGGGGAAATTTATATAGAAGAAGTGGTAGAAAGCAATATTTTAGATACCGCAGACTTTGAAGCTCAATTGAGTTACGTTACTTACTGGAAGTCAACAGGAACTAACTTGGGGGACTGGCAAGCTTTTACAGGAAGCGAAGTAACAATTTTCGTAACCTTGGATAATTTGGGGGATTTATTTAATCTCAACAACCAGCAAGCCGATTTGTTCGGCTTTCAAGCTCAATATAACGGACAAACGACCTTTATCTTTGCCGATACTAGCGGCTATGGTAGCGTGTCACTGGAATACAGGTACAAAGCCTTACTATCGCAATCAGATCCCTGGATTCAATACTCGTAACTAAAAAATGCAATGATTCTGTTTATTTTTCATGGCTATGAGGAGACCGCGAAACAGCTGATTAGACCGATCGAGAGTTTGAGAACCCATTACCCCGACTCTCCCTTATTGCTGCTGTGGGACGCTCCCCCAGAAGAGGATTGCAGGGTTAAAATGGATTTAATTTCCAGTTCCCGACACTCCATAAAACAGATTTATTGCAAACAGAGATTAAAGCCTTTAATCCACGGTGGGGCTTGGACTTACAGGTTTTTAAAAATAGGGCTCAATGAAGCTCAAAAGAACCCAGAAATTAAACGCATAATTTGCATAGATCCAGAGACAATATTTTTGAGAAAGATAGCCAAGGAAATTCCTCAATCGGGGATATTTTCCAACCTGGTAAATAATAACAGGGTATCTTTGCAAGGTGGTGCGCTAGGTTTTAATTTAGATGCTGTTACAAAGCTGGTAGAATCTAAATTGCTCTTTTCTAAAAAGTTTCAAGCTTTGAAGTATTCTTATAGAGGCAGTAAAAATTACTTTAAAAATACTCATATTAGTTGCCAAGACGCGATCGTTTACGATGTGGCATTAGAATTAAATATTAAAATTAATAACTTTGAAGAATTTTCCTGTTACCCAGACTTTCAAGCCGATAAAATAGATAGAAGCAAAGCGATAATTCATCCAGTGCCTTTAGATGCCTAAACTGTTTATTCTCACCCTAGGAAAATGTCAGTCGAGATCTTTTACTGCTGCTTGTAAAATGCTGGGTTTAAGATCGCAACAGTATCCAGACGACTTAGAGAAAGCGATCGAAACTTGCGACGTTATCGCAGGAGTCGAACTGTCAGACAAGTACAAAGAGTTATCTAAAAAGTTTCCTTCTGCAAAGTTTTTGCTGCTCACTCGCGAAGATAAAGATTGGATAGATAGCTTCGAGCAACACGATCTTAGAATTAAAAAAGCACCAAAACAAGATAAAATAAAGAGGATAAGAAAGGGTATATTTGCTCAGGAAAAGTTCAATCGCGAAGTTTGGCTGAGAGAAAAAACTAAACTAGAAAATCAAGCAAATAGATTCTTTAAAAATAAGCCAGAGCGCTTTTTACAACTAGATCCTTTTACAATGAATAGCGATGAAAAATGGGAAACTCTCATTAATTTTGTCGAGCCAAAACTTTTGGAAAAAAGACCATTAGAGCAAGAATTTCCCGAAATTAAATGAATATTTTAGATATTAGAGGCAACGTATTAGATATTAACAATATTAACAGCGAGCGAGTTTTAAAATTAAGCATGGCATCACCTGGACTGTCTGATATTGTTTTTGTAAATACTACTGACCTTTACGCTCAAACTAAAGTAGTGCCAACTGTATCGCCGATCGTCATCAAATTTTTGACAAGTGTTAACGGTATCGATTTTGTCAACCTAGATGTAGGAAATAGGCAATTTGACCTTGTAAATACCTCTGAAAATAATTGCAATGAAGGGTTTACTTTTCTAGGTAAAATTAGATTTATCCAGCTTGAATGGTTGAGTGGTAGCGGTAGTTTAGATTTAGAAATTTTTGTATGAAGGCAATTAATTGCTATAATTACTATTATCATGAGCAATACAACTAATACAGAAATCCAAGAAATTAAACAGCTAATTCAAGATCTGAGCGAGCGAGTAGATAAGCGCTTTGACAAAATAGAAGAGAAAGTAGAAAAAAGATTTCTTCAAGTAGAAGAAAAGATTGAATCCTTAAGAAATCAGCAAGTTGAGACTGAGAAGTCTGTTGTTGAAGTCAAGGGATTAATGGAAGGTTGGAAACCAATGATCAACAAACTTCCCGATCTTTCTCAGCAGCTAGGACAACAACAGAATTGGAAGCAAATAGCTATTATTGTTATTTCTAGCGGTTTTGCTGCATTTTTAGGATGGTTGATTAGAGGAGGCAAATTTTAAACTTACTGTTCAAATTGTCAATGCTCCGATTTGTAAATACAATTGTAAAGCTTGTCTGGGAGTGTTACCAGTGGGGAGAGTGCGATCGATCCATTCATCAGTCATTGCCCCAACTGCTGCTAATAAAGCATTAGACCCAGCATCAATGTACGTATTAACTAAAGTTTGATTAGCTTCAAAAAAGGCTACAACTTCGTTTCCTAATCCTAACTCTGTTGCTAAAGGAATCAAATTTATATAAACAATATTATATCTGCGACGTTTGATTTCCTCGTACTTTTCAGACTCGGTAACAAAGTATTTCGTAGTGGACAATCCTTCTTCTAAACTGTCATCATCATAAACCCAACGAGCGATCGTATCTCGTTGTAAAACTAAACCGTTTGTGTCTCTAATAAATTTATGGTCGATACAAAGGAGGGGGTTTAGATATTCACCATTCTCAAACTTTTCATAATATTCAGTGAGTGTTCTCTCCCCTAGTTCAATAGTATCTTTCTTGACTGGTCGGATAGTTAAGTCTTTTTTCAAGTCTATATTTCGCGGTCGTTCCAGATATTTTTCTGGAGAAACTTCATAGTTTAAGAAAAAATAAATTTTGTAAGTTTTGTCGTTCATAGAATTCTTAGAGCAGTTATATAATTATTAGGATTGTTGATGGGAATCATAAACGGAAATATCTCTTCTCCTGCCAATCTAAACTGAGAAGTGATCGAGTCAGATACAACTAGATTACTTTCATCGTCCCAGTCGCTAGGGTCGGTAGAATCGAGTTGATACAAGAAAAACTCAGACCCGACTTTAACATCATCAGTGAATTTAACTTTTAATCCTCCCCCTGATGCTAAAGTTCGCTGGTAGCTAAAACTGGAGCGATCGCCAAACAAACTATTGAAACGGTTGCCAGAAAAATACAAAACTAATTCAGCCTCATAATATTGCGCGCTGCTGCTAATATTTCTAGGATTTTTCCCGACTCCAACCATGTAACTGACACCAGCATTGTTAAAAATAATCTCGATGCTTTTACTATCGCCTCTAGCAAACTTGTATTTCTCGAAGGCTGCCGAACTACGCCACAATCGAGCGCCTTGAAAATACATGCCGCTAGCATTGCGAATGACTTGGATACCATTGCCAACGACTAGATCCGTTCCCACAGCAAGAATTTCGCCATTCTCCCTAAGATCGATCCAAGGTGCATCGACAACAGAGATTGCGCTGCTGACGATCGTTTCTTTGCCGTTGTTTAGAGTTAAGTCTAAAGTTCCTATTCCAAAAGTGGTAATATTAGCTGTTATTTTATTATCGCTGACAAAATTAACTGAATTGACCACAAATCCTTCGGTTGGTTTAATAGCTATATCAGGAGTAAAAAAGCTTCCCTCGATTTCAATCTCTCCCAAACTGTTAGCTTGTATCTTTTTAGGAAGTACTTTAGCAACATAGGGCGCGGGATATCCGCATTTGTTACTTTCAATTGGGATTGCGTTTAGTCCGCTTGTTGGATCGTTTAAAGAAGTCGTCATTTTTTGTTAAAAAATACTATTTGTAAAATAGTAATAGATTCTTGATCTTCTGGACTGTTGAGAAGAGAATTTACAGAGACATTTTTATCTCGTTTTCTATTTTGAATTTTACATTTATCTTCCTGTACAATTTGTTTTTCTTTATAAATATTAGTCCTGAGCTTTTCTGTTATTATCTTCCTAATATTTTCTGGGTCAAGATTTAAAGAGTAAAATGTTGTCTTTCTAGGATTGTCTATAATAAAATTGCCCAAGCGTTCGTAATCTAAAGCCTTGTTTTCTTTTGCTAATTGATTGTTTGTCTGGGTTTGGCTAACAAAATCTAACAAACATGGATTGTCTTTAAAAAGACTCAAATCTTCTTGTTCATCCAAAGAAACAAAATATTCTTTTATAAAATTAAAGTTCCAAAGTTTTTCGCTTGGCTCTCCTTCTTCTGCTACGTCTTCATCTATGTCTAATTCCTCTGGATAAGTAGAACTTTTCCCGACCATAATACCGTCTTTTTGACTAATCTTATAAAAGAATAATTTGTCATGTAAATCTCGCTCTTTATCCTCTTCTTCTTGCTCGTCTTTATTCTGTCTTCCTGCTTTAAAGATGACATAAATGAATTCATTATCACTGCTCAAATAAAAGTTTAAAACTTCTTCGTCTCTAAATCGACCTAAAAATATAGAATTTTCTATTTTGTTAAATTTAAGATAGTATTCTTTGCTGACTTGATTCTCGTCTGGCTGTTCTTGAGGATAAGGAACAGTTCCAGGTATTTGGCAAGTTCTTAAATAATCTAGGTCATCGTCCCAGGGTGGACTAAAAGAACTATCGCCACTTCTGGTATACTCTTCTTGATAGTAAAGGAATTGACATTCTACAGTAAGCCTAAAAGTTAATAAGCGAGAACTAAAAAACTGATCTGATGGAGCGTTATTAATAGGATCTAAAGTGCATACTGCCAATGTTTCTATAGTTAGTTCTGAGGTTTCAGATGCTATAGATCTTCTATAGCCCGAAGAATCAAAAGGATTACTTTGTGCGTAAATAGGAAAAGCAATTAAACAAGGATTACTTTCTAATAAAAGACTAAATTCGTTTGCTACTTGCCTGGAGTTGTTTGGATCTATAGGTTCTGGTTGTGACGATTCAATAATTTGACCTCGAAAAGTATTCCCTGCTCTAGTAGTAAAATATCTTCTGAAAAAATTAGAATCTAATACATTAGCATTGACCGCGCTATTTCCAATTATAGCAACGTCCCTAAATTGCCCTTCAATTAATTCTACAGAACCAGTTTGTAAAGTACTTTCTCTATTGTCAGGATCTACAGTTACTCCGTGTTTTTCAATGGCGTTGAGAAAAGCGTTATTTATTTGATCTACAGAACTAGCAGAGACAACAGAAAACCTCGGGTTAGAGCAAGAATAATTGTCACTTATCAAATCAAATCTAACTATACTATTACCTATAAGAGTCCTAGCCAATACGTCTCTTGGGGTAAAAGTAGTATTTTGAGCAATATATTCAGGATCGTTTACTAGATCGTCTGCGCATTCAGAGAAACTCGTGAAATCAGCTAGAGCGCAAGTTTTGATGCATTCATTATTCTCTTTCTTCCAATAAGGATTAACACATTCTGTTATTTCTTCTACTTGTTGAGAGTATAAAATGGCAAAATCTATCTTTTCTTGTTTTGGTCTTGGTCTTTTTCTAGTTTCTACAATTATTTCTCTATTAACAATTCCTCGATCGCTATTTCCCTGAAACCAACAATAATAATTATTATTGCCGTCGTAGATAACAGCTACATTTTGATTCCTACTAATTTTATTTAAAGCCTCTGCTCTAACTTGTTTGCCATCAGGAAGCGATATATCGGCAAAATTCCCCGAAACCGCGATCGCTACTCCCTTGTAGATCTGAGGCGAACTTTTTTTTAGTATCTGCTGTATCTTTTTAATTAGTCGAGCGGTCATTCAAAATTCAATTAATTCCTTTTCTACTTCTTTTGCTTCTTCTAATTTGCCTTCTCTTTTTAGCTTGTTTCTCTTTTTTATCAAACTATTCCACTCGCGACATTTTTTTCTAGCGCGTTCTCCAGCAACTTGTTTGCAGTTAACCGTTCTAAAAGAATCGGGAGTTTTAAAATAATGAGTCATTAGACTTGTCTCAACAATTTATCTGCAACAGAATTTAATCTATCTAAAACTACGTCGCCGATCGCCTCTGGATCTAATGGGGTTTCTCCTTCTGACTGATTTATATTTATCTCAATTATAGGATTAAAAGTAATGTTTTTGACTCCTTTTTCATCTTTAGTTTTAATCTCGGAATCTTTCATCTTTTGACCCAAGTCCATAAAATCGGTATTCTTAAAAAGATTCCCCATATTTTTTGATAATTCTTGGAATCCTTTAGAAGCCAGATTGAGAGACTTGTCAAAATTAATTATGGAATTATTGGAAGTAAGTATATTTTTATTGAAGTTAGCAAGAGGCTGACTTTGAGGTTCTGGCAATTTTTGAATAGGAATAATATTATTCTTTTGTTCGGCTCGTTTCTCTGCATTCCTTACCAGTCCTTCCAAACCTTTAAATCTATTCTCTATCTCGCTAATTGCCGACTGTGGCAAATTTGCCTTTTTAAAGGTCACTTTTTCGTCTGGTTTTGTGGGTTCGAGTTTAATCGACTCCCTAGATGCAAACTTTTTGCCGTCGATCGTTATGGATAGCGGCTCTTTCTCTTTGAGCTGGGGTTTATTAATTAAATCTTCTCTTCTGGCTATCTCTACTTGCTTCAAGCCAGGTTTGCGAGGTCGCTCTAGTTTTACAGCTTCCTTAGAGGTGAATTCTTTACCGCCAATATTTATAGAAATTGGCTTTCTTTCTTCTGTACGCTCGAATTGAGGGGTTACAATACTTCTCGCTCTCTTGACTCTTTCCCTCGCTAATCTAGCATCATCAGCAGTGCTTTTAGTAAGAGATACCCTTCTTTCTTCTAAGGAGTCTCTGCGGGCTTGTAATTGCTGTTCTAGCTGCTGTTTTTCAATTATTCGCTCGTTTGCCCTAAGCTGTCTCCTGCTCTCTAGCTGTTGAGTTTGCAGCAATTGAGCTTTTAAATTCTCCTTGGCTGCTTCTACTTGTAAGGAAGCCGCTTCTTTCTCTTCTGCTGTAGCGGTTTTACTAAGTTCTAATTGCTTTTGTTTAGCGATCGCGTTGGCTAAGTCGGATTTACTTTGAGCCGCTTCAGCTTTAGTTTTAATGGCTAAGATTTCAAGCTCGAAATCTTTCTCGCGCTGTTTCAGCTCAAATCTTTTTCGCTCGATGGCTGCTTGCCTTACTGCGGCTGCTTCCTGGGCTTTTAATAGTTCTCGTTCTATGCCGATCTGAGCGACTCTAGATTTAGTAAGTCTCGAAGCACTTTCTAAGGATTTTATTTGGAAGTTTTGGAATAGACTAGAGAGTGCATTTCGCTGTTCTAAGGCTTTAACCTGTAGGTCGAAGGTAGATTTAAGCTGTTCTTGTTGAGTCAGTTTAATATCGGCTTCTGCGGCAAAGCGATCGGCGATCGCTTTTAGCCTGTTGGCTTCCCTCTCGAATTGTTGGGAGATCGTCGATGAAGTTTGTTCGATTCTCTCTAACTGGTTTTCTAGTAATTGTACTTCTATCTCGGAAGTATCCGCGCCAAATTTACGAGCAGTTTCTAACCTTTGCTTTAATAAACTTTCCTCCTGTAATAAAACTTCCCGTCTTATTTCTATTTCCTTCGCTGCTATTCTTTCTCTAGACTCTAAAGTCTTATCGTTTAAGAGTTTAAGTTGTAATAATTCGAGTTTACCTCGGTTTTCTAATTGCTTTAAAGCTCTCTTACCTCGCTCTTCTTGTATCTTGACTTCCAATACTTCAAACTTAGCTCGTGCTGTTAATAGTTCCTGTTCGGCTTTAGCTAATTGTTGAGGGTTTATTTCAGGAGTTAATTTTAATTCCTGGAATTGATTATTTAATTGTTCGACTGTATTGCGAGCTTGTTCGACTTGAAGTTTTTCTAGGTTTTTTTGATTACTAATCGAGTTAGTAAGCTGATTGTTTGCGTATGTTTGTAATAAATCCAACCTCTTTTTAAAGAAGTCTTCTTCTTCTCTTAAAGCTTGATTGAGAAAGTTAAATCGCTGCTTTAATTCTAAGTCTAATATTTGCTTTTGTTTCGCCAGTCTTTCAAATCTTAGTCGCTCGCGTTCCTGTTCGGTTATAGACTCTTTCTTTAAACTTTCTTCTATAAACCTTAAATCTTCTTGTGCTAATTTAATATTTAATGCCCCTATTTTTGTAGTGGCTTCAGCAGCAGTAATTAATTTATTTTCTTGTAATTGTTGATATAGTTGAGCTTCTTTCTCGTAGAGAGTTTTATTGTTTTCTACTTCTTCTTTAATTAAATCTCGGCGAGCATCTAAGAATTGCTGTAAAGTTTCGGGTTTGAGAAGTTTTTCTAGAGTACTTCTAGTTTCGTCGTCAATATCAAAACCCGTTGCTAAAATGGCCTCGATTTCTTCTCTAGCTTGCTTGGCAGTAATAAAGTTATTTTCAAATCGTTTTTGGATAGCGGAGACTTGAGCTAATGCCGATTTTTCTATTTTATTAGTTAAATCTTTTATACTTTCGGTTGCTGAATTTACTTTTTTAAGATCTTTCTTCGGATCTAACTTATTAAAATCTTCTCTAACCAGCTTTAAAAGCCCTAATTGCTTATTTAGTTCCTGGTTGGCGTTTTTAGTGGCGAAGGCTAATTTATTAGCTAATGTAGATTGATTCTCGTCTATATTAGAAGTGTTTAATTGCTGCTGGATTATTGCTCTTTGTTTATTAGCTTCGGTAATTAAATTAATACTAGCTGACAAGCGATCTGCTTCTGTAGTAGCCATTTTAAGAGTCATTTCTAAATCTTTAATGGTACTTTCTAGAAGCTTAAAACTCTCTTGTTCTTTGACTTTTTGACCACCTTTAGCTAAGCGTTCGTCGCGAACTCGCTGGAAGTTTTCTAAAGTTTTCTGAGTAATGGCAATCGCCTGTTTGTTCTTCTCTAAATCCTCGCTAGCTTTTTGTAGGGCAACACCAGCTATTTTTTCGTATTGAGAAATAGCCTCGCTTGAAGCATTAAAACTACCCTGTAAAATCTTGCCAGCCTTGCCAGTTTCGCTAAAAGCTTGATTTAAATCGAGAGTAGCTTTTCTACTCCTTAGCTGAGCTTCTCCCACCAGATCGATAATTTTTGAGGCATTTTCTAAACTGTTAGTCTGGAACGCGATAGTTAGAGGTTCGGTTAGGAAGAAACCAATATCTTGGATCTTGCTCCAAACTTTTTCTACGGCATTATCCCACCGCAAAGTTTCCTTTTCTAACTTTTGGTAAGTGTCTATTTTGCCTAAGTCGCTAGTAATTCCCAATACTTCCCTAGTAGATTCGCTCACTTCTACCAAGCCTTTTTCTAACTGCTTGGCATCCTCCATTAAATCGGTGATGAAAGTAAAAGCTTTAAACGCTGTGGCTAAAATCAGTATGGGTGCGATCGTAGCAATTAGAGATCTCACTACCCCTAAAACTCCTCCTAATGCACCACCTACTAAAGTTACTCCTTTGGCAAAGGTAGGAAATAGTACATTTAAACTAGCTATTCTCGATCGCAGTTGACCCAACACTCCTACTTGGATTTGAGTTCTTGCCGTCTGCCTTACCGTGGCATTAGTGGCGGCTTCCTCGATGGGAATGCCTAATTTTTTGGCGGCTTGCAGTCGTCTGAGTTGGATTAACTCTCGCTTGTAAGCAAATTCCAACTTTCGGCTCGCGTCGGCCGTCGTTCGCGCTGCCAAGATTCCCGCAGTACTGGCAACAGCTTGAGCTTTTTGGGTGGCATTCAGTTGAGTATTAGCGATAGCGTTGGCTCTAACGCTACTCGTTAATTGGTCGAAACTAACCCCAACTACTTTATTGATTCCCGCTAAATAATTCTTTTCTGCCTGCAAAGTTTTAATCTGCTGGACTTGACGAGCATAAACACTACTCAGTACGCTGGTTTTTCTGCTGATATTTTCTTGAGCGATACTAACTATTGCTGCTGTCGCTGCTTGTGCCTTTTGTGCTGCTGTTAGTTTGGCGGTATTGGTAGCTAAAACCCCTGTCCCAGTTCCACTCAGGGGAGTACCTAATGAGAGTACATTTTGAGCCTCAATCGCCTTTCTCTGGTCTTCGAGTGCCTTGCTAAATTTACTATCTGTGAGTCTGTCTAGGAACCCGCTTACTCTTCCCGTTAGTTTCTCATAAGTAAGGGCTAAATCTGTAGTAAAAACAGTCCTGATTCTAGTGGCTTTATTGGCTTTAGCTTGTAGAGCTATTTCTTGCTCGGTAAGTCTTCTGGTTTTGCCTCGCTCTATATTATTTCTAATCTGCGATCTGGTATTGGCTTCTATATTTTCTATTTGTCGCTGATAGATTTCATTAAAGCGAGCGTTAGGTTGTAAAAAATCTACTAAGGAGTTTTTAGCCTTGTCGAAACTATTTTTTAAATTCTCCCCGAAAGTTTTAGCACTCGTTGAAGCGAGTATGCGAGCTTTTTTAAAACCCGATAATTCTCGCTCTGCATCTTTAGATGCGGGAGTAAAATCTAATTTCCCTCCCTCAATTTCAGGAGGTTTTAAGCTAGTTTTAGTAATTTCGGCGATACTCTTTTTATACCTATCTCCTAAACCTGGGAGAACTCGATCGCCTAAATTGGCTAAAGCTGTAGATAAACTATTAACCCCACTTATTTGCGCGCCAATTCCTTTATTAAATACTTTGACTACTTTGTTTTGCTCGTCTAACTGTATCTTTTCTACTGCTCTAATACCAGTTAGATTTCGCAAGACTATTAATAATTTTTCTCTAACCCCTAGCCCTTGCGCTTGAACTAAGGTATTATTTTTAATTCTATTGTTAATTATTTGCAGGATATTAGCATTTTCATCTAATCTTTTAGTAACCCTAAATAAATTACCTAAATCTTTAAAGAATTGACCGTTTAATATTCTTAAAGTTACGAAGATACCGATTAAAGAAAGTACAGTTTTAGCTACAGTTCCTATTACTGCTAAAAAGCTATTATAGGCGAGACTGGCTTTAATAGCAGTAGTGATTAATCAGGGTAAGCTCATCTAATTTGGTATAAAATGTACTTGACAAAAGTTACTTTATATATTCTTTTTAACGGTAGTTGCGGCTATGGCGATGCGCTTGCACATCGCCATAGCCTCCCCCCTCAAATACTAAACCGTTTAGTATTTGAGGGGGGGTATGACGATACGCAAGCGCATCGTCATACCCGTAACTTATGCATGTAATGGTGATTTCCTGGAAATTACCTAACTTCAAGGGAGAACTTCAAGAAAACCTATAATAAAGTCTGAAAACTACGGTAAATTGAGACTATTAGGGGAAAAATTGATGGGCTTAGGGTTTGCACCTGTAAAATTAGAGAAGAAAAAATCACGAGTAAAAAGACCACAATTAACCCCGATCGACGAAATACAAGCCAATTTATCGAGCTATTTTACTGATGTTAAAGATCCTAGAGTTAAGAGAACTAAGAAGCACTTGTTAATAGATATTTTAGTTATTGCTATTTTAGCCGTAATCGCTGGAGCTGAAGGTTGGGAAGACATTGAAAATTATGGTCAAAGTAAGCAGCAATGGTTAGAGGAGTTCTTAGAGTTACCTCACGGAATCCCCAGTGATGATACATTTCGCAGGGTTTTTGAGAGAATCGATCCATTAGCTCTTGAGAACGGTCTTAGCAAATGGGTAGGAGAACTAATTCCAACACTCGAAAAAGAAATTATCCCAATCGATGGCAAATGTCTTAGAGGTTCTTATGACCGCAATCAAGGACTAAAAGCTTTACATTTAGTAACAGCTTGGGCGGCGAAACAATGTTTGACATTAGGACAGATTAAAGTCGAAGATCATTCTAATGAAATAACAGCTATTCCCGCTTTATTGGAGCTAATTGATATCAAAGGTGCGATCATTACAATCGATGCGATGGGAACACAGACTGAGATTGTTCGTTTAATTCGTGCCAAAAAAGCTGACTATGTATTGACACTTAAAAGTAACCATCCCACTCTCCACTCTCAAGTCAAAGATTGGTTTGATGTAGCG
>JASJDA010000014.1 GCA_030065755.1 Prochloraceae cyanobacterium | reverse complement strand
CGATAACTTATTTTTTGATAAAAAAAAGATTAAGTTGGTTTGCTCGTTTCCTCCCAGGAAAATCTTTTATTTTTATAGGGAACCCTCATTATCGATAGGTTATTTGCGAAGGAACCTCGGTTAAAACAAAAAGGGTTCCCTATAAAAATAAGAAGAACTGTCCCATGTCTTAAGTTCACTCGTTTCACATCGCTCACTTAAGACTGTCGTCAACTCGCACGAATTCATCCCACGCTGACCTTAACAGGTACAGACGTGGGGCTTTTTCGCTTTTAAGCTAACTGTCTTGTTTGTCTTTCAATACAGATCTAATAACGTCTTCTTCGGATCTTTGATTGAGTTCTTCTTCGCGTCTGTCAGTAATTAACCAATCGAGAGCTGCCGCTTGGAGATCTATCGACGCTCCTGTTTTATCTATACAATAGCGTCCGTAAACTAATTTATCAATCAAGGAAGCACCAGAACCCAAACGGGAGTATTCAAAAATAACACTATTATCAACTGTTGCTCCGCTACAAACCCAACAATTGTGTCCGATCATTGTTGGACCAACAATTTTAGCCCCATCTTCAATACGGGTCATCGCACCAATGTAAACAGGCCCAGTGATATCTACTTTATCCCAGTTAACTGCCACATTTACTCCAGTATATATACCAGGAGCAACTTGGGTTCCTGGAATTGGTACATTTTTTATTTCTTGGAGTAAAACGCCGCGAATAGCGTGCCAGTAGTCTGGAACTTTACCAATATCAACCCATTCAAAGTCCATAGAAATAGCATAGAAAGGCGCTCCCATTTCTACTAACTTAGGAAACAATTCGCCGCCAATATCGTATTTTTGATTTGGGGGAATGTAATTTATAACTTCTGGCTCAAAAATATAGATTCCCGTATTAATATTGGTACTCTTAGCTTCTTCAACTGATGGCTTTTCTTGGAAAGACTGAATTAGACCTTCCTCGTCTGTTACCACAACTCCGTAACTGGGTACGTCTTCTTTCGGTACGGATTTAGTGACGATCGTAGCGATCGCGCCTTTTTCTTTATGCCATTTCACTGCAGCAGTAAGATCGAGATCGATTAAAGCATCGCCACACAAAACTACAAAAGTATCGTCAAAGAAAGGGTTAAACTCTTGAATGCGTTTAATTCCCCCTGCTGAGCCGATCGCTGCTCCGATCAACTCTCCTTTTTCAATTCGACCTTCAAAAGAATAACCTATACGAACTCCAAACCTTTGACCGTCTTTAAAATAGCTTTCTATCTCTTGAGCCAAATGACTTACATTAACCATTATTTCGTCAAAGCCGTGTTGGCGTAATAGTTCTAATAAGAACTCCATCACTGGCTTTTCTAGAATAGGAATTAATGGCTTAGGAATCGTATATGTAATGGGACGAACCCGAGTTCCTTTTCCTGCCGCCAAAATCATGGCTTTCATGTACTTTTTTCCTCAACCCTTTGTTACATATTTTTATTTATATCAGTCCCATTGTCTCTAATTAGCGATCGAAAACTTATAGAGACGAGACGAGCCGAGCGGATTTTTGCGTGTCTTGAAAAATACTAGTTCTGGATTTGAACAAAGATGTTGAGCGCAAAACTGGTATAATACAAGGAACTTGGTACGGCAAAAGATTACTATCTGGAGGCACGACCTATTTACCAAAGCAATTATAATTTCTAATTGGCTTTTTACTGAGGTTCTCGTAGACAAAAGTTTCTACGGTTTGCTACGGACGCTAGTGTACTCGGTAACGTCATTATTGATGGCGAAAGAATCCCCAACCATAACGCCAGTTTAGTTGGTGGTGCGTTCAAGAGGTTTAATTTTCAAGTCTTGGTAGAATTCTACTTGGGACAATTCTACTTTTGATTGGGCAGACAATAACAGTAGCGCCCAAAAAATCCCTACTCGATCGTGGGACTGGTTGCGATCGTGGGCTTGGTTTTGATTTTGGGAAGTTCCACTCAACTCCGTCCACCATTGTAAGAGTCGTTCTAGATCGATATCTGTTTGTCCTGGCGCTAAATTAGGTAAATCGAAGGCGAGAAACTTTTCTAGTTGGGTAGCTACTTCAGTAAGATTTTCGTTGTGAGCAAGTTGAGCGATCGCCTTTACAGCTTCTTTTCGAGAAGTAGAACGAATTCGCCGATAGCTAGAACTATCAGTTTCTTGCTCCAATTCAGAAGCAATTTTCTTTATTTGTTCGATTAATTCTTGTAGTGTAACTTTTCGCCTGCGAATTGGAGGAGCAGAAGATCGCCTTTTGAGTTGACGTTCTAGATGTTTTGGTAAAGAGCTTCGCTCGTTTTCTTCAACTAAAACGTCTGAATCTGCTATTTCTGCTTCCTCTTGCTCAATCGATTCTAGTTTCTCCAAAGTATCAGCTTTGAGCAAAACCAGCATTGATGCCCATAAAAAAGCTTGTCCTGACTTTGGTAAGTCGGTTTTTTGCTGGTTTGCCAAACTTCCGCCCATTAGACCCACTTCGCTCAAGAAACGGTCTATTACCTCAATTACTTGAACGTCCCAGGGGTCAATATGTCCCTGTTGAGCTTGGTCAATAAGATAAGCGATCGCTTCTCTAGCGTGAGTTGTAGTCATCGAGCAATAATTTTTTTATGCTGCGGAGGTTGTTTCGTCAGAGCTTGGTAATAATTGTTGTTGCTTTTCTGCTTCTTCTTTTAATTTTTCCATATTTTCTTCTAATTCTTTTATTTGTTTATCTTTCGCTCTAATTCGCTGACTTTGTCGAAAATTAGTTAACTGATTTTGCAATCCCGTCCAGATCCCAAACAACCAGGCTAAGATTGCTCCTATACCCATTGCTAAAATTAGCTCTACAGACAGAGGTGCTTCTACTTGATATCCAGGAATAAGTAGTATTGAAGCTGACCCCGTATTCTCGATGGCAAATAAGGCTATAGCCAAACAAAAAGCAAAAATAATCAGAAAATTAATTAAAAAATTAAGGCTTCGCATTGACTGACTCCTCTATAGCTCAATTTAATATGATAATCTCTTGAGGTAACAATGCAGTCAGCACCCCGCACTAAAGTTACAGAGCTTCAAGCCTCAAACCTTTAGTTAGCTGACCAGCCTCAGTCCTATTGCGGACTACGTTATCGGCAAGTGTTAAAGTTCCTACCTTGGAGTGCTTGCCAGCTCCAAGCTCTAGAACTCAAAAGTTAAACAGTCTTACGAGGGGTAAAACAGTGCTTTTGGGATAGTACCGACCGATAACTTTGGCGAGGCAAACATTACCCCAGCAGGCGCACCGCCCGCGCTGAGGAAAACCTCAGCGTAAGGACGTAGCAAACATGGGAGGTTTTGCAGGTTTCCACTCAAAAAACCTGCACTCCATATAATGATATCGGTTTCCACGTTTCAAAGTATTTTCATGAACTTATCTATTGCCGATCTGCGCCGCAATTATACTCTTGCTGGATTCAGCGAAGCCGATGCTGCTATCTCCCCTATAGATCAGTTTAAAATTTGGTTTCAACAGGCAGTAGATGCCAATTTAACCGAACCCAACGCAATGACCCTAGCTACTATTAGTTCGGAGGGAAAACCTTCAGCTCGGATTGTACTGCTCAAAGATGTAGACGATCGCGGTTTTGTTTTCTTTACTAATTACGAAAGTGTTAAAGGACAACACCTATTGGAAAATCCTCAAGCTGCACTGGTTTTTTTTTGGATAGAATTAGAACGGCAAGTCAGAGTTGAAGGTAAGGCGGAAAAGGTCTCCTCAGCAGAGTCAGATGCCTATTTTAGCACTCGCCCTCGCGGTTCCCAGCTAGGTGCTTGGGTATCAAAACAAACGGAGGTTATTGCTAGTCGCGAGGTGCTACAGAGCAAATTAGAGGAGTTAGAGCAAAAATACGCAGATAAGGAAATTCCCCGTCCACCTCATTGGGGGGGATTTAGATTAATTCCTTCTGAATTTGAATTTTGGCAAGGTCGTCCCAATCGCTTGCACGATCGCCTGCGCTATAGATTAGCAGAAAATGGGAACTGGATTAGGGAACGGTTGTCACCTTAATGCTCTTCTACTTTACCCTTAGTTCGATCTCAAGATGAACCACTTAAGGTACCTATCTAGAGCTTCTTAAAGTATCTGGCAATCGGTAACAGCCCGAAGCCAGCCTTTTCATAGGTGTGACGTGCTGGTGCATGACCTGGATCGGCTCCAGTTTCAACCATTGCAACAGACATCCCCGCATCTTTCATCCGATCTAGAGCAAATTCTATCAGAGCAGTACCAATGCCGCGACCTTGAAAGTCTGGATCGACAGCAACCATATAGATTTCACCCATGCTACTATCCGAGTCTAGTTTCACGGCTACAAAACCCACAGTTGTACCAGCATCAATAGCAATCCATACATTTGTGTCCTCGGCAGCACAAACACCCTCGACAGCCTTTTGCTGGCTGACACGCCAATCGGGATAGAATTCCCGATAGACATCGAGATCCATCACTTTCTGAATCGAATCAAAGACTGGAGTCCATGCCCGAAGGGAAAGACGAATAACAGCATCGAGATGGACGGGGGCGTATGTTTCAATTTGCATTGGTTTGACTTAATTTGCTTAGTTTAATAGAGACGTTCGATCGAACGCCTCCACTAACACAATTAAATCGATCGAGAAAATCTTTGCTCTTTTCTTCTGGGAGTGTGAGTATCGAAAACGTAAGCAATATTTCTCAGCAATAATCTACCACTAGGGTTAATTTCAATTGCCTCTGGTAAAAGAGTAACCAATCCGTCTTCTTCTTGTGACTTTAACTGTTCTAGCGCCGAAGCAAAGTATCGATCGAAATCGATGTTATATTTGCTTTCTATTGTTCGCTTATTGAGTCTAAAGTTACACATCAATTCTTTAATTACTTCCCGATGTAGAATATCTGTTGGAGTTAATTCATATCCTATATTGATCGGGAATTTACCTTCATCAATTGCCTGATAATATTCTTTTAGTCCTTTATAATTTTGGACGTAGACATCGTGAAGCATGGTAATTGATGTCAAACCAAAAGAAATCAAATCGGATTCTGGTTTGGTGGTATATCCTTGGAAATTGCGGTGCAATACTCCGTTTTCTTGAGCGACCGCTAATTCGTCATTGGGTTTGGCAAAGTGATCCATCCCAATAAATAAATACCCTCCTTTTTCTAATTCCTCGATGGTCATTTGGAACATGGAGAGTTTTTCTGAAGCTGGTGGTAAGGCTTCAGAGGGTAATTTCTTTTGTGCTGGTATTATCGAAGGTAAATAGGCAAAATTAAATAAAGCAATGCGATCGGGATTGAGCCTTATTGTTTTTTGGACTGTTTCTCTAAAGCTTGTTGCTGTTTGATAAGGCAATCCGTAAATCAAATCCACATTAATGCTTTCAAATCCAGCTTCTCGCATCCAATTTATGACATTAAACAGCATTTCTTCTGGTTGGACGCGATTTACTGCTTTTTGGACTTTGGGATCGAAATCTTGAATCCCAAAGCTAATGCGATTGAAACCGAGATTTCGCAAGAAAAGAATATAATTCTTATCTAGATATTGCGGGTTAACTTCTAAAGATATTTCTGCTTCTTTATCAAAAGTAAAATGTTGGTGGATTTTGTTCCACAAATCTTCTATTTCTGGGGCGTTTAAATAGTTAGGAGTTCCACCACCAAAATGAAGTTGATTTACTTTACGTTTTTTATCTATTAAAGGAGAAATACTGTCAATTTCTTTGTAGAGATAATCTAGATAAGTAGGTACTACTTTGTCTTTTAATTTAGTAACAATTTTATTGCAACCGCAATAATAACAAAGTTCTTCGCAAAAGGGAATGTGAAAATAAAGAGAAAGAGGAGATTGTCTGGTATTGCCTCTAGCGATCGCTTTTCTATAATCTGTTTCTGTAAAATTAGGTGTAAATTCAGTTGCGGGGGGATAACTAGTGTAGCGAGGAATTTGTTTGTCGTACTTTTTAATTAACTCTGAATCAAATTTTACTTTGTGTCGTTCGAGTTTCATGTTTTTAGTTACCTGGAAAAATGTATTTTTCAGTGCTAAGTTCTAAATACTGAATTCTGAATACTAATAAGTTTAGGTACCTATATTGACCCAGAACCCAGTACTTTTTACTCAGCACTAATTTTTGCTACTTTTTACTTATTCAGCCGCAGCTACCATTCGTGCAGCATGGGGATGAGGTCTTTCTGTACTGCCAGGAATTACCTGAGAGTTAATTTCAGCTAAAACACTCGGATCTACTATTGAAGTGATGAACCCTTCTAAGCCGTGCATAACATTGCGATTTAGATCGAAAACGCGGACAGCTTCGTCAGTAATTTTTTGAGCTGTAGCTTCATCTATTGGTAAAGAATTTAAAGCTTGGCGATATTTACCCTTGAATGCTTGTATTTCTTCAAAGCTGTTAAAAGCATCAAATTGATAAAAGTTTGTTCCTTTACCTTCAGGTAAATTCATTGCCGATTTAGCAA
The DNA here is from genome assembly GCA_030065755.1 of Prochloraceae cyanobacterium. Taxonomy (GTDB): domain Bacteria; phylum Cyanobacteriota; class Cyanobacteriia; order Cyanobacteriales; family JASJDA01; genus JASJDA01. Next base: position 54,581 of record JASJDA010000014.1, on the reverse strand, counting down.
TAGTTTTCAATCCTTGACCGCCAGAAAGATCGCCTAGATAACGCACGTAAGCGTGAGCGACTAATAGAGGTGTTTCTGATGCTGCTACTTCGTGAATGCGATCGACAAAAGTCTGACATTCTGGAGTAGGCGCAATTTGCTCTTTCCAGTTTTCACCGTAGTAATATTCTAAATCTTTTTCTAAATTTTCTTTGCGATTTATTTCAGGAAAATAAATTTTTCCTACTACGGGATGGTTGCTGTGGCGCTGCAGCTCTTCTTCTAAGGCACTGTAAATAAAATACAAGTTAGCTGTGAACTTACGGAAAATTTCTTCGTTAACAATTCCTTTAAGAAAACATTTCATAAAGGTGCTATTTTCCGCATTGGTATGAGCTTTTGCTGTTTCTTCACGCAGTTTTGTGGCTAAATTAATGCTCATCTAAATACCTCATTGATTCAAAAAAAAATATGGCAGAGTAGCCTAGCAGGTACAATTCCAAGGGTTCTAATCGAATTTTTATCAGTCTTCTTCACATTTAATCACTGTATAGAGAGTAAAGTGATTATCGACAAAAAGCTCAAAAAAAGTTTTCAATTTTTTACTTAACTTTCTACTTCAAAATTCTCGTTTAAGACCGTGTAAAACTTTAATAACAAGTGCTAGTAAAAATAGCAAAATACCGATAACTTAAAATGTAAAGCGTAATTTAGGAAGATTCATGGTAGCAACCGCACCCCAACCAGGAATAGAAGAACTCAGACCAGGTGTCAAAGCTCCGGTAAAAGAAACACTTCTCACGCCTCGATTTTACACTACAGACTTCGATGCAGTAGCTAATTTAGATTTATCCTCTCAGCAAGAAGAGCTAGAAGCGATGCTCGAACAAATGCGAACGGACTACAATCGCCACCACTTCGTCCGCGACGAGCAATTTAACCGAACTTGGGAAAACGTCGATGAAACTACTCGCAGGGCTTTTATTGACTTTCTAGAGCGTTCTTGTACTTCGGAATTTTCTGGCTTTCTGTTATTCAAAGAGCTATCTCGCAAGCTTAAAGGTCGCAGTCCCTTGTTAGCGGAAATGTTTCATCACATGGCGAGAGATGAAGCCCGTCATGCAGGATTTATTAACAAGGCGATGGCAGATTTTGGCATTTCCTTAGATTTGAGCTATTTGACCAAAAAACGCACCTACACCTTCTTTAAACCAGAGTTGGTTATTTATACGGTGTATCTCTCGGAAAAAATTGGCTACTGGCGTTACATCATCACCTACCGTCACCTAGAAAAACATCCCGAACACAAGTTTCATCCTCTGTTCTCATTCTTCGATAATTGGTGTCAAGATGAAAATCGTCACGGAGATATTTTTACTGCCTTAGTGCGAAGCCAGCGTCATATGTGGGATACTTGGCACGGTAAGTTATGGGCGCGTTTTTCTTTATTGTCGGTTTTTGTTACCCATACTTTAACCGTTCAAGAACGAACCGATTTCTACAACTCTTTAGGAATCGATGCCACCGAATTCGACAAACAAGTTATCCGCGAAACTAATAATACTTCAGCTAGAGCTTTCCCAGTAATTCTGGACGTAGAGCATCCAGAATTTTTCAAACGGGTCTACCGTTGCTCCGATCGCAACCAAAAACTCAAAGAAGTCGAACAAAGTAACGCTCCCAAATTCGTGAAGTTCCTGCGCAAAATTCCTTTAATTGCAGGCATTGCTGGAGATTTCTTACGCTTGTATCTTCTCAAACCCATTGATGCTGAGGCTCTCAGAGGAACTGTTCGTTAGTTGGACGAGATTGAAGTAGCAATTGGTAATAATTCCATTCTGTGCGTGGGGACTCTCAGTCTGTTGCTATAAACTAAAATGAGTTTAAGCAACAGAGCTGAGAGTCTCCATTATTTTCGCAGCCAAGTCGTGTAATCTCAAAATAACAAAAGAGGGTTACTATTTCGATCGACTCGCCTCCCAATTCTTTTAAGAAATACTTATAAATTATGAACTAATCTTCAAAAGAAGTTATGATAATGTGGATTTTTCTAACTAAAATCAATGAAATGCGATTTAAATTTGAAAAGCCGCCAACTGGAATCCCAACTAGAAGAAATTAGTTCTACTATTTGGAATCTGGCAAAGAAACACGAAGGAGATAGTCGCGCTTTGTTATCATTGCTGCGCTCTCTTGAATTATTACATCGAACAATTCGAGAAGAGATGTTTCAGGAATCTTTACCAGATACCCGCAATTCTCTTTATCATTTTCTTAAGGAAATAGATGAAACTGGAGGATGGCCTTATATTCAAAGAATGAGGTTACAAGATTTTCTGGTACATCTGCAGGATGAAACCCCATTAATTGCCGAACTGAAAAACTTAGCTACTGGGGAAGAGGCAATAGCACCAATTAATGGTGAAGAGGTTCAAACACCTCCCAATTAGCAAAAAAAAAGACAAATTGGCAGAGTATTTTAACCAGCTCTTCCTCGTCCTGAGGGCTCAAAGGCAATTGATTTTATTTGAAATTTTACTTCATTATTGTGGTAAGATAAAGCGATCGAGGATCCAGTTAACAAGCATTCAAGCGACTGGGTTCAAACATTAATTACTATTAATAGTTTTATGCCAGTTAGCACAAAACCCATAAAATTTGGTACAGATGGCTGGCGAGGTGTAATTGCAGCCGATTTTACCTTCGATCGCGTGGCCATGCTAGCCCCCCTAGCAGCGCAAGTATTAGCTGAAAATTATGGAAAAGATCGAGACACTCGCCGCATAATTGTCGGCTACGATCGCAGGTTTATGGCAGAAGAGTTTGCCAAAACAGCAGCAGAAGCATCAGCAAAAGCAGGATTTGACGTACTCCTATCTAAAAGTTACGCCCCCACACCTGCATTTAGTTGGGCAGCTAAGACGCAAAATGCTCTAGGAGCAATAGTAATTACAGCCAGTCACAACCCAGCATACTATTTAGGATTGAAAGTAAAAGGAGCCTTTGGAGGTTCGGTTTCTCCAGAAGTAACCAAGCAAATAGAAGCTTTGTTAGGATCTCCTCAGCAAGAAGCGGAAAAGCCAGGAATTGTAGAATTATTCGATCCTTGGCCCAGTTATTGCCACGAATTACGCTCTAAAGTGGACGTAGAGAAAATCCAGAGTGCGATCGCTACAAAAAAACTGTACGTATATGCAGACGTGATGTATGGTGCGGCTGCAAGCGGTTTGAGCAGGCTGCTAGAGACCGAAATCGAAGAAATTCACAGCAAGCGCGATCCCCTATTTGGTGGAAACCCCCCCGAACCTTTACCTCGCTACCTGTCTGAATTGTTCGGCATTATCAAACAAGGAGAACGCCAGCAAGAAGATAGCATTAGAGTAGGATTGGTGTTTGACGGAGATAGCGATCGCATCGCTGCTGTAGACGGTCAAGGAAATTTTCTCAGTTCCCAGATCTTAATCCCCATTTTGTTAGAACATCTGGCAAAACGTCGAGGATGGAAAGGAGAAGTAGTAAAAACAGTCAGCGGCTCCGATATCATACCTCGCCTGGCCAAACAATACAATCTAGCTCTATATGAAACCCCGATCGGATATAAATATATCGCCGATCGGATGCTAGCAGCAGAGGTACTAATAGGTGGAGAAGAATCAGGAGGAATTGGTTACGGAACCCACATTCCCGAACGAGATGCCTTACTATCAGCACTTTACGTCCTAGAAGCGATCGTCGAATCCCAACAGGATTTAAGCGCCTTATACGCTCAATTGCAAGATTTAACTAATTTTAAATCTTTCTACGACAGAATTGACCTGCCCCTAGCTAGTATGGAGGTGCGATCGCGATTGCTCGATCGCTTAGAAACAGAAACACCTCAAGAAATAGCAGGTAAATCAATTGTAGATTGCATTACTGTTGACGGTTATAAATTTCGCTTAGCCGATGGAAGTTGGCTATTAATTCGCTTTAGCGGTACCGAACCAGTATTGCGCTTGTACTGCGAAGCACCAACCTCAGTAGAAGTTCGCAAAACTCTGACTTGGGCAAGAGATTGGGCTAATAATGTCTGAAGAGGAAGAGAATTATAAACAAACAGCAAATAGCAAACAGCCAACAGCCAACAGCCAACAACCCTTAAGCATAGTTGTAAACATTTTACTTAATCAAGAATACTAACTGTGCTTCTTTTTCTATTCCTTCATTGAGAATTTTAATGATATTTTCTTGAGAAAGTTCCTGAATTAGTTGCTCAATTCTAGTTTCACTTATTTGAGAAAAGTGACTGCAAACAGTTTGTATTAAAGTAGTCAGCCCCATCACCTGCTGAGTTTTAATTATATTCAATAAAAATTCTTTTACTGGCTCTCTATTTATGGGAGCTTTTAAATTTAATATTTTCTGTATTAGAGGACAGTCATTTAATACTTGAGAATCGCGGATAAAAGATTCTAATTGTTTGATATTAGGAGGAGTATCCCCTACTACTAACTCTCCAGCACAAACAGCATTTACTAAACTGTGATAAGTAGCTAAATAATAAATAGATTTTAGTTCTGGTATAATGTGAATGTGGTCAGAATTAACAAAAACTTGCTGATAAAGTTTGTATCCTTTGTTTTTTGGGTTGCCTAATTTTTCACTGCGAATTAAATATAGAGTTTGGCACAAATTCCGCTCGATCGCTTTTTGACAAGCGAGCATTACGTAGAAGAAAGTGGCCATATTAGCATCTTCTGTCCAGACAATTCCTACTTTTTCCTCAGGCGATCGCTGATAACTTAAAGAGTAACTTTTGTAGCTTCTACTCGTTAATAAATTGGATGTTACTCCTTGTATTTCTAAAGCATTTAATGCTTCTTGCAACATTTTAATTAAACCTGGAGAGGAGAATTTTTTAATTTGAGTTACTTTCTGCTGAGTTTTAGTAAATTCTTGCTTCCAGATTAATTTAAAAGCAGCTATATTATCTGAAGCGATTTCCCTGGTTATTTTATTCGCGATCGATTTAGTTTCTCGAACAATTGGTATTTCTATTTTATTCGGTTCGGTTTCTCGACTAATTCCTATTTTATATTCTTGGATCAGTTTTCTTCCCAGTTTAAGAGTATCCCTTGGATTGGTTTTTCCTCCAGGAAATTCTTCCTCTAAAGTTTTAGTATTTAAGGGATAAATTGCCGATTTTGGTTGAGGTATGGCTCGATCGTGAAGAGGAAATAATCGTTTAGCCCAAATAGTTTCTGCTTGAATGAGATTGATATCCTTGAGTAAAATTTGTCGATCTAATCTATCTAGATCTGCTTGAATGAGATGTTTTTTATTTTCTTGCCAAGTTTCCGTTACCAAGCTAATAATAATCAAAAAATTTTTCAATTTTTCATTATGAATCGTACTATTAATCGTAAATAATGGTTGAAGACCAGAAAGACCATCAGGAGATAGAGCAAGTTTATCAAGTTGATCGAAACACAATACAATTGGTTTAGTATCGGTAGCAATTTTGCCAAAGTTAGATAGAATATTTTGGGCTGCATCTTCAGTGTTAATGGGACGTTTTACAGCCAAAAGTTTTAAATCCTCTTCATCTATATCTTCTCCTCGCAACCAGTCACAAGCGAGGGGATTTAATTGAGGATTAATGAGAGCGTATAGTGAGCTAAAAAAATCTTTAGGCTGATAAATACCACTGGGGTAAGTACTTCTAAGGTTGAGAATAAAAAGTCCTCGCGCACTCACTAATTGTTTAGCCGTAGCGCGATCGCGCAAAGCAGACAAACTTTTCAGCCACAGCAGTAGTTGAGATTCTTGCTCGTTTTCGGGAGAGTGGGTCAAACTATCAACAGTGTAGCGGAGTACGTGCCGCCAGAGGCGATCGCTATCGGCCCAAGGGCCAATATAACCAAAAAAAGCTTTATAATTAAGTAGTTTTTTCAAACGACTTAATAAATAACTTTTTCCCGAACCTCTTTCACCACAAAGCAAAATAGTACGAGTTTGATGGTCAGAACCTACTCGATCGAGAACTTGTATAATTCGATCGAGTTCCTGTCGATGTATCGATTCAACAGTTAAATTTGAATTTTGTTGCTCCTGCCAAAAGTTACCAGTACGAAAAGTTACAGTATCAAAAGGATTGATTTCTCGTTGAATAATTTGTTCGATGGATGCCATAGTGTATCTATCCCAACTCCAAAAATTAACTTCCGCAGGATTTTAATTGAGAATAATAAAAAATAATCGCCTACCAATACCTTGATTAATTGCAGCATCAATTTGCTCTTTTGTATAGTTCATTCCTTCTTGTAAGGAACTAAGTTCAATTTTGTCACTGCGTTGCAGGCGATAAATTACTGTATCTAATTCTTCTCTAGAAAGTGGCGGTTGTAACTTTTGCCGCAGATAAAAGATGGGCAAATAATTATCTGTACCTAGTTCTTTGTCTAAATCCCGAATTACCTGCAAAATTTCTTCATCTGTCAGTTTACTAGAAGTTTCAGTAGATGGAGGATCTACTTGAGATGGTACAAAAGTTGAAGTCTCATCCACTTCCTCTACAGATTCTTTGCGTAAAGACTCGAAGTAATTTTGCAATTTTTTTACGCATTGCAATCCTCTTTCAGTAAGCCATACCAAAACCTTTTGGTTTTTCAGTTCGGTTTCAATGAAAATTAAACCTCGCGAGTGAAAACTGTGTAAAATATCGTGCAATTCTGCTGTTTTAAGCAATTTTTCTTTGGTTTTAATATGGATCTGCTTGGGTTGGATTCCAGGGTATCTATTGATTCTATCGAGGATTCTAAATTCTATGTCCGAGATGGGTAATTCTTCTATGGGAAGATTAAGCAACGCCGAACCTGGTGGTGCAATAAAAACAGCAGAAATTTCTTGGCTAAAATCGATTAGTCCATCAGCAGCTAATTTCTGAGAAATTATCTCTTTGTCAGGGAAATTCCGGAAAATAGGACTAGCCAGATATGCTCGACGATCGCTACAATCGAACAACTTGAGGAGAAATTTTAATTCGTTAGTGTTCATTTACTCTTTGTTTTCTTAAATATATTACCTTTAAGTGTCGAAAAAAGGCTCTTCCCCCACGCAGTAGTGTCGGTTGTAACCCCACGTCCGTACTCGTGGAAGGGTTGAGAAGATCTCAGACCCAGCAGCAAGCGATCGTGAAATCCCCCAGTAGATGTAGGGATCTGAAGATATTTTAGAAGCAGGGAAAGACTTAGCAACAGAGTTAGAACAGTAGATTTTTTTTAGGTTTAGAGTCAATAATTATTGGTGGAGATACAGGGAAAAAACTTAAACAACGCTTCGAGCGCACAAAATAGCCGCAGTTGATTGGCTTCACTTCTAACTCAAAATTATAGCAGAGGCAGGAAGAAACAATTACCACAGCCAATAAGTCTAAGTAGTATTATAATTGTTCGTCTCCCATCTGGTGCAGGTAAAAAAATCACAAATGAAATTTAATCGTCCGATCGAAGTAACAATTGTTTTAGTGTTTTTTGTAGCGTTATTTTTTAAAATCAATTATCGAGTTGCACTGGCTTGTAGCTGTATGCGTCCCCTACCACCATTAGAAGAAAAAGAAAGAGCAACGGCTGTTTTTGCTGGTCAAGTCATTAGTAAAGAGCAGAATGAATCTCAGATAGAAGTTAATTTTAGAGTACAAACAATCTGGAAAGGAGAACTAGGCGACACAGTTACTATTGCTACAGGATTACACAGTGCCGCTTGTGGAATTAACTTTAACCTCAGAGAAACATATCTCGTATATGCTTTTGGCAATAACACGCAATTAAGAACCAATTCCTGCAGTCGCACCCAACTCTTGTCTAGAGCTAAAGACGACTTAAGAACATTAGAAAGTCTTCCCGATCGAACCCAAATGAACGTTTTAAATAATACTACTTGGGAACTTGAGAGATTAAATGACCAAAAAGTTCTGCCAAACACTAATATTACTGCCTCTTTTAATAATGGGAAAATAACTGGAACCGCTAGTTGTAATTTATACAATGGTACTTACAGACAAAAAGGAAATGCAATTAGATTTGTTGGATTTGCCACTACTAGAATGTCTTGTGAGAGACTAATTTTACAACAAGAAAGTAATTACTTAAAGGCTTTAAGTGCTGCTTATAGCTTTAAAATCGATCGCGATCGTTTAACTATAGATTATTATGACGGAAAAAATGAAGGTATTTTAGTTTATCACTACAAAAAAGACTGACTGTCAAGATTGAAATGAAAGCAAGCTAAAATACTTAATTTTTCTTTGCTTATATTTACTTTAAATAATTTATTTCTAGACGAACAATTTCAGTGGTATTGTGGGTTGACTAGAAGAATATTAATAGCTTTTAATCTTTATTAAAGAGAAAAATCAAAATCTGAAGCAAAGCTTCAGTGAAAATCCTTAAGTAAAACCACTTAAGGTGTGGAGAGTGTATTGATTTGTGAGGTAGTGGTTAATGATTTTTCGATCGCAGTTTCAGCCTGTAAAAAAACGCAGATCCCTATTCTTTTATCTAGATCTAGTTGGGTTTTTAAAAGCACTAATAACTGGCGGGGTAATTTGGACTTTCTTTTTAACCTACGTAACTTATGCCAGCAATGAATTAACTAACAAGGAAGAATTAATTGTCCAAAGAAACCAAGAAATCGGCAAATTAAAACAATTACAAGTCCAAAATCAAGAGCAAATAATAGTTTTAGACAAAAGATACAAAGCAGTATTAGAAAAAATAAAAATAGAAAAGAGAAAACTTAACCCGATCGACATCACCCTGGTTAATGCCAAATATCTTGTTGCTAAAATGCCCAAAAAGGCAGTAGCTTTAACATTCGATGACGGGCCATCGAGCGCCACAACAAAAATCCTAGATATTCTCAAAAAACATAATGTCAAAGCTACTTTTTTTGTCACTGGTAGAAGCGCAAAAAACGGGTGCGAGATCTTGAAACGCATCTTCAAAGAAGGACATGAAATAGCCAATCATACATACAGTCATGCATATCTTAAAGGACGCAGTGCTAGCTTTCAGAAAAAGCAAATGGAAACAGCACGAACTGAGATCCAAAAATGCTTAGGGAATAAATACACTTCCCGTTGGTTTCGATCTCCATACGGAGAACAAGATAGAACTACTTTAAAAATTGCCCATCAGCTAGGTATGAGTACAGCATTATGGACAATTGATACCAATGATTGGCGCGGCAGAACTACTGTTAAGGCAATGATTAGAGAAGTAAGTAGGTCGAAAGGACAAGATATTGTTCTCATGCACGACACAATGGACAAAACAGTTTTTGCTTTAGAAGACATTATTACCAATCTAGACAAAAATAATCTTCAATTTATGACCATGAGCCAAGCTTTTCCAGGAGAATAAAGTTATGGTTAAAAGAAGAATAGATTGGCAAAAAATAGCACTTGCTAGTAACTGTATAGGATTTTTAACCGTAGGATTTTGGCATTATTCTTGCCTGCAAAAACACAGGGAATTTGACGAACAAAGAGCAAAAATAGAAAAAGAATACCAGCTAGAAGCAAAAAGTTACGAGCAATTAGAAACAGAGCGAATCGAGAAAGAAAAAAAACTGCAACAAAAACAAAAACAACTAAAAGACTTAGTCAAAAAAAGCTCGGTAAAATATCGCTAGAGGAGGGGGAGAGGGGGAGAGAGGGAGAGGGGGAAAAATTAACCCACTAACCACTAACCACTATCCTGTAAATCGATGAAAATTCTCATGCTATCCTCTACCTTTCCCTACCCTCCAACTAGAGGGGGGACGCAGGTGAGAACCTTTAATTTACTTAAGTATCTCAGCCAGAATCATAAAATTACCTTAGTTACTCAAAGGGTTCGAGATATTACCGAAGCCGAAATTGAACAATTACGAGAATGTGTGGAGGAACTAGTGGTTTTTCCCCCTCCTACAGACACTCAGGGAGGCATAGTAAGTAAAATAAAGCGCTTTGGGCAGTTTTGGGTAGAGGGAACCCCACCTAACGTCTCGTATATCTACTCAGCAAACATTCAGAAGTGGGTGGATGAAGCAGTAGGGACAGGAAGATTTGAAGCACTTACGTGCGAACATAGCGTTAATGAAATTTACGTGCGTCCCCAGTGGAAAAAACAACTACGTACGGTAGTAAATATCCACAGTTCCGTTTATCAAACTTGTAAAAACCAACTAGAAACAGGAACTTCACAAAACCAATTGCGCGATCGCCTCTATCTTCCTCTTTTGCGTCGCTACGAAAGAGGTTTCTTGAGCAAATTCAACTCTGTTGTCGTCACGACTCCTGAAGACAAAGAGCAGATCCTCGGTTTTAATCCCAATCTACCAGTAAATGTAATTTCCAACGGGGTCGATTTAGAATCTTTCCCCAATCGCCAAACAGATCCAGGAGGACACCGCATAATAATTACTGGAGGAATGGATTATATAGTTAATATTGATGCTGCTTGCTTTTTTGCTGTAGAAGTATTGCCAATCCTACAGCAAAAATATCCCGATACCACCCTAACCGTAGTAGGATCCAAACCCGCACCAGAAGTATTAGCATTAGCAAAACGTCCTGGGATTACAGTAACAGGTAGAGTCCCTTCAATGGCAGAATATCTACATCAAGCTACAGTTTGCGTCGTACCCATGCGCGCTGGTTTCGGTATTAAAAATAAAACCCTAGAAGCTATGGCGACTGGAGTACCAGTAGTAGGGAGCGATCGAGGTTTAGAAGGTATAGAAGCAGACAGTACTAATGTTCCTTTGCGAGCCTTACGCGCCAACCGAGTAGAAGAATACGTAGAAGCGATCGCTCGTTTATTTGAAGACCCACAACTGCGAGAACAACTATCTACTAACGCTCGATCGCTCATCGAACAACAATATACCTGGGAAAGTGCTGGAAAGAGTTATGAAGAGGCGATAGTTGGTGGTGGTTAGTGGTTAGTGGTTAGTTGGTCTTAAGTTAATCTTCTCCCCCTCTCCCACTCTCCCCCTCTCCCCCTCCCCCACTCTCCTCTGTTCCCTGTTCCCTCTTTACAAGTAACTATCAATCACCTGACGAAACTCGCTTTTTTGCTTAACGCCTTTGAGTTCCTTAACCAATTCCTTATCCTTGAAGAATTGTATGGTGGGAGTTCCTATTACTCCAGCTTGCTTAGCAATTTCTGGATCGTCTTCGATGTCAATTTCGACAAAATGAATTTTGCCATCATACTCATCTATTACTTTACTCAAAATCGGTTTGAGAGTTCGACAAGGCCCACAACTAGGAGAAACATATTTGACCATCAACAGGCGATCGCTGTCGTGGAATAGTTTGCGTAGAGCATATCCTCCTACATGACGAGTATCCTCCAGTTCAAAGGTTTTTTCTGTGTCAGCAGCAACAGGCTTTTCCTCTTTAGCTTCTTGGTGAGGCTGTTCTGCTCCCTTTTTCTGATGATATTCCGTAATCAAATTATTACCAGAAAGCCACCTTTCCGCTACCAGCGCCGCCATACAACCAGTTCCAGCCGCAGTTATAGCCTGACGATATTCGTGGTCTTGAACGTCTCCAGCCGCATAGACACCTTCAACGCTAGTTTCTACCGTACCTGGTTTAACTTTAATGTAACCAACATCGTCTAGTTCTAGCTGTCCTTTAAATAAAGAAGTATTGGGAGTGTGACCGATCGCGTAAAATAATCCGTTAACTTTGAGTTCGCTTGCTTCATCCGTCTTATTATTGCGAATTTTCAACCCCTCCATACGTCCATTGCTACCAAACACGTCAATTGTGTCTGTATTCCAGTGAACGGTAATTTTAGGGTTATTCAACACCCGATCTTGCAAGGCTTTACTAGCTCGCATCTCATCCCGACGGACGATCGTGTGAACGTGGGAACCATATTTAGTGAGATAGACCGACTCTTCTGCTGCGGAGTCCCCACCGCCAATTACAGCTAGTTCCACACCTTTAAAAATAGGCGCAGCACCGTCACAAATGGCACAAGCAGAAATTCCATTACTCCAGTATTTCTCTTCGCTAGGTAGTCCCAAGCGTTTCGCCGTCGCTCCCGTAGCAATAATAATACTGTGAGCTTTAAATTCTCTGTCGGTAGAACGTACAGTAAAAGGACGCTGACTCAGATCGACTTCAATTACATCTTCTGTATAGCACTCAGTCCCCCAGCGTACCGCTTGTGCTTTCATATTTTCCATTAACTGCGGGCCCGTAATTCCATCTGGGAAACCAGGGAAATTTTCTACTTCTGTAGTAGTCATTAGCTGTCCCCCTGGAACCCCTCCAGCTTGCAAGCCTTCAAACATAACGGGTTTCAAGTTCGCTCGCGCCGCATAGATAGCAGCAGTAAAGCCAGCAGGTCCAGATCCAATTATTACAACATTCTCTACACTTTCTTTAGTCATGGCTTTATGTCAAACTCATAACGACTTCGTTTTTTTTAGTATAATACATAATCCAATAGTAAGGGGAGTATGGAGGTGTGGGAAGATAGAAAAATGTTAAATGAGATGGTCGAAAAGTGGAGCGACAGCAAAGAGGGAGTCTCCGATAAGGAAGCAACGAGAAGAGAGAAAAAGATTGCTTACTTAATTAACTCCCCACACTCCCCTCATCTCACCTAAAAATTGTGAGCTAGCTAGCTCTTGAAAAATGAGCGTTCAACAACGAAAAATTTTTTTCTCAAAATGATATTAAATTGGAAAACAGTGGGTATGTTTTATCTAGAAGAAAACAGATAACTCCTACCCAAAAAAAACATCATGAACTCTCAATTTCTAGCTAAACTTTTACAACAATTACGCTCTAAAAAAGGTGACAAAGGTTTTACCCTAATTGAACTACTTGTTGTAGTAATTATTGTTGGTATTCTAGCCGCAGTTGCTCTACCTAACCTATTAGGTCAAGTAGGAAAAGGTAGAGAAGTAGAAGGTAAAAATGGCGTTGGTAGTATCAACCGAGCTCAGCAAGCTTACCACTACGAAGCTCAAAATTTTGTAACTTTAAGTAATACCGAGACTACTGCTAGCAACGCTATCGGTGTAATAATCAAACCAAAATACTATAGCTTTGCATCCACCGCTAATGCTGGAGCTTCCGTTACAGTTACAGGCGAAGACGCTAATTCTGCAAACAATGGTACTAGAGCTTATTCTGGTGGTGTTGCTTTCGATTCAGGAGCCTATGATACCGCTCTGTGCCAAACTGTTGCGAAATCTACCACAGCAATCGCTCCCACTGTTGGTACTGGTACAATTGATTGTGCTGCTAACAGTATCGAGCTGAAATAGAATTTATCATCGCTCAAATTATAACCAGGCAAACTTCACTTGCCTGGTATTTTTATAGCAACTTTAAAAATAAATTTGTTTCAATCCTTATATCCATGCTAGAGAAATTTTCCCTCTATTTACTAAGCAAAAAGAAAAAAAGCAGTCAGAAAGGTTTTACATTAATAGAACTCCTAGTTGTAGTAATCATTGTTGGTATTCTTGCTGCAGTTGCCTTACCAAACTTAATTCAACAGATAGGAAAATCTAGAGAAACAGAAGCTAAAAATAACCTTGGAGTTTTATCTCGCGCCCAAGAGACATATCACTTTGAAACACAAAAGTTTGCTAGCACTCAACAGGCTCTTAATGGATATATAACCTTAGAAGATACTAAGTATTATAGTTTTCCCGATCCAACACTATCAACATCTGGAAGTCTGAACATAGTGAAACAAAACGCGATACCTCTAAACCCAGAAAAAGATCGGACGAGAAATTATAGTGCTGCGACCTATTTTGATTCTGGCATTTACTACATAGTTATATGCCAAGCAAAAGATGTTAATGCAACTGTTGAAGCGCCTAATAATTACAACGATCCTTGTACCAACGATGGACTAACAATTAAGTAAGGGAAAATAAAAGATTAAAAGGGGATATTTCCTATGCTAAATAAAATATCTTTCTCAACCATATTCAGCTCTTTAACACTTTTAATTACTCTAACAAGTGTTATTTCTTTGCAGAAACAGCATTACCAGCAGCTCAAAAGCGATCTAAGTACAGATAACTACATTCAAGAAGAAAAAAAGCTTAAAGTGATGCTCGATGTCCAGAAACAAATGCCATCTTTTGGCTTTAAAAACCTGGTTGCTGACTGGACATTTTTAAATTTTATTCAATACTACGGTGACGAAACAGCTAGAGAAGAAACAGGTTATTCTTTAACTACTGAATATTTTGAAACCATAGCAGAGCAAGATCCGCGATTTATCCAAGCCTATTTTGTTCTCTCCACAGCTAACTCTTTGTTTGCAGGTAAACCAGATCGAACTGTTGCTTTGATGCAAGAAGTAATCGATTCAATTTCTCCTGATATTGCACCAAAGTCTTATTTAGTAAAACAAGATGCTAATTATCTTTGGAATTATAAAGGAGTAGATGAAATTTTATTTATGGGAGATCTTAAAGCTGCCAGACACTCTTATGAAATGGCAGAAAAATGGTCTAAATATCGTGAAGATGAAACTGGAAATTATATGGCAGAAGTTGCTAGTAGAACAGCTCATTTTTTAGCAACAACAAAGCGCGATGTTAAACACGCTAGTATTGGTGCTTGGCTGTCGATTTTATCTAACGCTTCAGACGACAAAACTCGCGATTATGCACTCGATCGCCTCAAAGCTTTAGGTGTGATATTTAATATTACAGATGAAGGAACAGTGGAAGTTATTTTGCCAGAAAAAGATACTTGAAAACTTTTTGGAATAGGGAACAGGGAACAGGGAACAGGGAACAGTTAATCGGTAATCGGTAATCAGGTAAATAAACGACTGCATCTAGAGTTTGAGCCAGCATAAATAGTCTAATACCTTACACTGTTCCCTGTTCCCCATTTCCTATTGCCCTTTAATCAATTTTAAAGCCATTCTTACTAGGATGTGGTAAATTTAGCTTTTCGGTTTTCACTTCATCAATTAACCGATCGAGCGGAGTTATAACTCTAGGAAAAGGTGTAAATAAATTTAGCAATTGAACTACAAAATTAGTCGTCACTTCTTGAGGTAGTAATATTTTTGCCGCCTGGGGAGATTGAAAATTTCTATAAGTAAGTATTAAAGCATTTCTATTTATATTATTTGAATTTTGTTTGAGAGAAGATAACCAATCTCTTAAGTTTCTCTGTTGGTAAATATTTTCTTCGAGTAGTTTTTGAACTGTAGGGTTGAGACTAGCAGCAGAATTAGTTTGCAAATAAGCTGTTAAATACTGCTGTGGATTAATCCAAGCACGAAGTAATAACAGTGCATCCCGATCGCCTGAAGAATCGATATTATCATTAATAATTTTCAAAGCTGACTGAGGTGATGTTTCTGCTAAAAGTAGCGATCGAACTACAGGACGCAGGCGCTTTATTTCCAAGTTTTTTAATGGTTTTTGATGCCACCACTTTAAAACTACTAGCTTTTCATAAATCCGATCGTAATTAGTATCTTCAACGGATAACTTATTTAATAGTTCTTGTAAAAGATTCAATGTTGCTTGTAAAACAGGTTCTTTGAGACTGGACAAGGGAGACTGAGACCATATATCTGATGTTAGAAATTCAGGGTAAATTAGTCCTTGTAAAGAAAAAGCTGCTATTGCTTTGTCTATTTTTTGTTGTTTGAGGTATTCTCGACCGAGTAAGTAATAAGTGTATTGATTATTCCGAGGTAATAATTGAATCGAGCGACTAAAATAAAATGCAGCTCGATCGCTATTACCAGCACCCCGATAAAGTATCCCTAAGTTTTGATTAAATGCAGAGTCGTAAGGAGCAGCATCCAAGCCTTTTTGAAAATGGCTTAAAGCTATTTCAGTTAATTCATTGAATAGGTCAGTATCCTCAACAGGATCTCGCACTCTCAAAAGCTGAAATCCCGCTACAAGGTTATAGATAGGATCCCAAGTAACTAAATTGGCTGCAAGAGAAGATTTTTCGTAAGCTTTGTCGATATTCCCTGTTTGTAAATTCCGAACAGATGTCGAACTTATTGCTATTGCAGAAGTTACAGGTATCCAGAGTAAAAGCATAAATATTCCAACTGTAATAACGCCTAAACTTAGATAACGGCGACTGAAATAGTTGAAAGATTCTGGTTGAGACAATTTATGAGCATCTGCTAAGCCAACGAGAAACACCACCAGTAAAACTAAAGTGCTGCTAATGCCAATATTTTCTAGCTGATAATCAGTAAAAGCTAATGCGCCATAGCCTAAGAAACTAGATCCTATGCCATATAGCAACCAGCGATCGGATAGTTTTTGATATAAACTAAACCACAAGCGACACAAACAAAAAATTAAAAAGAAAAAAGTACTTAAACCAACTAATCCTAATTCCCCCACAACTTGAGCATAGGTATTGTGAAGCTGTTGAACAGCAGAAGCACCCAAACCCACCTCCAGCGGACGATAGAGGTTGTAAACTCGCGACATATTGCCAGCGCCAACACCAAAGACAGGATTTTTTAAAAAAATATTTTTAGTCGTCTGTAACATAAACAGTCGATCCTCAGTCTGACCGTCAATTTTCAATTCCACTGGTTGAGAATTAGCGGTGGGTGAAACTTTAACAATTTGCTGAACTCTGGGGTTGTTGAGAGCAATAATTAAAATTAGAGACAGCAAAACGCTACAAATCCCAATGCGCAACCATCGCTGTTTCCCTTTCTCTTGGAAAATAAAAAATCCTATTGCTACCAGTATGGCAACCAGAAAACCTACATATCCTCCTCGCGATCCAGTAGTGTAGAGTACGATCGCTAATATAGAACTAGAAGCTAATAGGGTAATTCGCTGCCAACCCTTACGAGACAAACCCAAACAAACAGTCAAAGGCAAAACTAGAAGCACGTATCCTGCTACAAAATTAGGATGTCCCATGGGTAAATAATTTCGATCGCCACCTGCTTGCAGTTGTAGCGGCCAAGTACCTATACTAATTAGACTGCTAACAATACCGACAATACAAACCCCAATCCAGAGACGCTGTAAAGTTAATCCACCCTTTTCTAACCAATTGCGCAGGACGTAGAGCAATATAACATAGCAAAAAGCGATCGAGACATTCCAAAAAGCTACTTCCTTGAATTCTGCAAAAACTGCCGATAAAATCAGAACGATCGATCCTAGTGCGATCGGCCAATCTAACCCATATCCTAGAGGTTTAAATGGCAACTTAAATTGACGCAACATCCAAATTGCCCACAAACCCAGCACCAAAAACCCAACCAGCCAAATAGGAAACAATGGCCAGGCTAACATGACGTAATAGCTTCTGGGAAACCAAGTGAAAACTACCAATACAGCCAGACACAACCAGCCTAATAACTGACCGCGCCAAACTAGAGAGGGAGAGGGACTATCCATAAAATATCGATCGACTGACCGATCTCAGGGCTTACATTGGTATATTTCCCTTAAATCTCATCCAAATAACACCTCAGTTAGAGTAATACTCGACTTAGCAGTACTTATATACTATATATGGAATAAGTACGATCGGGAGAAGCTATAGTGTCGGAAATAAGACAAAGAATAGAACAACTGCGCCAACAACTACAAAAAGCTAATTATGCCTATTACGTAGAAGATAATCCCATTATGGAAGACGCAGTATACGATCGTTTGTATCGCCAACTGCAAGAATTAGAAACCGAGTATCCCGAATTAATAACATCAGATAGTCCCACTCAGCGAGTAGGAGATAAACCAGCATCTGAGTTTGTTTCGGTCAAACACAATATTCCTCTCTACAGTTTAGAAAATGCTTTTAATCTAGAAGAGTTAGCTAAATGGAACGATCGCGCGTCCCGTCTAGCATCAGATACGAACAATTTTGAATATGTCTGCGAGTTGAAAATAGACGGATCTGCCATAGCTTTAACCTACGAACGTGGTATCTTAGTGCGCGGTGCGACCAGAGGAGACGGTATTACTGGAGAGGATATTACTCAAAATGTGCGCACTATTCGCACTATTCCTTTACGACTCAATTTAGATAACTCACCACCAACAGTAGAAGTAAGGGGAGAAGCATTTTTACCAATAGAAGTATTCGATCGCATCAACAACGAAAGAAAACAAACTGGAGTTGCACTTTTTGCTAACCCTCGCAATGCTGCTGCTGGGACTTTACGCCAATTAGATGCCAAAATCGTAGACAAACGACAGTTAAAATTTTTCGCCTATACTTTACATATTTCCCAAGCATCCGTGTCTACTCAATGGGAGTCATTAGAGTTACTCAGAGAGATGGGATTTTTAGTAAACCCCAATAGAAAGCTTTGTCAGTCAATTGAAGAAGTGGATCGATATTTTCAGTCTTGGGAAATCGATCGCCACGACCTACCCTACATGACAGATGGAGTAGTAGTAAAATTAAATAGCTACAGCTTACAAGAAAGATTAGGATTTACTCAGAAATTTCCTCGCTGGGCGATCGCTCTTAAATATCCAGCAGAAGAAGCCCCCACTATAGTTAAAGATATTACAGTTAACGTCGGACGTACGGGGGCAGTTACCCCTATGGCTATTATGGAACCAGTTCGCTTAGCAGGAACAACAGTACAACGAGCTACTTTACATAATAGCGATCGCGTGGCTGAATTAGATATTCGCGTTGGGGATACGGTAATTATCCGCAAAGCAGGAGAAATTATCCCCGAAGTCCTCAGAGTCTTGCCAGAATTACGTCCTCCCAATACTCAACCTTTCCAAATACCTGCACAGTGTCCCGAATGTGGTTCTAGTTTGGTCCGCACAAAAGGAGAGGCTGTTACCCGTTGCGTCAATAGTTCTTGTCCTGCTATTTTAAGAGGGAGTGTGATACACTGGGCATCTCGTGACGCTTTAGATATTCGAGGCTTAGGAGAAAAAATTGTCATTCTTTTAATAGAGAATGGTTTGGTCGGATCTATTGCAGATTTATACGATTTAACTGTAGAACAAATAGCATCTTTAGAAAGGATGGGAGATAAATCTGCTAAAAAATTAGTTGATGCTATTGAAGCTTCTAAGACCAGACCTTATCACAAAGTATTATACGGTTTAGGTATTCGTTACGTTGGCAGTGTCAATGCTAAATTATTAACCGAAAACTTTTCTACAATCGAGCAATTATCTCAAGCTGACCCAGCATCTCTTGAAGCTGTTTATGGTATCGGTACGGAAATTGCTCAATCTGTTTTTGAATGGTTTAAAATTTCTGCAAATCTAACTTTAGTTAAGGCTTTGCAAGATGCAGGTTTGCAATTTAAGGCAGAAAAAACAGAAGTTAAAGATTTATCTTCTTTATCTGGCAAAACTTTTGTTGTCACTGGAACTTTACCAACCTTGAAACGAAATGAAGCTAAAGATTTAATTGAAAAAGCTGGGGGAAAAGTTGCTAGTTCAATTAGTGCTAAAACTGATTATTTATTAATAGGAGATAAACCAGGTTCTAAATTATATAAGGCACAAAAGTTAGGAATTAAGCAGATCGATGAAGAACAACTATTGCAAATGATAGAATTCGATCGCGATTCAAGAAGTCAGAAGTCAGAAGTCAGAAGTCAGAAGTCAGAAGTCAGAAGTAGCAATTAGTGCGAGATTGAAACTCGCCACTAATTGTAGACCACTAAATCAAAGATTATAGTGGGGGTTTTAAACCCCGATTTGAAGTCCAAAATTTAAGAATTGGTATGACTTCTGACTTCCTATTTCTGACTTCAAGCGAAGCGAATAAAGTAATGGTGGCGATCGAGTTAATAATCAGGAAAAAAGCTTTGTCTGACTGAGTTTAATATAAAAATAAGCAGGAAGTTATCAAATTTTTAAAAGTTTACTCTGTTTCGATCGATACTCGTCAAATCACTTAGATGCAAAACAATATTGCTTGCTTAAGTCATATTTTAATGAGTTGGTTAATTATTTTGACACCATTAGCAGCGCAAGCAGAAGAAAATCATCCCCGTTTATTTATCAATCAAGAGCGAATTAACGAAATTCAATGGGCAATTCGAGTACCCCAATCTCACCATCAACAAGCATTCTCGGCTCTAAAATCCCGTGTCGAGCAAAAAGATTGGCGCGCGTACGATCGCAAGCCAAATGATGGTAATTGGAATTACGCTCGTTCTTATTTAGCAAAAGAAGCAGCATTTCTTTATCTGTTAACTAATAACAGAGAATATGCTCGAGTTGCTTATGAAGCGATCGAAGCTATTTATAACGAGCCAGATCCAGACAATCGCCTTCCAGACAAGGGATATGGACTATCAAGAGCTACTATAGGTCGAAATATGGCTCTCGTTTATGATTGGGCTTATCACGGTATGACACCAAAACAAAGAGCTTATATTAAAGAAAAGATTAATCTTTCTCTTGATGCTTGGCTGACTTATCAGCACTCAAATTTACGCAATCCACTCATGGCTTCTAATTGGGTAGCAGTTTGCCGAGGTGGAGAGCTAGTGATGATGTTAGCAATATATGGGGAAAAAAACCGCACCAACAGATACCGACAGCTGAAGAAATGGCTGAAAACTCATTTGTCTAATGGTTATGGAGAATTAGGATTATCTCAAGAAGGAATTGGTTATACAGGTTATGCAGGTATCTTTCTCCTCCCAGCCGTTTATGCACTTCGTAGTGTTGGCGATACTGAGTTAGATAGCTATTTTCAGAATTTAGATTTCTGGAAACTAATTATGTATGCTGGAGCTTTCTTTATGAACGAGAATAAAGAGCGCGAGTTTCTTCAATCAGGAGTCTCCCATTCTGGCATCAATGATGAAGGATGGGCAAGTTTGCTATTAGCTTCAGTTTCTCCCAGACAGTTGCCTTTTTATCGTTATTTCTACGATCGTCACATGGGTATTCGCGCACCAGGTACTGCTGGCGAAAAATTTGACGATCGTCGAGGTGCTACGATTTGGTCACTAATTTATTATCCCGAAAGTGCTCCTTCCTTTGACCCCACTGGCATATATCCCCCAGCCATTAACGATCGAAAAAGAGGTGCTTATTTTTTTCGCAATCGCTGGAAGGATGAAAATGATATTTTACTTTCGATTATGGCGGATATCGACCATCATGGAAATGCTTGGGATCGCTCGGAAGCTTTTCAATTGGGTTTATTAGCATATCAGAGTCGTTTTATTGGCGGTCCAGCAAAGGAACAAAAACCTGCCCTATCTAGCAGTTTGTTAGTAGATGGCAAGCTTAGCGATCGAGAAAACACAGGTCAACAAAAATTGTTTGCATCTTTCTCTGATGGCGGATATGCCATTATTGGTGGCGGGGAAAAATATGCAAGTCTCGGTTTAGATAATGTTCAAAGACATTTATTGGTTAAGTTCGATCGAAATACCGATACAGCAATTATTACTACACTAGATCGAATTAAGGATGAGGAAACTCACGATTACACTTGGCAGCTTAATTTAGGAGATGAAAAAAATGATGGGGGCATTATTTCTACTGTTGGCAGGGAGAATAATTTAAATATTTTTGTGCTTCGCGGCCAGAATAATAGTTATCTAAAAGGATGGATAATACATCCAAATCCAGTAACGGTTATGAGTGGCGACCCTTTACAAGTTCGAGTTTCTGCCTCTAATACTAATATTTGGATTGTTATGATGGTAGGGCAAGGAATTCCTCCTGTGGCAACTTTAGAGGGAACAGGTATGGAAACTAAACTGAAAATAGATAATACTGTAATTGGTTATAATCCTCAAAGCGATCGCTTAACCATATCAAATCTGGTTGACTGAGCATACTTTTTTTGACAGGTCAAGCATTAGGCTACCTTCACCGTCCGGTTCCAACAATACGATATTAAAGCTTTGGCGGCGCGCCAGCATCACGTAGTGTGTTGATTTTCTTTGAGTTAATTTTCTAAACCTAACTCAACTTTCGGGAAACTTTCTGAATTTAATTTGCGTTGTCAATAAGAGAGAGATCGCAACTGCGATCGCGCTGATTATTTGACCTATACGCTCTTCTATTCCTGCTTCTAAAATTACTAAAACTTCGCGATCGCCTGCGGGTACTGATATGTTTAATAAACCTTTGGACGAAGGCTGAACAGGAAGACTTAGATGTCGGTCTTTAATTTTAGCAGTCCATCCTTGATAATAAAATTGAGCGATGGTTAACTGGATATCATTAACGGCATTAGTTTGTACGAGAATCTTTCTAGGTTGCCACTGTTTGATTAATACTCGATCTTGTTTTGAATTTGTCCTTACTTTCCGGTCATTAGTAACGGGTTCTTTCAGGAGATAATTAAATACTTCTTTTGATACCCATTTGGGTCTATATTCTCGAGGAGCTTTCCTTATTTCTAGAACTCGAACGACGTTACTATAGCTTAATCTTTGGATTTTTTTAGACGTATATATAATATTATTGAATAATAAGCTTGTAGTTAAGATAAGACCAATTATTAAAATTTTTTTCTGAAAATTACTAATTGTTTTTTGCAATTGAAAGACGAGCAGACTTATCAAAAAGACTGTAGTAATTGTTAGCACGCTATTATGACTGCCAAAAAAGTATATTTTTTTTTGAAATGGTAAATATTCAATCAGGGATAATAGTAAGCTTATTATCAGCAAAATTATAATTGATACCATTTTGTCTTTTGTCAATTTAATAGGTGTTTTAAATTCAGATATACCTAATGCTAAAAGTGGAGCAATAGCAACCGTCAACAGAGTATTAAAACGCCAAGGAAATTGAATTTTTTGCACTATAGGTAATAGATGCCAAACCAATTCACTTAAAGGTAACATCATAAATACAACGATCGTGACAATAAAAAACCAATAATAACTCTCCCGTCTCAATGTTGCTTTTTGATTAGTTCTAGTAGCCAGAAAAGCACAGCAACCAACCCCTGCTGAGATCGTTGTTATAATTTCCAAATATTTCCAAAAATCTTGCCAAAAAGTTTTATTTAGAGTCTTACTTTTTAATGCAAATAGAAAAGTATTATAGAATTTCTTACTATCGTTATCCCATAAAGCGTTGATACTAACGTATTTTTGGCTAGTAAGGGCTGGAAACCAATAAATTGCTGACAAACAAAATGAAAGTATTATCGCTAAAGCTGAATAAAGTAATATCTTTTTTCTTTGTGTTCGATCTAATGTAAATAATAATATGTAACCAACAGGAATAGGAAAGAAAATAATAAAGGTTGGTAAATGAGTCATTGCCAGCAATGCATAGCTGAATGCTAATCCTAAAAAAAACTGCATTTTAGGATTTTTAATTATTTTGACACTAAAATACAATATTAAAGGCATCCAAACAAAAGACCAATATTCTGCAAAAGCAAAACGTAGATAAAGATCGACAACTAAATGGTAAGGCCAAGCCATATAAACAATTGCAGCGATTAGTGCCGAGGTTTTATTAGTAATTTCTTTGAGCCAAATGTATGCGGTAAATCCCGAAGCAATTAGGCAAAATGAAGACGCTCCGCATAGCTGATTCCAACCATATATATCGTTAGAAAAAAAAGGATTAAACAAACTGGTAAAATAATAGGGAATAGGAGGATAAAAAAAGAAAGACGGACTCCCAAAACCATTATTCATTTGGAGCATCCATCGAGGATACAAATCCCCATTCCAAAATTGTTCTAAAAAAGATTTAGAAAATGCTAAATGATACAGTATATCATGCCCATATAAAATTCTAGAAGACATTACTGGAATAGTTGCAATCAAACCAAACATTACGATTATACAAATATGTATTGTGTTACTCGATCTAAGTTTATTTATTAGCATTGTTAATAACTTAAAAAACTATTTAATATTTCATCTGCCCTAGCAATTATTAGCGACTTACAGAGAGGCACTAGCTTAAATTGTTGAATTTTCAGCCATAATATTAGTTTAGTATAACCTTCTGTTGGGCGCAATCAAAAGTAGTTGGTGGTCTCGAAGAGCGATCGCCAAACTTATCAAATAAAATGAACTATATGGACTACAAAATAATAAAATGACCGAAGAAACTACAGAAAATCAAAATAGTTTAGAAGCAGAAAACACAAATCGAACAGCTACTAGAGATACATTAGCAGAAAGCGTAGAAAGCTTAGGAATCAATAAAATTCAGCGACACATTTTCCTTTGTGCTGACCAAACTAAGCCAAAATGCTGTTCAAAAGCAACTAGCTTAGAATCTTGGAACTACCTAAAACGACGTTTAAAAGAATTAGAACTAGATAAACCCACACAATCTCACCCACACTGCGTTTATCGAACCAAAGCTAACTGTCTGCGAGTTTGTGTTTGCGGCCCAATTATGGTAGTTTATCCCGATGGAGTTTGGTACCATAACGTTACCACAGAAGCGATCGAAAGAATTATTCAAGAACATTTAATAGGGAATAAAATTGTCAAAGATTACGCCTTCTACGAACATTATTTACCAGAAACAGCCATAATAAGAGAATATAGCTCTACCGTAGAGCCAAAAACAGACAACAAAGGGTAATATAAAAGTAGACCCGAAAATCAGCAAATCCACTAGCTTCTCCCGATCGAAAACAGAAGAGAGAGACTCAAGCACGACAAAAGTGAACTAAGGCTGAGATAAAGAATGTCAAGCATGAAAGAAAATTATCACAAAGATAGCAAGCAACTATTATTGATTGATGACGATCCTAACTTAATCTTGCTGGTTAAGGATTACTTGGAATTTCGAGGCTACAAAGTCACGACGGCTGAAAATGGTCGGGAAGCACTAGAGATTTTACAACATCAAATTCCTGACATGATTATCTGTGACGTGATGATGCCAGAAATGGACGGTTATACTCTGGTGCAAAAGATTAGAGAGGATTCGCGCACCAAATGCGTTCCCGTTTTATTTCTCTCAGCCAAGGGTCAAAGTCAAGACCGAGTAAAGGGTCTGAACGTAGGGGCTGATGTTTACATGGTAAAACCCTTTGAACCAGAAGAGTTAGTAGCACAAGTAGAATCTTCCCTAAAACAAGCAGACCGTTTGATTGCACAGGGTAGCAAAGGATCGAGTCTTCAACCCAAAATCAAAGTACCCAAAAACGTAGAGTTGACCCCAACAGAGATCAAAGTGGTTCAGTTAGTGGCTAAAGGAATGGCTAATAAACTCATAGCTGAAAAACTTAACGTAAGTCAGCGAACTATTGAAAGTCACGTTTCTAATATGCTCAATAAAACCAGTCTTAAGAATCGGACGGAGTTGGCACGTTGGGCGATCGAGAGTAATATGTCATAAATTATTGGTTATTGTCACGCGATCGCTCAAACAAGTCTCTCGATCGAGTGCGATCGCACGTAGTTTGCAGACTCCAATACTTATATTTGGTTGCTTTACCAATAACCAATAACCTGATATATTAGATTGGGAGCAAAAAAATTTGCTATCCTAAAATTAAATGCTGGTGTAGCTCAGTGGTAGAGCAGCTGATTTGTAATCAGCCGGTCGCAAGTTCGAATCTTGTCACCAGCTTTTTTTAACCTGGGCGCGGGAAGTCCCCCAGTAAGGAACGCAACTGGGGGATGAGAGCCAATACTGCTCGGTTAAGAGTTTTGATTTTTTCCTCTTTAAGCGGAGGAGCAGGGTGCAGGGTGGAAGGGGTCCTTAGATTGCTATTTTTATAGGGAACCCCTTTTATTTAAACCTTTGTCACTTCGCTTATAACTTATTGTTATATAGGGTATGGTTCAATTTATAGATTTTCTTTACGAATCAGCTCTGAGACAAGATCGACGCCCTCCAGCAGGAGAGCCACTAGAGACGTCTAGAAGGCTATGCCGTATTTTCTGTATTCGAGTTAACAGAATAAATCAGCCATCCGAGTTATCTTCTTAATTACTTAGTTACCTCTCAATTAAGTAGTTAAAAAGAGACTAATTAGGGGCTCGAAAGCCGGGACTGATTATGGGCAAAAGTGCCAAGAGGCGTCGCGAACAGATGTTAGTCCGCCTCAAACAAGAGATTTATCGTCCCCCGACCCGAGAAATTCAGGTAGAGGACGAGCGCACTGGCTTAAGCGTAGGGAGCCTGAAACGAGCTTTTGCCGGTCACCTGCTCTACAGTCAGGGGAAGTATGAGTCCCTAGCCCATCTTCACGATTACTACATGGCTCTAGCCTACACGATCAGAGATCGACTGGTGCAACGGCGAGTTCAGACAGCCAAAACCCACATAGAGCAAGATGTCAAGATGGTTTACTACCTATCTTTAGAATTTCTCATGGGGCGTCAACTACGCAATAATCTGATCGACTTGGGTCTGTACGAAAAAAGTCGCCAATTCCTGGGTGAATTGGGACTGGAGTTGGAGGAGCTACTGGCCCAGGAATCAGAACCAGGTCTAGGTAATGGCGGTCTGGGACGGCTAGCTGCTTGTTTCATGGACTCTTTGGCTACCCTAGACATTCCGGCGCGCGGCTACGGCATTCGTTACGATTTTGGGATCTTCGACCAGACCTTGTCGGATGGCTGGCAAGTGGAATCTCCAGACAGATGGCTCCGGTTGGGCAATCCTTGGGAAATGCCTCGTCCCGAATATCAAGTCCAAGTCCAATTCGGCGGTCACACCGAAGCCTATACAGATGAGCAAGGGTGCTATCGGGTGCGTTGGATTCCGCAACGAACCGTGTTCGGTTTGCCTTACGATCTTCTGGTGCCGGGTTACCAGAGCAACACCATTAATAGCTTGCGGCTCTGGAGTGCCCGAGCTAGCGAGGAGTTCAACCTCCAGGTTTTTAATGGGGGAGACTACCTGCAAGCAGTGGCGGACAAAATTGTCTCGGAAAATATTTCTAAGGTTCTCTATCCCAATGACAATAACCCTCAAGGACGGCGGCTTCGGCTGGAGCAGCAGTACTTTTTTGTCTCTTGTTCCTTGCAGGACATCATCCGGCTGTATCTCCGCAACCACAACACTTTTGAGCAGTTTCCGGCTCAAGTAGCGATTCAGCTCAATGACACCCACCCAGCAGTGGCTATTGCCGAGTTGATGCGACTGCTAGTAGACGAGCAGGAATTGGATTGGGAGCATTCCTGGTCTATCACTCAAAAGACTTTCGCCTATACCAACCATACTCTCCTGCCAGAAGCCCTAGAGCGCTGGCCAGTCAGCTTGTTTGGCCGCCTCCTTCCCAGGCACCTGGAAATCATTTATGAAATCAACCGCCGCTTTCTCGATGAGGTGCGGATTCGCTTTCCCAGTGATGTACAGCGTTGGTCTCGACTCTCTTTAATTGAGGAAGGAGACGAAAAACAGGTGCGCATGGCTCACTTAGCCTGCGTCGGCAGCCATTCGGTTAATGGAGTGGCAGCACTACATACCCAACTGCTGCAATCAAAGACCCTCAGAGATTTCGCCCAGATGTGGCCGCAGAAGTTGAACAATAAGACGAACGGAATCAGCCAACGCCGCTGGTTGTTGTTGAGCAATCCTCGCCTAGCCCGCCTGATTACTGACCAGCTTGGTCAGGGCTGGATTACAGAACTGACAGCTCTTGGGGAGCTGTCAGCCTATGTGGATGATGGGGAATTTCGGGCCCGCTGGCACCAGGTCAAGCAAGACAACAAGCGAGAACTAGCTGAATACATTCGCCACCAACAAGGGCTGGAAATCAACCTCGCTTCTCTGTTCGATATCCAAGTCAAACGCATCCACGAGTACAAGCGCCAACTGCTCAACCTCCTGCATATTATTGCCCTGTATAATCGGATGAAAAAGAATCCCAGTTCTGATTGCTTGCCCCGGACTTTCATTTTTGCCGGCAAGGCGGCACCAGGATACTACATGGCCAAGTTAATTATTAAGTTAATCAACGCTGTGGCCGAGGTAATTAACAACGACCCCGAGGTGGGCGAGGGATTAAAAATAGTTTTCTTGCCCAATTTCTCGGTGTCCCTCGGAGAGCTAGTCTATCCAGCCGCCGAGCTTTCCGAACAAATCTCGACCGCCGGCAAAGAAGCTTCGGGAACTGGCAATATGAAATTTGCTCTCAATGGCGCTGTGACCATCGGCACCTTGGATGGAGCCAACATCGAACTGCGGGAAGAAGTAGGAGCAGAAAACTTCTTCCTCTTTGGTCTGAGTGTCGAGCAAGTTTCTGCCCTCAAGAAAAAGGGATACAATCCCTGGAATTACTATCAGAGTAATGCCGCTCTGCGACAAGTACTGTCTCAAATTGCCTCGGGCTCCTTTTCTCCCGCTACTCCCCACCTGTTCCAGCCACTTGTCGATAAATTACTGCATCATGATGAATATCTGCTCCTAGCCGACTACCAATCCTATGCTGACTGTCACCAGCGAGTCGCTGCTGCCTATCGGCAGCCAGATAATTGGACGAAAATGTCAATTCTCAATGTGGCGCGGATGGGCAAGTTTTCTAGCGATCGCGCCATTCGGGAATATTGTCAAGAAATTTGGCAAGTCCAACCGATTCCCATTAAATGCCAGGAGGAATACCTGAGTTCGATCTGAAAAAGAGCCTGTAATCCTTAATAAATCAAGTTTTTTCCCAATTTTGCTATTTCAGTCTACTATCAATTGGCTAATCTTAATGAGAATGAAGTGGAGTGATTTTGACCGAGGCTTCCGCCTTCAGGGCGAAGCCCGCCTGACGAGTTCGATGTAAGATCGATCGAACGGATGCACTCAAAAGCAGTTGCCGCGATGCCTCCGCAGTGCTCCGTGAGCCCCCACCTTTAGTAACTAAGCCGTTTAGTTTCTATTTAGTTGGCGAATCGCCTCTGGGTGCTAACCTGTTCGATTTCACGACTCAGATCGGACTGGGAGTTAGTCTAAACTCCAGTACGGAAAAACTCAATGTTAAAAACATGACCCGTAAAGCTAAGAAGGGCAGCAAGAGAAAAAGACAAAAAACTGGACTAAATCGCAATATTCTTGATGTAGGAATGGGAATGTTGCTATCAGCTATTAAGTATAAAGTTAATGAAGCTGGTGGTTTTTTTCTTGAAGCCCCAAGCACTAAACTCAAACCCTCACAACGTTGTAGTAAATGGGGTCATGTCCAGAAAAAACTATTATCTCAAAGAGTTCACTTTTGCAGTAAATGTAATTATGAAACAGATCGTGATGTTAATGCTGCTGAAGTGATTCTCTCCTGGGCGTTGGGAAACCAGCGTCGTCAAACGTGGAACTGACCCCTCTACTGAAAAACCCAAAGTTATCAAACACTGCGGAGGATTTCGGCAAGGGTTAGGGTCGAAGCGTCGGAAACCGCGACTTCAACGAAGTAAGTCGCGGTAGTTCATCTCAATACGAATTCTGAACAGAATTGAGAAAATTAGTTAAGTGTGCTACTAACAGTTGTAAAATATGACCGTTGTCGTGGGCCATGTAAACTGTGATTGAGCGCTATACTTTGCCAGAAATGGGCGAACTGTGGACTGATACCTATAAACTCAAAACTTGGCTACAAGTAGAAATCGCAGTTTGTGAGGCGCAAGCAGAATTAGGTTATATCCCCACCGAAGCAGTTGAAGAAATTAAGGCAAAAGCTAATTTCGACCCAGAAAGAGTATTAGAAATAGAAGCCGAAGTACGCCACGATGTCATCGCTTTTCTGACTAATGTTAACGAATACGTTGGAGATGTTGGTAGATATATTCACCTGGGGTTGACTAGTTCTGACGTACTAGATACTGCCTTAGCGTTACAGATGGTGGCCAGTCTGAATTTGATTTTAGAATGTTTAGAAGAATTAATTCAAGCAATTCGCTACCAAGCACAACAACATCGCTATACAGTGATGGTAGGTCGATCGCACGGCATACACGCAGAACCAATAACCTTTGGGTTCAAATTAGCTGGATGGTTAGCAGAAGTATTGCGCAACCGCGATCGCCTGGTTCGTTTGCGAAAAGATATTTCTGTAGGTAAAATTTCAGGTGCAGTAGGAACCTACGGCAATATCGATCCGCGAGTAGAAGCGATCGCTACTCAAAAACTACAATTGCAACCAGATACCGCCTCA
Organism: Prochloraceae cyanobacterium; assembly: GCA_030065755.1. GTDB lineage: Bacteria > Cyanobacteriota > Cyanobacteriia > Cyanobacteriales > JASJDA01 > JASJDA01. The sequence continues at coordinate 24,532 of JASJDA010000014.1, read as the reverse complement.
ACTCAAGTGATATCGCGCGATCGACACGCAGAATACGTTCAACAGTTAGCCTTACTAGCAGCATCGATCGAACGCTTTGCGGTGGAAATTCGCAACCTCCAGCGCACTGATGTCTTAGAGGTAGAAGAATACTTCTCTAAAGGACAAAAAGGGTCTTCAGCGATGCCGCACAAGCGCAACCCCATCCGTTCCGAACGTTTGACTGGAATAGCCAGAATTATTCGCGGTCACGCGGTTGCTGCTTTAGAAAATGTTGCTCTTTGGCACGAAAGGGACATCTCTCACAGTTCTGTGGAAAGGGTAATTCTTCCAGATACTTGCATCTTAACTCACTTTATGCTAAAGGAAATTACTGGCTTAGTGAAAAATTTGCTGGTGTATCCAGAGAACATGAAGCGGAATATGAATGTTTATGGGGGGGTGATTTTCAGTCAGAGAGTGTTACTGACTTTAGTAGAAAAAGGAATGAATCGGGAAGATGCCTATAAAATCGTACAATCTTGCGCTCATCAAGCTTGGAATCGATCGCAGGGAAATTTCCACGAATTAATTCGTCAAGATCCTCAAGTGACAAAAGTTTTATCAACTCAAGAAATTGAAGCCTGTTTCGATCCGCAACGTCATTTGAGACACTTAGACGATATTTATCAGCGTTTGTGTATTTAGATTTCTTCGTTGCTAGCCAATCCTTATTCAAAATAAAAGAGTCGATCGCTCTATCTAAGCTAAAGTTGTCAAACCATTGAAATAGTCTTTAAGTTGTCGATCGTGGTCGTGGCTGAGATTTCCCAGAGGTAATTCTTCTGGGATAAATGCTCGAACTTCAAGTACTTCTCGAGTATCCTTAATTTTAAAATTTCCTAAAGCTTCTACTTCAACCAAAACTGAAATTGAATGCATTCTCGGATCGCGATCGGGGGACGAATATACCCCTACTAAACGACGAATCAATTGCAGTTCCAATCCTGTTTCTTCTGCTAGTTCTCGACGTACTGTAGTCGCAATATCTTCGCCCCAATCAACTACACCTCCTGGTAAACTCCACTTCCCAGTATCTCGCCGCCTAACTAAAACAATTTTACCGTCAGGTAAGATAGGTAAAATTGTCGCTCCAGTAACAGGATGACGTAAGATAATTCCCAATACGGTTTGAAAGAACTCCCAAGTACGACGCATAATATGAATTTTAGTCTGGATAGAAAAGATTTTAGGAATGACAAAATTACTCAGCGCCATCCCTTTGTTTCTAATGGTTTTGGTTGTCTACCACTTAGTTATTTTTTGGGGTTCTGTGGCAATACTTACAACCTCCTTGCTCAGTTTTAACATGATTTCGGGTGCTACATGGGAAGTTACAGGAAGCGATTTATTACTTGGGTTAGGACTGGCGATTCTTTATGTGGAAATTTTAAGATCTACTTGGACTGGAGTGACTTCCGTTATTAATCACACTCTGTCTACTTTATTGTTTGTTTGTTTCGCGATCGAGTTCGTTACTGTAAGCATAGCTGCCAATTCTACCTTTTTTCTGTTGGGTTTGATGTCTTTAATTGACGCGATCGCTGGATTTACCATTACGATCGTCGCTTCTCGTAAGGACATATCATTGTAGTTAGTAGAATATATTTAGGGACAATCTAAGTTAGATTTCTTCTCCGTTGCTCCTGTATAACCTGTTATTAGCCATAAAATAGATCTCGCTCCATCTCGAAAAGATTTGTCCATTGGTTCTGCTGGAGCTTTAGTAGGTACAGATATAGGTTTTAGAAGAATTCCTCGACTTCCAAAAACAATTTCGCCAATTATACGCGATCGAATCATGTGATTTTCTGAAGTTATCAGATAAACACTATGGATTTCTCTTTTTTGTAATTTATCTACTAAGGTAGTAAAGTTAGTTACTGTATCAGTTGCTTGATAGTCTAAGTATAAGCGATCGCGTTTTATTTTCCTATTTAAAAATATTCTTTCTACATATCCTTTGGGGCTCCCAGAAGAAACCCAAATAGGTATGTCAGGGTGCTTTTTTGCTAAATTAGCAGCAAAGCGTTCTCGTTGTTCGTCTCCTCCTAAAACAAAAATTGCTTCTGGTGGTGTGAAATAGCTTTTTATTTGTCTGTAGCCAAACCAAGTATAAATTGCCGCCAAAGGTAACAGCAAAGTCAATAACATAAAATGTCTATATTTTCTAGATTTTAGTAAATAATATTTTTTTATAGGACAACCTACTGGGATCAACATCAGAAAAATGCTTAATATAGATTAGTTCAAAGGACTACCTTAATGTTATTGGTGTTCCTCTCTAGATCGGATGGGTTCGATATCTCCTCTGCTCGATCGTTTATCGGCTATCAAGTTTTTAGTTTGTTTCAAATTCTTGTACCAATGGGAGCGTAAAATGTCAACTAGAGAGCTGTCTGTTGGGTTGTTGCCTCGCGATCGCAGCTAGAAGGGAGTGTGTGAGCAACAACCTCAGAGAATGAGTTAAATTGTATGGTATAAGCAATCTTGTCACAGAAAGTAAGTAAGTCAAACTATTCTCATTGTTCGATCGCCGATGCAATGAAATTCTCAATTTCGTGAAGTTGAAAATAAATAAGCTAATTATTAATCTATATTATGGAGTAATATTTATTGTAGAGAAATTTTAACGAACGAGTTTATTTGAGCAATAAAAGTCAACTTCCTTTGCAACTGCTTTTTCTCAACACCCTACAGCCTGTCTCAACTATATATAGCTACTTAATAGTCCATGACATACTTAAATAATAAAACCTTACAAAACGGCAAGTATCATCTCCAACAGGAACTAGGGCAGGGTGGTTTTGGGATCACCTACAAAGCCGTTAACACTATTAGTAACGAGGTAGTAGTAATCAAAACTCTCAAATTAGCCTCAACACAAAAAAATATTATGGGCAATTTGAGAAAGCAATTTTTGGATGAATCAAGGAGACTGTTAAAGTGTTCTCATCCTAATATTGTTAGCTTCCGCGAATTTTTCAACGAAAGTGGGTTGCCTTTCATCGTAATGGACTACATTCCTGGGCAAACTTTAGATACCGTAGTTTTACCGAGCAGTCCCTTACCAGAAGCCACTGCTATTAAATATATTCGACAAGTAGGAGAAGCCTTAAAAGTCGTCCATCAAAATGGTTTACTACATAGAGATATCAAGCCACAAAATCTTATTTTACGTCCAGACAAGCAACAAGTAGTATTAATTGACTTCGGGATTGCCAGGGAGTTCTCCCAAGGAGCCACTCAGACTCATACTAACTTGATTTCAGAAGGCTACGCTCCCATTGAGCAGTATCTTCCTAGAGCTAAACGCACTGCAGGTACAGACGTTTATGGTGTAGCTTCTACTTTATACACTTTACTAACAGCTCAAATTCCCACAGCCGCAAGCTTGCGCGATCGCCTGCCTTTAGCTGCCCCAAAAGAGATAAGACCGCGATTGAGTCAGAAGGTTTCTGATGCGGTAATGCGGGGAATGGAAATAGAATTAAGATATCGCCCTGCTAGTATGGACGAGTGGATGGCTCTATTGCCAGATCCTGCCAGCCTCAATCGCTCGGTAGTAATGCTTGGCAATAATCGTCCTACTATTCGCTCGGGGATGCCTCAAAAACTGCCTCCCACTCAAAGAGATGGTGACGGTCTTGCTACAAGAAGTAAGCTGTCATTTATTACAGGAATGAGTGCATTTACAGGAATTGTCTTAGTTTTGACTCTAAGTGTGAGTAAACTTCTCGCCCCTGTCGATCCAAAGCGTGACACGACTACTCAGGTTGAGTCTAGTGAAGTTGAGCCTACTAAGGTTAGATCGTCGGTTCTAGAAATTAGCAAACCTTCTTCGTCCGAGCCATACCCAAGTAGTTTGATTCCTGCTCGACCTTTTCCACCTAACACTTTTGACACTAACCCTAAGGCAAAACAGTAAAATCAATCCTCAAATAATACTCAAATAAAATCTAGTTCAGTTTCGACTGTGTTGTAAAAAAACATCAGAACCTGAAGTGGGATCTAAAACTGAAGGTATAGAAAAAAGCGAACTAACTAACCAAGAAATACAAAAACAAACCCAACAATTGCTACAAAAAACAAGTAAGCTAACATCCCCGCAGCCTTTGCTGATATTAACAGGCGATCGTGACAATCTCAATTCAAAAGGAACAGAGAACAGGCAATAGGGAACAGCCACAAGTTAAGAAGGGGACTGTACCCTTACTCGACCAATTTCTTTCCTCTTATAGAAACTGTTAACTGTTCGCTGGTTTAAACAACATTAGGGACTGAAACTAGCAATTGTTGTAACCAAAGTCTTATCGTCAAACTCTTGAGAAATTGTTAGGATATCGGGCTTTAAGCGCTTGAGATCGATAGTAATACCTCTAGCTCCTTCATTTTTTAAATCCTCAATATATCCCTCTCGGGCTATTTCAGCTTCTTTTCGATCGAGAAAGGGACCGAAATAATAAGTGCATTTAGGTTTGTCGGTAGTGATTTCTACCCAGTATGCTAATCCTAAAAAGTTAAGAATCTTAATGAGAATCTCTTTCATGAATTTTCTGTCTACCAGTTTAAATCGTAGTAAGTAAGCTTTAGAGCTCTTTTTTTTAGAATTCTTAAATTTTCTTTGCTTTTCTTTATACTATATCTTTTCTGCTTATGTTACCTCATCTGTCTTCAAGAAAGAGGTAGTTTACAGATAAATTTTTTATCTTTGTTCGTTGGCTCGACATCTATAAACCTCGTAGAGAGCGATCGCCGCAGCTACCGAAGCATTAAGGCTCGGTGTCTTACCCGAAAGGGGAATAGTGGCTAAAACGTCGCAGCAGCGTTGGGTCAACTGACTTAAACCTTTACCTTCAGAACCCACCACTAATCCTATCGCCCGATCGAAATCGATAGTGTGTAATAGCTCACCTTTTCCAGCAATAGTGCCATAGATCCAAAAACCAGCCTCTTTTAATTGCTCCAAGGAGCGATTGAGATTAACGACTCTAGCCACAGGTAAATTTTCTAAAGCTCCAGCAGCAACTTTCATTACAGTGGAAGTGACTCCAGCAGCACGTCTTTGAGGGATAACCAAACCTTGAGCGCCAAACGCTTCTGTCGTGCGAATAATTGCTCCTAGGTTGTGGGGGTCGAGGATTCCATCAGCAATTACAATTACTGGAGTAGCAGTAGTAGCTTTTGCCGATTCAATCAGAGCAGTTAAATCCCAGTATTCGTAGGGAGCAACAATTGCCGCTACTCCCTGATGATTGGCTCGGTTAGTAATGCGATCGAGACGAGTTCGATCGACAACATCAATTACTGTCCCTCTAGCTTTTGCTGCTTCTAAGAGAGAATCAAAGCGAGAATCGTATCTAAGTTGAGAGGTAATCCAAACCCGATTGAGTTGGCGATCGCTTCCTAGTACTCCTAAGACAGAGTGACGACCGTAGATGAGATCCCTATTTTCTTCTTCTAGAGAAGGACTGGGAAGTTTTTGTCTGTTTTGCCTTGTCAATGGGGATTTTTGCGGTTTTGGCTGGTTTGTTGCACTAGAGGGGCGTTTTTTGTGAGCCATATAAATTTTTTTTGCTTCTAATCTGGTTCTAATTCTAATTTCTCCAACAATTGGCTCAAACGATCGGGATTTTTTAGGTAGAGATATCCCAGGAGTGTTTCTAGGCTAGTTGCTTGTTGATAGATTGCTTTTGAGAGACCTCGACGACCTCCTGTGGCAGCGTTACGTCCCTTCCGTACAATTTCTCGCTCTGATTCGTCTAGATAAGTCAGAAGGGATTTCAAATGAGCAGCTTGAGTTTCTGCTCGTACTTGAGCTACAACTCGTTCGTGATAGTCAGAAATCCGTTTGGGAGGTAATAAATAGTAGGTGCGCACGTACAGTTCGTAAATGGCATCTCCTACATAGGCTAAAGAAGCTGGGGATAGTTGCCGAATTTGAGGAATAAATTCACCACCCACCCCATCGATCCCTTTAAATCTAACTTCTGCTATGGTTAATGCCTTCGATCGCGACGCTCGCTCCTTTTGATTCACTAGTTTTGCCTTCCTTAAGATATCTCCACGATAAAAAATAAGCTATCTGGAAATTAAACCAGATAGCTCAGCTCAACTTTTTCTTAGTACCGAATTTTAGGGAGCAATCCTATTCTGGTGCTATTTGCTTAGTGCAGACCCAATACGGATGTTACTTAACCCTTTAATTTCTCTAATGCAGCCTCTACATTAGGCTGTAGAGAGAGAAATCTGTCTAAATTAACCAGTTTAACTGTCTGAGTCACGCGGGCATTAGGGACAATTTGTAAACTTCCACCAAGATTTTTCGCCTTTTTAAATAGCTGCACTAAGGCACCCAAACCAGAACTATCGATAAAATCGATTTGGCCCAGAACTAAAATCACATTTTTTGGCCCAGAATCAATGCAGTTACTGATAACTTTCCGAAGATTTGGCTCGGAAAAAGCATCTAACTGACCGATAAGACGAAATATTTGGTAGTTTTCCCTGACTTCACGAGTGCCTCTCAAGCTAACCGTCAGGTTTAGTTGCTCGGGAATGGCTTCCTCCTAAACTTTTTGTTTAATCAAATTAATCGTATAGTATAGCGCGTTCTGGAACCCTTAGAGCTAATTGGTCAAACTCTACATAGTTTTTATCGCTCAAATGCTCTGTGCCATAGGGGATCGGGGTTCCGTGCTGTACTCTAACGACTTAGGATCGGGTGGATTTCACGATCGTCTCTCTTGCATTGATTTGACGAAATTCTCGAATAAATAGTCAGCATCGTGAGGGCCTGGACTGGCTTCTGGATGGTATTGTACGGAAAATATAGGCAAGGTTTTGTGGCGCAATCCGGCTACAGTGCGATCGTTTAAGTTGAAGTGAGTGATTTCTACATTTTCAGCGTTTAAAGATTCTTCTTCCACTGCAAACCCGTGGTTTTGGCTGGTAATTTCTACTTTTTCCTTTAGTCCAGCTGGTTGATTTAAGCCGCGATGTCCAAATTTGAGCTTGAAGGTTTCAGCCCCCAAGGCTAAACTTAGAATCTGGTGTCCCATACAGATGCCAAAGGTAGGTTTACCTTCTTTTAATAGAGCTTTTGCGGTTTCAATTCCTTCTCTGACTGCGGCAGGATCGCCAGGTCCGTTGGAAAGAAAAATGCCGTCGGGATCGTGTTTGAGAATTTCTGCTGTGGATGTATTAGCAGGAACTACGACGACCCGACAGCCATAACTTACTAAACGCCGCAATATATTGCGTTTAATTCCAAAGTCGATCGCCACTACTGTTAATTTTTCGGCTTCGTTACCCTCTTGTTTCGGGCCAAATTCCCAATGAGGATCTGTTGGGTCTGACCATTGGTAGACTTCTTGGGTTGTGACTTTATTGACCAAATTTAACCCCGCCATATTTGGCGCAGCCTGTACTTTTAGCAATAACTCTTTTGGGTCGAGAATAACAGAAGAAATTGCCCCATTCATTGCCCCAGAAGAACGAATTTTGCGCGTGAGGGCGCGAGTGTCAATGCCGTAAATTCCAGGGATATCGTGTTCTTTGAGATACTCGCTAAGAGATTTAGTGGCGCGCCAGTTACTAGGGCGATTAGTAATATTTCGGGCGATCGCTCCTCGAATTTGCGGGCGATCTGATTCTTCATCTTCAGGGTTCACTCCAGTATTCCCCAGTTCTGGGTAGGTGAAGGTGACTATCTGACCGCAGTAGCTAGGATCGGTCAGAACTTCTTGATATCCAGTCATCCCCGTATTGAACACTACTTCTCCAAGAGTAGTGCCCGCAGCTCCAAATGACCGACCTCTGTAATATGTTCCGTCAGCTAGAACTAATAAGGCTGGTCTGGTATTTTTAATAGGCATAAGCAGTTCAAAATTCTCAGCAGCGATTAAATATAATTTTTGCCGCTATCTATATCTCTCAATTCAAAATTAAACCTTAAGATTATTTATCGAAGAAACCTAAAACAAAAGTTCATTTCGAGCGGAATAATCTCAGTTTAAGTTTGTCTTAATATTTCTGACAATTAACTAAATTTATATTTTGGCTATACCAAAGTTATCCCGATTCCTAGGTTTACCCTTTTGACACGAATATAGATAAAAGTTCAATTCCTTTCCTGTAGTATCTAGCATTATTTAGGAAAAAACTATAACATATAAAGGATAACCAAAAGTCAGTTTAAATAAGAGATAAATCTCAAAATAAACGAGAAACTTTATAGGTTATTCCCTCGCACCCATGAAACAAAGAATAGGTTTATGGAGTGTCTGTTTTATATTAAAATTCACCTACAGCAATCGCAACTAGGGTAGTGAAGCTAGCATGAGTCCCAGAAAACTGACCGATCGAGACAAGCAAGAAATTCTTCAACTATATCGCAACCCAGAAGAAACCACCTCAACTCTGGCAATTCGATATAGCGTTAGTAGCTCGACGGTTAGTCGTTTTCTAAAAAGTAGTTTGTCACAAGAAGAATACGACGAATTAATTAAACAAAAGCGTCAAAGTCGTTCTGCCAATCGCGCTCACAAACAGGTAGCCGACGTAGCGATCGAGTCAGAGGTACCGCAGGAAAATGTTTCTTCAAAGGTAGAAACACCAATTCCTCCTGTTTCTCCTGTTTTAAAAACTCAACAAAATGTAATAAATAAGAGCAAGAGCGATCGAGTTCGACCTTCACCAGAACCAATTGTTCTCAAAGAGCGGAAAGACTCTTTTGAAGAAGATGAAGAAGAAGATGAGATTGATGAAGTAAATGTTATTACTTTACAGGAAATGCTAGGAGAAGACCTAGAAGATATCGAAGAAGATGAAGACGATTTAGAATATCCTGAAGAAGATTGGGAAGCAACAGAAGGCGAAGTAGATTATCCTCATACCCCAACTAAAAACACTTTAGTTCAAATAATGCCTTTGTCTGAGGCGTCTTTTCCTCAAACTTGTTATTTGGTTATCGATCGAAGTTCGGAGCTAATTACTCGACCTCTCAAAGAATTTGCTGACCTAGGAAATATACCTGTTGAAGAAGTCGGACAGGAAACTCTGCCAGTTTTTGACAATCATCGAGTAGCAAGGCGCTTTTCTCATCGTTCTCAGCGAGTGATTAAAGTTCCTGACGGTCAGATGATTCAGAAAACATCGATCTATCTCCAAGCTAAAGGCATTACCAGAGTGTTAATTGACGGTCAAGTTTATTCTTTATCTTCTCTGGAACTAGCTTGAGTCCCATTTCCCACGACTTTGCTATTTTCTGTTCGACGCGGGATCGCTGACGCTCCGCAAGCATATTCACGCTTAAATTTATCTCGCGACCAAAAGTGGCCGTCTTTTTAGCGAAGATAGAGAAAATTTGTCTGAAAATATAATTATTTCAACTCGTTCCAATTATTATTACAAAATATATTCTGTTAAGAAACAATAAGATTATTAAAATTAACAAAACAGTTGATTTTAAAATAACGATCTGCTATTTTAAAAATGTTCGTTCTTCTTAATAAAGATATATTGTATTATTTTTTACCAAATTGAATTAGGTTAAAATAAATCTATCCAAGATAACTGTTAGAAGCTAAAAGAGAAGACATAAAGACTACCAGATCTCTACAGTAAATCTATCAGTTTAAAAACAAGCAACCCTATTGTCCCCAAACAATAGGACAAAAAAAAGAAAAAGACTGTCAAAATAAAACGTCACATAAACTATCTTTAACATTGACGGGAACCGACAACCAAAATTATAAAACCTTCCTAAATTTTAGGTACAATTCCAAACGAAACGAGATTAAAAGAATAAAGAAAAAGCGCTAACTAGAGGAGTCGTAAAAATATGAAAGTTAGCCATTTGCTAAGACTTTACGAACAGGGATATAGAGATTTTAGTGGAGTGGATCTCAAAGGAGCAGACTTAAGTAGAGTAACCCTTATTTCAGTTAATCTAACGAGGGCTAACTTAATGGGGGCTAATTTAAGTAGAGCTTTTTTAACAAAATCAAATTTGAGTGGGGCAATTCTTAACTGGGCTAATTTAAGTTTTGTCAAAATTAGTGAAGGAAGATTGATAGAAACAGATTTGACTAAAGCCAATCTTGCTGGTGCTTTTATGGTGAAGTCTGAGTTAACAAGGGCTAAACTGAGTGGAGCTAATTTGTCTGATACTAATCTTAGAGCAGCTAATTTGTCTGGGGCTAATTTAAGCGGAGCCTATCTGAGAAAAATTAATCTGCGAGAGGCAAATTTGAGTAAAGTGAACTTAGACTGGGCTAACTTATACGAAGCAAGACTGAGTGGTGCAAAATTATATGGAGCTTCTTTTAACGGTACTAATCTGAGTCAAACTTTTTTGAAAGAAGTCGATCTTAGTGGCGCTAATTTAGAGCGAGTTAATCTGAGGAAGGCAAGATTAGACGGGTCTTCTCTTAAAGGAACAAACCTAGTAGGTGCTAATTTATCTGAAGCACATTTGCGCAGGGTTGACTTGACAGGAGCAGACTTGAGAGGAGCTAATTTATCTGAGGCACTTTTGGACGACGCTAATTTAACTGACGCAATTTTAAGTCGAGCGGAATATGCAGGTGGTAATAATCTCGATCTCGTCAAAAGCGAAGCAATACGCGATCGCAAAATTGCCCTTACTACTAAATCCGATGCTGCTCAGCTTAGTGGAGCCATAGAAGATCGAGCGAATAATTCTTTTTTCATACAACCTGGACTGGTAACTGGGTAGTAAAAAATGATACTAAATAGAGATTCTTTTGATTATTGCCTGGTTTTTGTAACTCCATCTTCTTCAGAAGATGGGATGGCGATCGCCAAAGGTTTAGTTGAAGGTATGATTAATTAAACGGAATTCATATGAGTCTTATCTGAACTGGATGTCAGAAAATATTCAATAAAATATTAATTATTTTTAACTAAAGTGAAGAAATATTAAGATGTTTTTGTCTTAAGTTCGCTACTTTTTTGACCCCAGTTCGCTACTTTTGTTAACTAAGCTAAAAAATAAGAGATTAAAAAATAAATAGGTAAGAGTAATATGAATAGCGAATCTACTCAAGCAATTAAAACTAACATTAAAGATGAGATTATTAATAAAAAATCCGAGCCTTCTAACTTTTTGAGAATGGTTTTTTCCGTGCTTGTATTTTCAGGTTTTACCGTACTTGGGATAGCTATATCTTTTCATCTAACTCAAACCCTTACCTTCTAGTAACTAGAAATAGATAAGGGTTAATCTGCTGTGTGTGATAGGGATAGCGCCTTTTCTGGGCGCTTTTTTTTGAGTAAGATTATTATTTTATTTTTGCGGAGCGCCCGCGCTGAGGGGACCTCAGTGTAAGGACGCACCAACCAGGGATTTCTTGAAGATAAAGCTTTGTTAATTTTTGATGCTTGGGATGACAATCTTCGAGCGCTTGGTATAAAAGAAGGTTTTAAGGATAAACAAGAAATATTTGAGCTACTAATTTCGTCTAATTTTATTATCGCGAAATAACTTTACTTTAATGTTAATTTTTTCGTTGAAAATCCTCTTGTAACGTCCGAGGGTACCCAAAGTGCTAAATTAATGATAGAAGCAAAGAAAAAAAAGCTTCTCTGGCAGATACAACAGCCAAGCAAACAAAAGAAAAAGAAGCAAACAAAGCTTGTTTAATCTAACATCTGTCTCGTCCGAAACAAAAACATTACCAAATCCGAATGAGGATATTTTCTAAAGGTAGTTAAACAGGTAACAATATAACTAAAAGTAGAATAAGAATTGTCACTCTAGTTGAAATAAAATTCATCCATGAGTAATAAACACCATCTGAGCTTCACTTATTTATCTCAGGAAGACCTGCTTGATGCAGACTGTTTAGATATTCACCTGGTTATGGACATTGCTGAAAAAGCCATGATGGAATTTGAGAGACATCATGTAATTTTTCCTGAGAAAATTGTGCAGATTTTCAATCAGGCAACCCAAGAACGGATTAACTGTCTGCCGGCAACTCTTTTAGATGAAAAGGTGTGCGGGGTGAAATGGGTTTCGGTATTTCCGATGAATCCCATCCAGCACGATCAGCAAAATTTATCCGCGATTTTTATCCTGTCGGAAATTGAGACAGGTTTCCCCATCTGTGTCATGGAGGGTACTCTAGCATCGAATATGCGGGTAGCAGCCATAGGCGGTATTGCTGCCAAACACTTAGCCCGCCAGGATTCTGAAGTAATTGGTTTCATTGGTGCGGGGGAACAAGCGAAGATGCATCTAATTGCTATGAAAGCAGTGTGCCCCAGCCTCAAGCAATGTCGAGTAGCGGCCAAGCATTCTGCGAAGCACGAGGAGCAATTTATTGCTGAACTCTCACGGCTGTATCCAGATCTGGAGTTTGTTTCAACTAATACTGATGCTAAAAAAGCCATGGAGGATGCCGATATTCTGGTAACCGCCACCAGCGCCCAGGCTCCCCTACTTAAGGCTGAATGGGTAAAACCAGGTACCTTCTACAGTCATGTGGGTGGCTGGGAGGATGAGTTTGAAGTGGCATTACAGGCAGATAAAATAGTGTGCGACAATTGGGAAACGGTCATCCATCGCACCCAGACTTTAAGCAGGATGTATAAAGAAGGGCTAATTAATGCTAGCAATATCCATGCTGATTTACACGAATTGATCTCTGGTCAAAAGCCAGGTCGTGAATCGGAGACAGAACGAATCTATTTCAACGCCGTGGGCTTAGCATATGTTGATGTAGCGATCGCCATGGCTATGTTCAATCGAGCCAGTGAAAAGCAAAAGGGAACAAAGCTAGACCTGCAACAGAGTATGATTTTCGAGCATCCTAGTCTGGAATCGAAAGTGAAGCTTTGATTCTAGGCCAATGTAAGGGGGAGCCAAACAGTAATGTTTAAGCGCACGAGCGAATTAAATAACAATACAGTTACCGTCAATATTGAAGGCGAAGATTTTCAGGTACCGGTGGGGGAAACTGTAGCAGCCACAGTTTTAGTCCATAACTTAGGTTATACTCGCACCAGTCCCATATCGGGAGCACCTCGAGCACCTTTATGTATGATGGGTGTGTGCTTTGAGTGCCTGATGGAAATCGACGGATTACCCAACATTCAAGCTTGTCAGGTGCAGGTGGCAGAAGGCATGAAGATTCGTCGCCAGCAAGGAGTAGGTGGAGAAGATGGGTGACTCATATCAGCTGGTGATAATTGGTGCCGGACCTGGGGGACTTTGTGCTGCAACCACTGCTGCTAATTTGGGTCTAGATGTGACGGTCCTCGACGAGCAGCCATCCCCTGGGGGGCAAATTTACCGTGGGATTTCCAATACCCCCGATGACAGATTAGCGTTGCTGGGTGCAGATTACCAGCACGGTGCTGATTTGGTAGAAGCCTTCAGTGCTAGTAAAGCTAATTATTGGCCCCAGACAAATGTTTGGTCTTTAAATTCTCGTCGCCAGATTGGCATTTTGCGGCACGGTCAGGCATCTATCATTCAAGCAGAGCGGGTGATAGTAGCCAGTGGGGCAATGGAGCGTCCAGTACCCTTTCTTGGCTGGACATTGCCAGGGGTAATGTATGCGGGAGCAGCCCAAATATTGTTAAAAACCGCTGGGGTTGTTCCCGCCAATGGGACGGTAATCGCCGGAACTGGTCCTTTGCCATTGCTAGTTGCTTGGCAATATCTCCGAGCTGGGGTATCAGTAAAAGCTGTGCTGGAATTCTCCCCCAGAAGCAACTTGTGGCGTGCCGCACCCCATTTACCTAAGGCTTTAGTCGCCGGTGATTACATAAGCCGTGGTTTAAAATACACCTTGGACTTAAATAAAGGTGGAGTGCCAATTTACTACGGGATTTCTGGGTTGCAGGCTCAGGGCCACGATCGGATTGAGGCGGTGGAATACGGTTGGGATACTTTGGGGAGCAGTAGGCGCGAGACGATCGTCACAAACAGTCTCTTAGTGCATTTTGGTGTGATTCCTCGAATAAATCTGACCAAATCCGCTGGTTGCCATCATATTTGGGATCGCGGTCAGCAGTGTTGGCGACCCCAGGTAGATAAGTGGGGTAACACTAATGTGCCTGGTATTGCTGTAGTAGGTGATAGCGCGGGTATTGGCGGCGCACGCAGCGCAGAACATAGCGGACGTTTAGCCGCCCTGGAAGTAGCTCGGAGTTTGCATACGATCGACACCCAACAGCGCGATCTCCAGGGTCAGGAAGATCTTAAATGGATAGGAAAAGATTTACGAGTACGTCCCTTCCTAGAAGCTTTATACCGCCTACCGGATTCACTACTCGTGCCCCCCGACGACAAAACCTTAGTATGTCGTTGCGAAGAAATTTCGGCAGGGCAAATTCGCCAAGCAGTCCGAGAGGGACACGCCGACCCCGATCGAGTTAAATTTTATCTCCGCTGTGGGATGGGACCTTGTCAGGGGAGGCAGTGTGCCCCAGCGGTTGCTCAGATTGTTGCCGCTGAAAACCTGCGCCCAGTCTCCGACTATACTACTTTTCGGGTTCGTCCGCCAATAAGACCCCTGAGTATTGCCCAGCTAGCCAACTTAGGGAGGGCAGAGGAATGAAGGCTGATGTGGCGATCGTCGGCGGCGGCTTGATGGGAACTTCTACGGCTCTACATTTAGCTATGAGCGGACAAAAGGTAATTGTCGTGGAAAAAAACAGCCCTGGTCGTCATGCTTCTGGAGTTAATGCTGGTGGTTTGCGTCGTCTCAATCGCGATCTAGCGGAAATTCCCCTATCCGTAGTTGCCGCCCAAATGTGGCAAGATATTTATTCCTTGGTTGGCAGTGACTGCGATGTTAAACTGAGCGGTCAGGTGCGGGTAGCGGAAAATGCAGCCGATTTACAAAAGCTAGAGGAACGTGCTGCCCTAGTAAGTTCCCTGGGCTTCGATCGCGAAGAACTCATCGATCGCGATCGCCTCTACCAACTGGTTCCAGCTCTGGCACCCCATTGCGTCGGCGGGCTTTATACAGCCGGCGACGGCTTTGCCCGTCCCTATCATGCTCTCACGGCTTTTCGCCTTAAAGCTGAGTCCCTGGGAGTGAAGTATCGAACGGGTTGCCAAGTGACTGGTTTAGAGCGGTTGGGCAACTGTTGGCGGGTTGTGACAAATCAAGCTAAATTTGATGCACCAATACTGGTCAATTGTGCTGGTGCTTGGGCCGGACAAATTTGTGCCTATTTAGATGAACCAGTCCCTCTAAAAATTGGGGCCCCCATGATGATGGTTACTGAGCGTTTACCCCATTTCCTCGATCCCGTAGTGGGTGCAGTTTCCCGTAAGTTATCTTTTAAGCAGATGCAGAACGGTACGGTGCTTATTGGTGGGGGTTATCTTGCCGACCATGACATGGAAAAAGAGACTACAGAAATTGATTTTACAAAACTAAGTGAAAGCAGCCAAACCGTCCTGGCCCTATTCCCCAGGATGGCTGAAGTGCGTATTGTCAGAACTTGGGCTGGCTTGGAGGCATTTATGCCCGATCGCATTCCCGTCATTGGTTCCAGTGCTAAACACCCCAACGTTTATCACGCTTTCGGTTTTTCTGCTCATGGCTTCCAACTTTCACCCGTGGTGGGGCGAATTATGTCTGAGTTGATTTTGAATAACAAGAGTTCTCTGAGGATCGAACCTTTTTCTATTCAGCGGTTTCAATCTTAATCAGATTTGGCCGTGCCAAAAGATTTCTGAAATCCTTCTCGAAACTCAGATGCTTACTAACAGTATCTAAGGGACAGGGTTAAAACTCCTTCCATGCTCGTCATGGGAGAGGTACTTCACTAAGACTTTACTCGATAAATAGCCCAAATAGCCATAGCCCTTAAGTAATGACTTGCCCTAAATTTTCCTTCTGCAGTAATTGCTTCTGGAGTGCGAAATTGTAACCCATTTTCATATACTTGCTTGACAACTGCTTCTGCTAACTTAAATGCTTCATTTTTCATGTCCATTTGATACATAAAAGCAGCTAGACCGAAATTGATTCCCGTCCAAACTTCTAAAGGATGAGTAGCATCTGGATTTTCTGGAGATCCGTCAGGTTTGACTCCATTTACTGCCCCAAATTTACCCTCGTGAAACTTGAGAAAACAAGCATCGTAGATTTTTTTCAATGTCGAGGATACATATTGACGATCGACTACATCGGGTAAACCTAATAATTGGGCGTAAAATTGACCGCACAATTGATCTGCCATCACTACATCAGAACCACTTTCGCTATCGAGGCGATAATATTCTCCATTCCAGAGTGTTTCTTGATAAATAGGTCGCGCTTGTTGTAGATATGTTTTATAAGTATCGATCGCCTCTTCTATTGACTCCGGATAGTCAAGGGGTTGTAAATTAGGATTTGCGGGGGGATTATTTATAAGTATCTCGCCGATCGCCACTGCTGCTTCTAAGGCAGCAATCCACAAACCGCCACAATAAGCACTAATACCTCGTAATTCCCAGTCGTCGTATGTTTGATCTGGCGCTCCAGAGTTTTCAGGAATGCCATCATTATCGAGATCGAACCCTTTCAAATAGGCTAGAGTCGCAGTGATTGCTTCCCAACATTCCCATAAAAACTCAGTATCTTCAGACCCAGTAAAAACAAAATCTCGATATACCTGTAAAACAAAATCGCTAGATAAATCTTTCCAGAGATTGCAATCTTGATAGCTAGTGTAATTAGTTTTTTCCCAAGGATGTTCGTTTGGCGCACCTAGATCGTGGGGGGTTGCTCCTGCAGCTTTGCGAATTGCTGTAGCCTGGTTATAACCTATCTTTCGGGGTGTATCGTCTCTAGTGGGAATTGCCCTAGCAAAAGCTTCTAACACCGCCTTATCTAATTTAGGCCACAACATTGCCAAAGCAAAGGAACCATATAAGCGCACGTCTAGACTTTCATACCAGCGATAATCAAAGCACTCCAATACGCCAAACTGTCCTACGGGGTCATTTTCCGTCGCCGAAGTCCAGAGAGTCCCCCCACCAGAGAGTAAGTATAGCTCGTTAAATAGAGCCATTTTCAACCAATCTGGTAGATCTTCTCTCGTTAAGATTGGAGACTGCCATGCTTCGATTTTTTCCTTCCACATATCGCCGTGTTTTAGTGCGGTGCGGACGATCGACCAGCAATTTTTACCATTGCGACCGAAAAAATCAGTGTAGCGGCGATAATAAGTTATATCCTGGGCAAATTCAGTGATGGGAAAGTCCCAAGCCAAAATAAAAGGAATTTTGCGAGTTTTACCAGGACGGACTGTAAAGCGAATAGCCATTGCTGCGGCGATTTGTTCTCCTGGTCCTGCTTTAGTTTCGTCCTCTCGATCTGGGAGGGAGCCGTCGCTGGCGAAATAGTCCCAAACCTCTGCACCATCGCTGTTAGGGTTCCAGCGACCGAGATGAAATACTTCTAGACTGGGGTTAGTAACCGTAGCGATCGCTATTTGTCCTTCTCCTTCACCAATGCGATCGCGAAGCTGTACTCGACTCAATAAAAAGCCGACTCGAAAGTTATCTTGTATCCATTGATTGAGATTTCCCGTACTGTCCCCCCAACGAGGTTGATACTGATATTCTGGGGATCCGTCATCTCTTACGGTTATTTCGGGAGATCTTATGGCATTGGTAAACCAACCTACAGTATTTTGCCAGGTGAGCATAATACTTAGGGTAATGGGTTTATCTGTGGGGTTGTGCGCCGTCCATTCAAAAATTGCGACTGGGTAACTAGATTCTTGGTAATTATTTGCCCAAATCGGAGAAAATTGCTCGCAGAACAATTGAGATTTAAATACCCCTTCGTATTTAAACCAACTGCGAGGATATAAAGCGTGATAAGTACCTTTTTCTTTCGGATACCAAGACCACCGAGATAATGTATCGTCTTCTGGCGATCCGCGAAGCGGATCTGAGCGAAGCTCAGGGCGTGCAGACATAGCATATACTTGAGGGGTTTCCCCTTCTGGCTGCTCGAAAACGCTAAACTGACAAGCAGGGAGGTTGCGAAAAATATGTTCTCCACCATCTAGATGCCAAAGATTGAAATCACCTCCAGGCGATCGACCAATACAACCCGCACCAAAACCACCCAAAGGCATTCCGTGCCACGGGCCATCATCTAGATTGCTAGAATAGCGCACAGTGTAGGGTTTGTCCCAGTCTTTACCTATGGGACGACACCAAGCGCGATCGGGAATTGTTGGCGGCGAGATTTTAAACATCATTAGATGATTTTACTGCAATCTGCTGTTTGTTGTTTGCTATTTTCTGTTTGCCGATCTCTGACCTCCCCCACTCTCCCCCTCTCCTCCATCTCCCAACCAGTCTTCAATCTCTTGCAGCAACCAATGGCGATCGGCTATGGAAAGAGTTGGTGATATATTTTTCTTCAATATCTGTTTCTATCCTAAATGTCGCGAGAGGACTCCCGTTAAACCGCGATTAGCGGTTAACGGCGAGATGAATCGCGACCAGCAAATAAACATATTTTAGCCTTTTTTATGTTTTCTACACACATTTTATGTCTGTGTAGGCTAAAATATAACCATGATTACTTTAGCTTACGAATTCAAGCTAGAACCAACTAAAGAACAGATCGCATATATTGAGAACACTCTTGATGTTTGTCGCTCCGTTTGGAACTTTGCGTTAAGGCATCGCAAGGATTGGTGTGCTAGTCGTAAGTCTCCTGTTAATGCTTGTTCAATTGATAAGGAATACATTATGTCAGTTGACGAGCCATTTCCCAACTACCACAAACAAGCCAAATTATTAACTGAAGCCAAAAAAGATAACGAATTCCTCAAATCTGCTAACGCTCAAGTTTTACAGCAAACGTTAAGAACTTTAGACAGAGCTTGGGATGATATGAAGGTTAGGGGTTTTGGAATGCCTAGATTCAAAAACAAATATCGAATGCGATCGTTTGTTTTTCCTCAGTTAAATAAAAATCCCATCTCGAATGATTCAATTAAATTACCTGGTTTGAAAGTGGTTAAATGGAGAATGTCTCGTGCGATTCCTGACGGCGTCGTTCCTAAACAAGCAAGGATAGTAAGAAAAGCATCTGGTTATTTTGTGATGCTGTCACTACAGTTAGATGTCGATATGCCTAACCCAATACCTCACGGTCATCCCAGAGGTTTAGATTTAGGTTTTGACAAGTTTATATCTACTAGTGATGGCGAGGAGATTAAACGTCCTAAATTTCTTAGAACCCTACAAAGCAAGCTTAAATTGCTGCAACGTAGACTGAGAAATAAGCAGAAAGGATCCAATAATCGACACAAATTAAACCAGAAAATAGCTAGGCTGCATCAACGTATATCCGACACTCGTAAAGATTGGCATTTTAAACTAGCTCATCACTTGTGCAATGGCGTAGGGATGCTGTTTGTAGAAGACATTAATTTTGTCAGTTGGCAAAGAGGAATGTTGTCAAAACATAGTGCCGATGCTGGTTTTGGGCAATTTGTAAACATCTTAGAGTGGGTGGCACAGAAAACCGATACTTACTTTGCCAAAGTGAACAAGGATGGTACTAGCCAGACCTGTCCTAACTGCGGCGAACATACAGGTAAAAAGACTTTGGATATTAGAATTCATAGCTGTAGCGAGTGCGGGTATACAACCACAAGAGATGTAGCAGCAGCACAAGAGATTAGAAATCGTGGAGTAAGCGCGCTAGGGCATAGCGTTCTAGAAAATGTCTGTGGACTGGATGCGACGGGGAGTATTGGTCACAATATTCTAGTTGGCACAGTAAGAAGCAGAAAGCTAGCATCGTGAGGTGTTAGAATCTCCCGTTAAACCGCGATTAGCGGTTAACGGCGAGAGTATGTCAACTTCTGGGGATTTTTGACATCTCCTACTTTATAAAATCTAAGTCAAATCCAAAAGAGGACGGGAGGAAGATAGCCAGGAAGAGCGATACCCTGGCTGAAAATGCCATTCATTCCCTGTATAAATTCTCTTATAAATGATAAAGTTGCCATTAGGAGAAGAAGAATAATTTGAGAATATCTTCTAATCTTTTGATTATTTAAGCTTGCCAAAATACAGAGGCAGAAAAAATGATAGAGCGCAGAAAAAATATAGCGAGAAGAAAACTTTTACAATACGGTACAGCAGCTATAGGAAGTTATGCCGTATTAACAAGTATGGGGAATAAAATAAATGCAGCAGAATCTACAGATAAACTAGTTGCTAGTGCTGGCAATAAAAAATTTTCTAATTTGTCTCCCGACCAGGCGATCTCGGAATTAGTCCAAGGTAATCAAAGATTCATCAGACAAAGATCGAGAAATCCCAATCAAAGTAGACTGAGATTGCTAGAAACTTCAGACAGTCAGTCTCCATTTGCTTGTATATTAACCTGCTCTGATTCGAGAGTACCTCCTGAGATTATATTCGATCGAGGTTTGGGAGATTTATTTGTAGTCAGAGACGCGGGAAATATTGCTACTTCTGGAGAAATTGGCAGTTTGGAATATGGTGCTTTAGTTTTAGGTGCTAAAGCAGTCGTAGTAATGGGTCATCAAAATTGTGGTGCGGTTAAAGCAGCGATCGAATTAGGATCTACATCCGGTTTTATTGGCAGTATTATTAACGAAATTTTGCCAGCAATTCAAATATCAAGAAGTAAAGAAGGCGATCTAGTCTATAACGCAATTATTGCTAACATACAGCTACAAAAGCAAAAAGTCCAAACTTCTCCAGTTATTTCTAAATTAACTAAAGAAAATAAAATAAAAGTAGTTGGAGCTTACTATAATCTAGAAAATGGCAGAGTTGAGATCCTAGAATAATAGGCAAAATCCTCAAAATATTACAGATGCCTAGTGTGGAGAGTCTAAGAGGGGTCTCAAAGCTACCCTCTTAGAGAGACAATATTTAAAAACTCATGACTAAAAATGCTTAATTTTTGGGTATTATAGTACTATAGAACTAAGCATACTCATTTAGGTAGATATGGTAAATCAATTAACAGAAGGTAGTAACGGACTAGTCACCTTAGATTACAGCGATTTACTGAAGAAGATTTTAACACAATTGCAAGTTCCAGAGAATAACCCATTTAAGCCTTCTCAAAGTGGAAATCAATTAAGAATTGATATTGACGAAATTGCTTTTTTAGTTGCTTCTTCTGGTAATATTATATCTCCTTTGCTGGGTGCAGATTACAATGCTAAATCTGCGACAACAAATTTTGCCAATACAGACTCTAAAAATAGTTTTATTGAAGACATTCAAAAAATTAGAAATTGTCTCACCAAAAAACTAGAAAATGTTTTGTCTAACGGAGAAAATAAGACAACTATTGAAGATTATATTGAAAAAATAGCAAGTAATTTAATATATTTTAAAAAACAGCATACCAATTTAAATTTTGATTATAATTTCACACAAACATATAAAAGTTTGCAAAAACAGCGATTGAGTTTTAGCAAACAACCATCTAGTAATTCTCCAATTTTAAAAGGTCACAAACTAATAATTACCGTACAGACTGGCAAGTTTAAGGAAGAATTACAAGCTGGTGTAAGAAACTATATTGAAGACGAATTTTCTTCTAAAGATGAAAACGACAGAGAAGATGTTAATGACATTTTCAAAGACCAGATACAACAAAAAGATAGCCATTACGATCGCCTAGTGCGACTGATGGATACAGAAGCTTTGGGTAAACTTCAAAGAGAAGCAAAAATTAGATATTTAGCATTCATCCAAGAACATTGTGGCGATCGAGCTGATATTGTCTATATACAAGACCTAATTAGGCGACTTAGATTAATAGAAGAATATATAGGCGATCGCAATAAAAGTGACGGAGAGTATGAAGTAAATTATGCAGGTGAAACCGTTAATTTAAAAGACATTTTTTCTCGTGCTGATGCTTTCGATATGCTGCCTATTGTACCTTTAATATCGGGTTATTTAGGAGAAATAAACGACGAAAACAAAGGAGAAAAACAATTCATATTTGGAGTAAAACTGAAGTTAGGCGGTAAAGTTCAGACAGAAGGAGGTAAAACTGTTTTCAAGTATTTTACTAATCTTATCGATTCCAATAGTAAAGAACATAAAGAAGCGATCGCCGATCCTAATAAGAAAAAATATTTTGTCGAAAAAGTATTTAAAATTGCTCTTCTATATTTTTTTATCTTTGCTAGTAAGTCCAGTGAAATAGACTTAGAATACAATCCTAGAGAAAGTTTTGAACAAAAGGTATTACCAACTTTTCAAGGCAATGATGATGACAAGAAACGAGACCTTTGGCAAAATATTATAAAAGGTTTTGAAAAATACCAAGTTGAGTCTAAAATAGACAAACTCAAAACACTACTAAGAAAGCTATTAAAACAACGCAGTCATTGGCAAGAGCGAACCTATCCAGTAAATATAAATGTCAAACAAAGCATTTTAGAAGAAGAGATAAACACTATTTTAAAGGATAATACTTTATTCAAAGATGTATTGAAACAGGACAATTTAAAACCAGCTTTACAATATATAGATGTCAGTGAAGCTACAGTAGATCCAAGTTATTTATGTAGCCTTTCTACTAATATCAAAATTGAAGAAATTCGATATTACTCTACAGAAGATAATCAAACTTTCAGTATGGAATATGACATAGATAAAGTTAAGGCTCTTCCCATACTTGTATCTCCTCGTCAAGAGAATTGTGTAAATATTTATAATCGCAATTTAAAGCAGCAAAAAATGTTGCTGTTTTCCTATAACCACGATCGTCTGAGAGAAGATATTTTTAAAGATCTAAAATCTACCTCTGCTTTTACTTATAAATTAACCTTTTCCTTACTTGCTTATATCAGTTTAAGAATATTACTAGATTCCGCAAAACAAATTAAACTACCTTTGTTTGTACCCATATTAAGATTCCAATTAAACAAAAAGGAAGAATCTTCAGTAGAAGAAGAATTCATGCGCTCTATTTTTGCAGTTATATCTCATCTATTGAATGAAGGACATCGCTCGAATTCTCAAGGTTTTTGTATCAAAGATAGGAATCAATTTAAAATTCGTAATGCTCTAAGTTCTTTATACTCCATACTTCCCAAGAAATTCAAACTCAATAATCCACCTTCTACTTGTGAAGTAAATAAATTAGCAATAATTGTAGTTTCCAGTCGAGAATGCGATCGATCTAAAAAGGACAACTACAAAATTACTAACTTAATAGGAGAAATTGTCGGATTAGAACGTCAAGAAGATAACACGATTAGACTAAAAAGAATTAGCACTTTATCTGAAAACTACAATAGTAAGGAAATACATAGAAGTCCTAATATTCTCAGAGATTGGGTAGATACATTATACGATCGTCGAGGATACAGACATTTTTTCTACATCGCTAAGTCTCCCTATAGTAACACCCTAAATATCACCACAGAAGAAGCAGATGACGATGAAAAATTATTTTTTATGTCAAAGTCTGTGATTCAAACTTTGAAGGGAGAAAAAGAGGACATTAAAATATATCCTGTATTTTTTGATAAATATTATGTGGTTAAACTGCAAAATATCTCAGCAAAGTCCTTGTATATTCAAGATACCGCAGAGTTAGACGAAAACTTGATCGACAATCCCAACAAACAAATAGCTATCTTCTTTAATTTATTCAACGGGATTACAATAGGAAAAGAAGACAGACATTACAATGGGGTTATGTCTTATGCAACCTTATTAAATATCTATGAAGGTATTTTAGGTGACGAAGATATTAAGAAGGGTTTAATATATGACGGTCAGCTAAAAAATGAGCTTTTAGAGTTTCTTACTCTATTTCATTTTTCCAGGTACGAAGCAGCAAATAATATCAGTTTAAAACTCGACCCATACCAAAATATTATAGGTTTTAATTCTGTCTCCGCCTTATCCATATTTAATCACGCGAATGGCAGCGTAAAGTTTAATTCCTTAGCATTTTTGACAGAAGTGAAAAAAGCTTTATTTGAGAAACGAAACACTGAGAAAAAATGACAGACTCAAAACTAGGTGAAGATTTAGGATTTTTGTTTGAAGTTGGTTTTAATATTGGAATATTAGCTTACATCGAACAAAAACAATTTAAGCATAGATTTGAAGATTTATATCGTCACGATCTACAGCAATTATCTTTCTCTAGAATATTGAAGCGACTGAAAACAAAACAAAAAGTCATTAACCCAGGACATCGAAAAATAATAGAGAAATGGAGTCTCTTTTTCTTGCAAAAAAGTTTTTTAGCAGGATTGAATTTTTTCGAGGAGTATATAGAGTCTACGGGTTGGACTAAACACCGTTTGAAGCATCTAGAAATTTTGTACTATCAATGCTGTTTTGCTGGTAATAACAGTATCGGTACATATGACAAGGAAAAGGAGAAAATATATAGAGAGTTGCTATCCCAGTTTGGGGATATAAAGGTTGATACCAGTAAATATTCGCGAAAGGGACAGTTTTTAAACGCCGATACTTTGA
>JASJDA010000202.1 GCA_030065755.1 Prochloraceae cyanobacterium | reverse complement strand
CTTGGTTGACTACTCAATGTATCGGTGGAAGAAAATTATTTTTAATAAGGAAGTCCTTTTCCCGATAACTTATCGCCCTTCGCAGTTAACTAGACTGCTATAGAGGACTTCCTTATTAAAAATGAATTATTCGTTACCTATTGAGAGTAATCTCAGAGGTTAATTCGTTCCTAACTAGCTTTGGTTTCTGACTTTAGAGTTCCTTTCTATCACCGAGGATGTTTTAGGGTGCAATCAATCATAACGGCAGCATGACTGATTTTTTCTGTTGCTTCTTTACAGATTTCTATCCTATGGTCTTATTTTGACCGCAGCGTTGACGTTTTTTTTTAACGTCGGAGCCTTATTTCGCTACTCGAACATTTCAAGGTTGCGGTGACTTTTTAGGTTTTTTCAGCTCTTAGCTTGCTCATAGTCAGTTGCTAGCCGAGTTTCCACTTTTAGGCTAGTAGATATCGACATTTCACCCCGCTTCAGGGATTGATGACCATTCGCTACCCTAGGGGCGATGCTTTTACTCCTGCACCTGGAGAGATGGACTTGCTTGTCTCTTAATAATCTTAAAAGATTATTAAGATTAGGTATTCTGTTACATTTCTTCAACTATCGCAGTTGTAGCTGTATAACTTTATACCAGGCTCACCATCAAGCTAGTTAAGTTGTCTAGGTTCAGAGAGATTAAGGCACTCTCCATTGATTCCTAGCGACTAATCCTTCAGACTGTTGCCCTTATGGGTTTCAGCCGATTTCTAGTCAACGAATCGCACTGCCGTAACCTTGATGTACGTCGGGCATAATAGCAACGTGTCCCACAAGACCAGGCAAACGAGCAACGTTAACTGCCTGAATAATAGATAAATCTCCTAGGGCATCTTCGAGAAGCTCGTCGTCAGCAAAAATCCACACCGGAACCTTCATATCTGGATGAAATGAGGTGGGAATCTCCCAACAATAATTGTTGATTCGGTGACAATCTTGTTTATTTATCATCGCCTCCTCCTTGCTGTATGTTAAGAAATGGTGAGAACTGAGTGCAGGGCTAAGAATATTTAAACATCTAATACTATTGTGACTTCAAAACCTGTTTCTGTGGAACGAATGGCTAAGTTATGATAAGTAACAGCTTTAATATCTTCTAGCCATTGCAAAACTTTTGCCGCTGTTATTCTAGCGTGTAAAATTTTACCGTCAAGCTTGAGAATCTCTAGGCGATCGCTACCCAAATGTTCGCTTTCATATAGGTGGAGAAGTTCGTTTAACCAGGTAACTAACAAACTTTCAGTATCTATTCCTTCGAGACGAATTTCTCTTTTTACTCTTTTGTCTGAAGTTAGTTGAGTACCTGCTAGCTGGTAAAGTCCCAGTGCTGCTTGCACGAACAACTCTTCTAAACTTTTTCCCCACACTCGATACGCGCGATCTGCAGTATGTTCGATTTCCTCAAAACCTAATAACTCACTTAAATCTGAATTATTCATTATTTACTAAACCTTTACTAAATAACGGGTTAAAGTCGAGAAAAATATTTTTATCTTTTTTAAGTATTCCCTACAAACTGAAACAATTCTATAAACAAAAAGCGATCGCCGATAAAATGCGATCGCAAGTATATTGCACAATTATTGTTTAGTAATGACTGCCAGATTTACGATGGTGAACTGCAGTTATCCCTTCAGACTGTAATAACTTACCTTTTTCTGCAACAGCATAAACTAACCAATGATCCCCACATTCCATGCGGTTATCTATCCTGCATTCGATGTATGCTAGAGAGTCAGAGAGAATGGGAGAACCATTTTCAGCTTCTTCTGTAGCTACATCGACAAAGCGTTCTTCTCCAGGTGCGAAAGGTTTGAGAAAATGTTTCATCAAGGGGATGTGATTCCCTTCCTGTAAAACATTGAGAACGAAATTATCCCCTGTATGTAACAGGGATTCGATAGCCCGATCTTTAGCTACCGCAACGGTTAAACCTGGGGGGTTAAAAGTAGCTTGAGATACCCAAGAAGCTAGCATTGCGCCGCTTAATTCTCCCTGTTTAGCGGTAACAACGCACAGAGAATTCACTAGCCTACCCAAAGCTTGTTCTGTGCGATCGACTCCAGATGCAGCAGCAGACTGTTTCGGTTTGCGAGCTTTTTTAGCTTTTTTTAAGGCTTGGGCGAAATCTGTCCCAGCTTCTTCGCAGGTTTTAATAGTAACGTCGGTGGGTTTAAACTTGACCCTAATAGTATTGAAACCGAATTTATAACCTGCATCGCGGAATTTACCTTCTAGTAGGTCGATAGCTTCTCCACTCCAACCGTAGGAACCGAAGACCCCAGCTAGTTTAGTTTTATCTGCACTTGCTAAAGCAATACCCAAAGCAGCTTGTATTTGAGTAGGTGCGTGACCTCCTAGAGTGGGGGAACCGATAATAATTCCGGCTGATTTTTCCACTACTGCTTTAATTTCTTCTGGATCGGCAGATTCGGCATTAATAGATTCTACTGCTACTCCTGATTTAGTTATACCGCGAGCGATCGCCTCACCGATAGTTGTTGTATTGCCATAAGCTGAGGCATATATTAAAGCAACACTTAAATCTTGGGTTTTTTGCTGTTTGAGCCATTCTTGATAAGAATGGGTTAATTCTGTCAAACTATAGCGCACTAGAGGACCGTGTCCAGTAGCGTAAATTTTAGCTGGTTTTTGAGCTAATTTTTCCAGGGCGATCGCTACTTGACGAGCATAAGGAGCCATGATGCAATCGAAATAGTAGCGTCGGTCTTCCATATCGACTTTCCAGCCTTCATCAAAGACGCGATCGCCGCAGATGTGCGCGCCAAATAGTTTGTCAGTAAAGAAAACTTGGGTTTTGGGGTCGTAGGTGGAGATTTGATCTGGGTAGCGAGGGTTAGAAGTGAGAATAAATTCTAAATGATGACCTTTACCTAAATCTAGGGTTTCCTCATTTTTAATGACGTTTATTTTTAGTTCTCGTTCTGGGAGAATTTTACGTAGAGATATTGCCCCAGGATTAGAACAGACAAAGGTAATTTGAGGTGCAATTTCCAGTAAAACTTTTAGAGTTTCACCGCGATTGGGATTTACGTGACCTAGGATAACGTAATCTATTTGTTCGAGATCGATGCGTTGTTTTAAAGCATCTATAAAAATCTCAGTAAATGATTCTCCTGGCGGATCTAATAAAGCAGTTTTATCTCCTTGAATTAAATAGGAATTGGCGGTGGTTCCTTTTTGTAGTGCGTATTCTATCTCAAATTTTAGTCTGTCCCAAGTTCTCGATCGCAAAACTCGGATATCTTCAGCAACTGGAAATACTTGTACGTCTTTAGGTTTCATAGTTCTTATTTTCCGATCTGGCTAACTGTTCGATCCTGTCAATAAATAAAGATTTTCCGTCTTGATATTTATCTCGATCGCCTTGATGCTCTTCCAGTAATTTAAGTTTTAACTCGCTATATTGTCGAGCAAATTCTGGATATTTAATGAGATAATCTCTAAACAGAATATGTCTTTGCCAATCTTGACTGTGAATTTCCCACATATGAATGTTGTGGGTTCTAATTAGATCGCCTTTAGTAAATAAATGTCTTCGCGGTAAGCCATATTCACCCATGTAAATATAACCGAGATTTTCTATTGGTTGAATACAAACTGCTGCGGCTTCAAAATTAGTAACAGCTATAGCAATATCTAAAATAGGTTTGGCAATTATCCCAGGAATAGAAGTGCTACCGATGTGTTGAATATCTAAAATATCTTTGCCGATCGCAGTTTGCAATATTTTTTTTTCTGACTCAAATAACCTTTTCCATTCTGGGTTATGAGGGACAAATTTTAGTTTTCCTTTTTCTAAGCCAAGCATTATAAAAATCAGACATTGAAAGAAAGGAAGGATGAGGAATGAGGGATAAATTGTTTTGTTTTCCATCCTTCATCCTTCATCCTTTTAGTAGTGATTTCCCACTTTACGATGGTGTACCGCAGTTAAACCATCGGGGTTGGAAACGCGACCGTCACTTACTTTGCTGTAAACTATCCAGTGGTCGCTGCATTCCATGCGGCTGACTACTTGACATTCTAAATAAGCTAAAGAGTCTGTCAAAATAGGAGAACCGTTGTTAGCTGTTTGTGTATTGACTCCCGCAAAGCGATCGGCACCTGGTTTAAACCGCTTGAGGAAGTGTTTCATCAACTTTTGATACTTTCCTTCTTCTAAAACGTTTAACACGAAGCGATCGCCTACTTGCATTAAGGATTCAATTGCCCTATCCTTAGCTACAGCAACGGTGAAACCTGGAGGCTCGAAACTAGCTTGGGATATCCAGGAAGCTAACATAGCACTCTTTACTTCGTCTTTTTTAGCAGTAACGATATAGAGTCCCCCACTCAAGCGTCCTATTGCTTTATCTAGGTCGCTATCTAAAGACTTCATTTGTTTGACCAGGCGATCGCGAGTTACTAATTGTCCTATATCTGTTCCCGACTCCTCGCATTTCTGATAGCAAGATTCTGTGGGAGTACTTCTGATCTTAATTGCGGGAAATGCTTGTTTTAAACCAGCCTCGCGAAACTTAGTTAACAATGGGTCTACGGGTTCGTCATCGTCCCCATATGACTCAAACATCCCCACTACTTGCTTAGATTTAGCCGCAGCTAAAATAGTCCCGATATTAGCTGTAATTTCTTTAGCATGGCTGCCAGATAGAGGAGGCATACCGATTACTATACCAGCCGATCGCCCGACTGCTTCTTGTACTTCTTGGGGGTCAGCAGACTTTAAATCTACCATTTCCACCGCTACTTCAGTTTTAGTAATACCCCTAGCAATAGCTTGAGAGAGGCGATCGCTATAACCGTAATCGGAGACATAAAATAGTGCTACTGTTTTTTCTGCTTTCGCTTTGGCTTCACTCCAATTGCGATAGCGATCGATTAACTCGCTTGTATTATGTAGCAATAAAGGTCCGTGACCGTTAGCCACCACCTTAACCTCTCCTAGCTTTTGCATCCGTTTTAGCGCTGAGAGTACCGATCGCGCATTAGGAGCCATCAAGCATTCATAATAAAAGCGATAATCGGCTTCTATTTTCCCTAAATCTTCGTCGTAGAGACTAGCAGAACAATAGTGCATTCCGAACACGTCGCAGGTATATAATACCTGAGTACACCAATCGTAGCTTAGCATGGTGTCGGGCCAGTGCAGATTAGGCGCATTGACAAATTCAATGACGTGACCCTTTCCTAAATCTAGCTTGTCGCCATTTTTAACTATTTTCTTTTGGTAGGGTTGGTGTACTAGATCGTCGAGAAACTGAAGTGCTACTTTAGTACCTACTACAGTTATTTGGGGCGCTAGTTCCAGAATATCTTTTACTAAGCCACTGTGATCTGGTTCTGTATGACTAATGATGAGATAGTCTATTTCTTTAGGATCGATCGTACCCGTGAGAGTATCTAGATATAACTTGCGGAATTTTTCGTGAGATGTATCGACTAAAGCTACTTTTTCGCCGCGAATGATGAAAGAATTGTAGGTGGTTCCGTTTTGCAGACCAAATTCGATATCAAAGCGATCGCGATCCCAGTCGAGTGAACGAATTGCTGTCGTATCCGCCGCTATATCTTCTACCGCTTGTATCGTTAACCGTTTTTCGGTTTTTATCGGCGTTGTTACCATCGCTCCTCTCCTTTATTTTTTTGTTATCTTGCTATTTTTGCCTTTATTTTGACACGCTGACTTCGTAACGGATTACTAATTATTCTATCTTTTTGTCAATAATCTTAAAATTAAAATCTCCTATCTTGAATTATGACTGAAGCTTATGAATCGGACTGGCTAGCATTAGAAATAGGCAATTCTCGGCTACACTGGTCTTGGTTTAAGGGAGAAAGGCTAGTTAAAACTTGGGATAGCAAGCATATATCGAAGATAAGCGAAGAATTAATGAGAGAAATTCTACCTTACGATTTAATAGAACAGTTTTTTCTCAAATTACCTCTATATGTAGCCTCTGTTGTTCCAGCACAAACAGTTATTTGGCAAAATTATCCTAACTGCAGGTCGATCGACATAAAAGATATACCTCTAATAGGAATTTATCCCACATTGGGAATCGATCGGGCTTTAGCTGCGTGGGGTGGGACGGAAGTATGGGGTTGTCCCTGTTTGATAATTGATGGAGGGACAGCATTAACTTTTACAGGGGTAGATAGCGATCGGGTTTTAGTTGGAGGTGCAATTCTAACTGGTTTGCGATTGCAATTTATATCTCTATCTCAAAAAACTGCTGCTCTACCTGAAGTAACACTAACACAAAAGTTACCAAATCGTTGGGCGAATAATACAATAGAAGCGATCGAGAGTGGAATAATTTATACAGCCATAGCAGGGATTAGAGATTTTATTTTAGATTGGCGCGATCGATTTCCTGATAGCAAAATCCTCTTAAGGGGAGGAGACGCTAATTTATTGCTGAATTATTTGCAAATTTTGCATCCAGAAGTAGGAGAAAAGATAATAATCGATCGCAATTTAGTTTTTTGGGGAATGAGATTATTTCATTTTTCCCGTTGAAGATTGCCAAGTTACTAATGCTACTTGCCACATTCCAGAATCATTTTTGTGTAGAATCCATAAATGGGTACCCGTAGCGAATTGCTCTTGTTCAGTACCATCCACTACAAATCTTGTGGCGAAATTACTTGTTTTATAGGCGACTTTACCGCTACCGCGAATCTCTATTTTTTCTGTTTTAGTATCTAGATTTTTTACACTTTTATCGAGCAAAAATGGTTTAACAGCTTCCTTACCCACCATTACTGGCGAAAAAGGTATCATCCACTTAACATCTTCAGTACAAAATTGAAGCAAATCTAATCGATCGCCATGTAAATCTGTTTCGATCCAAAGTTGATGAATTTGTTCGATCGCTTCTATATCTTGCTCGGAAAGCTCTAACATGAAAAACATTTACTCACTTAGGGACAAAAAAAGAATCCTAAAAAATTGCTACAAAAAATGATTTTACTAGAAAAAGGGCAAGAGGTCAGAGGGATCTGCCAATAGTCATCCCCATTTACCTTTTACGGGGAATCCCCTGAATTTAGCGTAGCGGAATCAGGGGAGTGTCAACCTTTCCCCTGATTCCCCAATGAAATTGGTATTAGTTGCAAGCCAGAGATTCGCGGGTCTCAATTCCAGTTTTAGAATTAACTCCAGAAGCAGTCTCGCATAGCTTTTTGACTTGATCGCGATCTAAAATAGCAAAACTAAAATCAGCACCAGTTATGTCCGCACCGTCAAAAGTAGAGCGCAATAGCATTGCTTCTGTAAAATCTACATCGCTGAGATTGGCGTTGTTAAAATGGCTTAGATAAGCAAGACCATTGCTGAAATCAGATCCGTGTAGATTGGCTTTTTCAAGCTCAACAGTATTAAAAACAACCCCACGCAGATCGCTACCGCTTAAATCTGCTTCTTTTAACTTGACTTTGACAAACTGTTGTGTTTGTAAGTTTTGATTGGAAAAGTCTTTGCCGCTTAAATCCACATTATCGTAACTAGAGGTCATTTCTCCTGGACTTCCCGCTAAAGCAGGAGTTGGCAAACTAAGTATTATGAGAACTAAAAAAGATATAGTCAGTCGCAATATGTACTTCATGGGTTACCCTAGGCGTCGATCGCTTTATCACCATAATTGATTGTAAAAAATAAATAAACATTATTTACGATCGGCTATAACCTGGAGATGAGATATTAAGTTGAACATATTTCTAGCCCCGCATTCTCCCTCCGTCCCCAAGACGGGGGCAGTTAGGGGCGGCCACGCTTTTCTGATAGTACGACTAGAAAATGTATACTATAAGATATACGTCTAGCGTTGTCCGAGATGTCTGTTACGAGAAGAATCACTTTCAGACTATATCCTAACCGCACACAGTTACGTCAACTACAGGAGTGGAGACGTTTACACTGTTTGTTATACAATGGGGCGCTAGCTAATAGAAAAACCCAATATCAAAGATTCAACAATTCTGTTGATTATTTTGAGCAGCAAAACTGTTTGCCAAAGTTTAAAGAGTTTTGGCCTGAGTACAAGCCTCTAGGTTCTCATGCTTTACAAAGTACCCTAAAAAGAGTAGACCTTGCTTTTAACAGATTCTTTTCTGGTTTGAGCAAATACCCAAAGTTCAAATCAAGTCGTTATTATCGTGGTTGGAGTTATCCTTGTAATGCTGGTTGGAGAGCATTAACTGAAGGAAAAAACGGACACTTAAAACTATCTAATCTTGGCTCGATAAGAATGAGAGGTACTGCTAGAACTTGGGGAAAGCCTAGCACTTGTACCATAATCTGGAAATCTTCTACCAATCAGTGGTTTGCTTCAATTACTGTTAGATGTAATCCCGAAAGAGAATTAGGTAAAGGTGCAGTAGGCATCGATTTTGGGGTTTTAACTGCTGCTGCCTTGTCTGATGGAACTAAAATCGATAATCCAAGATTTCTAAAAAATGGGCTAGAGACAATTAAGCTGATATCTAAGCAGTTAAGGAAAAAACGAAGACCAGAAAAAAGGAAAGTAAAGGCTTCTAGAAGATGGAAACAAACTAAAAAGAGAATAGCTAAAATCCATGGCAAAATAGCACAAAAAAGACAAGATTGGACTCATAAAGTGGCTGTACAAATAACAAGCGATAACAGCATGATAGCCACTGAGAAACTAAATCTTAAAGGTCTGACCGCTAAAGCGAAAAGGGGCAAAAGAAAGCGACAAAAAACTGGACTTAATCGTTCAATTTTAGACGTAGGGATTGGAATGCTCAAAAGCAGTATTCAATACAAAATAGAGGAAGGAAATGGAATATATACAGAAATTCCGACTAAAAAAGTTAAACCTTCTCAAACTTGTCCTGCTTGTGGTCATCAAAAGAAAAAAGAATTAAGCGAAAGAGAGCATAATTGTCATTGCGGGTTTCAAGCAGATAGGGATATCGCCGCAGCAATGGTAATAATTAATTATGCTAGGGGCTTGGAACAAGCCTCTTCAGACTGCCGAGAAACAAGCTCTGAGCCTATCCCTGTTTATTGCGGAGGATTAGCTAAACTTGGTTCGTTGAAGCGTCGGAAACTCCCTCCGTCGTCCAGACGGGGGGAGTAGTTCATTAAAGGGTTAAACTATCTCTATCGCCCATGAAACTCGAAACAAGCGTCAATTGGTCTAACTTGCTGCAACAATTGCTAGACAAGCAATCTCTATCTTCTCAACAAGCATCTCAATTGATGCAGGGATGGTTGACTGAAGAAATTCCCCCCGTGCTTTCTGGAGCGATTTTAGCCGCTATTCAAGCTAAAGGAGTTTCAGCAGAAGAATTAGCAGGAATGGGGCAGGTGTTACTTTCTCAGTCGTCCCAGCAGAAAATAATTAACCATACCCAACCGGTAATTGACACCTGCGGGACTGGCGGTGACGGCGCTTCTACTTTCAATATTTCTACCGCAGTTGCTTTTGTTGCTGCTGCTGCGGGTGTTAAAGTCGCCAAACACGGCAATCGATCGGCTTCTAGTAAGGTAGGATCGGCAGATGTCTTAGAATACCTGGGAGTCAATTTATCTGCTCCTTACGATCGAGTGCGAGCGGCTGTTTCAGAAGTAGGAATTACCTTTTTATTCGCTCCTGGTTGGCATTTAGCGATGAAAAGTGTTGCTCCTTTAAGACGTACTCTAAAAGTAAGAACTGTATTTAATCTTATTGGCCCTCTAGTAAATCCTTTGCGTCCTACAGGTCAAGTAATTGGGGTTTACGCTCCTAAATTTATAGCACCGATCGCCGATGCTCTCAATCTTTTAAATGTCCCCAAAGCGATCGTCCTTCACGGTAGAGAAAAGCTAGACGAAGCTGGATTGGGAGATGCAACCGATATAGCACTGCTAAATGAAGGTAAAGTGAGTCAAAGTATTATAAATCCTGAAGAATTGGGCTTGACAAAAGCCCCCATTAGTGAACTGAAAGGTGGCGATGTGGAAGAAAATGCCGCAATTCTGCGCAATGTTTTGCAAGGAAAAGGGACTCGAGCACAGCAAGATGCCGTGATTTTGAATGCTTCTTTAGCACTTCAGGTGGCAGGTTTAGTTTCTTGGAAAGAACACCTACAAGGAGTTGAAAAAGCGCGAGAAATAGTTAAAAGTGGTACTGCTTGGTCTAAATTAGAAGAATTGGTGCAGTTTCTTCAGAATTAGCGCGATCGGACTTGAGAAAATTCAACTTGATAAATTGGTTCTGAGGGTAGCAAGTCTAATTGCATCTACTGCGTAACTGTTTTTCTCTTCTTTGCTGTCAACAGAAGCAATTCTCTGTTTTTCTGAGTTACTCTTTTGTTTGTATTGTTGTTTTTTAACTGCTGGCTTGTTGCTCTGCTTAGTTGAAGAAGGTAGAGAGGATATATTAGACCGCAGGAGTGAAGCTGAAGCTTTGGAATTAGATTTAGAGATCGGAGAGGAAACGGGCGAAGAGAGACCAGAAGAAGATATGGAAGTCGAATCTCCCTGTTTTTGTCTGTTTTGTGCTTTTAGATTTTTGGCTTTTATTAGAGGTTTGCTATCCAAGTGCGAGGAATAGATACAATAGCGATCGCGTCCTGCTTCTTTGGCTTGATAAAGTGCTTTGTCAGCAGCTACAATCAAATTCTCGAAAGATTCATTTCGCCCAGGAATTAAAGTGGCTATGCCAAAACTGAAAGTAACGTAACGGCTAACAGCAGATTTAGCATGGACTATTTTTAAGGCAGCGATATTACCGCGAATTTCTTCGACTACATAGGCTGCATCACTGGCTTCAGTGTTAGGCAAAATTACTGCAAATTCTTCGCCCCCATAACGAGCAGCTAAATCTGTCGCTCGTTTAACTGACTCTTTAATCGCTGCAGCACAGGAACGCAAACAGTCGTCTCCACCTTGATGACCGTAAGTGTCATTATAGCGTTTGAAGAAATCTATATCCGTCAGAACCAGAGAGATAGGTTTTTGTTCTCTAGCTGCTTGCTGCCATTCTCGAGCTAAATATTCGTCAAATCGACGGCGATTTGCAAGCTGAGTCAGCCCGTCTACAGTGGCTAGAACACCGATTCAGTAATCCCAAAAGCTACTTTTCCAGACGTACAGTCAACGAAATCTCGGATTTTGAGAAACAGCGAAACCTCTGAATTGGACTGGATTATGAATACTGAATCGGTGTTCTAGCTCCTTGAATTTTTCATTGTTGAGTTTCAGTTGCCTGCACAGCTTACCAATTAAACGGGTAGCATATAGGTGAACTTCTGAGTGAGCAATCATTAGTTGATGTATGTCTAGTAATTTGTAGACTTGTGGCGTAACTTCCACTACTATCGGTTCTTGCATTAATTCTAGGGGACGCTCTAATAATTTTTGCATCCCTTTGACAACTGAAGTGTTTCCTGAAATCAGTAAGATATCGGTCTTTAGCAAATCGTACAGAGACTTAATAGGACGGTTTAAAAATAGCTCTAAGCTATAGGGACGAGACATATTTTGGGTAAATTTCGCCCTAGAAATCATCCCAACTAACTGTCCTTTCTCTGTTACAATAACTCCTGGTAAATTAGGCTTTTCCTGAAACTTTTTGCTAACTTTTTCAGTCAATTCATCTATTTCTATCTGAAAATCGTGAAGCAATAATGTATTTATTTTTGAAGTTAAATTTAAGTATGCGGAATTAAATAGGTCTCCATCTGGATCGAAGTTACTGTCTGATATTGTTTTGTCAAGCATTTTTAAAGCAATTTTTGTAGAGTAATATTTTGAATTAATTATGTTTATAATTTAACCATAAATAGCACTACATACAACACCGCAAATGCTTAATTTAGCTATTGTTTTGCGTTTTTATCTTAGGTATTTTGTTTGAAAATTGTTTTGAGTGACTAAGATATAGTTAGAAAGATTTGGCGACAGGCAAAATTCCCAGAATAGGATCGACAGAGTACTTAGTGAATTGTTCCATCGTCCCAATTAAGATTTCAACGTCATTGCTACTTATTGGTTTAGAGAACAAATATCCTTGTCCGTATTCACAGTTTAGTTCTGTCAGTATTGCCTGTTCTTCTTTTGTTTCTACTCCTTCGGCAATCACGTCCATTCTCAGATTTTGAGCCAGATTGACTATTGTCCGTATTAGGGATACTTTGTCACTATTGCCACTCAGATTTTTAACAAAAGAGCGATCGATCTTCAATATATCTATTGGTAACTGATGTAGAGAATTCAAAGATGAATAGCCAGTGCCAAAATCATCCATCGATAATTTAATTCCGAGATTTTTGATTTGTTGCAAAATAGAATTTGCGCGATCGAGAGATTCCATAATTGTACTCTCGGTAATCTCTAATTTTAAGTAGCTGGGTTTGAGATTAGTTTCCTGGAAAATTTTTTCAATTTTCTCCAAGTAAACAGAGAAATCATTTGACTCCCAATGCTTTAACTGAACAGGTGATATGTTCACGCTGATAGTTAGATTTTGAGCTACTTCATATTTATCTTGCCACATACCCATCTGACGAATTGCCTTCTCCATAACCCACTCACCAATTGGCACGATCAGTCCTGTTTCTTCTGCTATGGGAATAAACTGACCAGGAGAAATCCTGCCTTTTGATGGATGCTGCCAGCGTACTAGTGCCTCAAAGCCAACAATTTGACGCTTGCTGAGCTTCACAATCGGTTGATAGAAAATGTCAAACTCTTCTCGCTCAATTGCTCGCCGCAAATCGTTTTCTAGCTCTAAGGTATTAACTACCTCCAAATGCATATCTGGCTCAAAGACTACATAGCAAGCTTTCCCTTTAGCTTTAGCTTGATGCATCGCTGTGTCTGCATCTCTGAGAAGCTCTTCTATATTCTCGTAGCCCTTTGTCGAAGGAGCAATTCCAATACTGGCGCTCACAAATAATTCGAGTCCTTGCAATTCAAAAGGCTTCTCTAGTTGACTCAAAATTATCTCGGCAATTTGAGTAACGTCGTTGAGGTCTTCGATGTTTTCAACTAGGATGGCGAATTCATCTCCTCCGAGTCGCGCTAATGTATCTCCACTTCTCAAACAAAGCCTCAGTCTGCGAGTAAAATCAATTAGTAATTCATCTCCTACTAGATGACCCAAACTGTCGTTGACTTTCTTGAAACGATCTAGATCTATAAATAAGACAGCAAAAATATTATCTTGACCTAAGAGGATCTGCTCGAATAACTCCTGCAATTTCTCCTGAAAAAAGCGGCGATTGGGTAAGCCAGTAAGCCCGTCGTACAAAGCCTGATGCTCTAATTGTGCTTCTGCTTGACGCGATTGGGTAACGTCAGTTTGAGAGCCTGTTAGACGGTAGATTTTGCCCTCATCATTTTTCACGGGAATGCCGCGACAAAGCATCCAACGATAACTACCATCTTGGTGTAGCATCGGATAGGTAATTTCAAAGTGGCTAATACTATTCTGTAAGTTAGAAATAATTTCTTGAGAAACTTGCTCTACATAGTCGGGATGAATTCGCTTAAACCACTCATCTGGACTATTGGTAATGTCTTCGTCTTCATAGCCTAGCAGGGATTTCCAACGAGGAGAGAAGTAGATATGGTTAGAAAGTAAGTTCCAGTCCCACAATCCATCATTAGCAGCAAGAGAAGCCAGCGCGTATCGCTCTTCACTTTCTCTTAATGCTTTCTGTGCTTGCTGTTTCTCAGTTACATCTCTTCCTACACAGACTATTCCCTGAGCTTTGCCATCGCGATCTTGAATCACAGAGCTGGAAAAGGCTACGGGAATTGTTTTTCCCTTTTTTGTTACATAGGTTACGTCATAATTGCTGAAGTGGCTTGTTTGAATTAGATCGAGAATATTTAGTGATGAGTCTGCTAAGATTAATTGAATATTTTGGTCGATCAATTCAGTTTCTTGATATCCCAAAAGTTTCAGAGTAGATATATTAACTTTTTTGATAGTTCCCTGAGTGTCGGTAACAATAAGACTGTCTACCATTGAAGCAAGAATGTTATCGAGATAAGCTTTAGATATAGTTGTGTTTTTTAAGTTTGAGCTCATCTTATTAAATGTTTTAGCTAAAATCCCTATTTCATCACTTTCATTTTCAGGAATATAAACATTGAATTCTGCTTCTCCTACCAGGATTGCTGCTGCTTGTAACTGTTTGATTTTACGAGAAATTCTATAAGATATATAAATACCTAAAAACAAAGAAAATATTAGAGAAGCTGCTGTAGAGAATTCTATAGTTCGACTGTTATTGTCAAGATAATTAATAATTACTGTTTGTTTTTTTCTCAAGTCAGAGAAAAAGTTTTCTTGATATTTTTCTAATGCCGGACTAATATCTTCATTTAACAAAGGCTCTAACTGAGTTGCTAGAAATTCTTGGTCTTTTTCAATATCGTCACTCTCTAAGATGGTCTGTAGAAGAGTCTTGATTCTTGTCCCCCTTTCTTTCAGTTTGTCGGTTATTCTTATTCGACTTACTTCATCTTGTATATCTTCTTTTTTTGTTGTCAAAGGATATTCTAGGTTTTTCGTTAGTCTCTCTTCTGCTAATTTATCTAGTCGATTTAACTCTATATCTAATTGATTGGAAAGTTCTAATATTTCTTGCTTATTTTGTTCGATATCTTTAGTTTCAAGTCCCGATTTTTTTAGCGAAATAAATTGATATATTTTAGATTCTGATTTTCTTAATAATTCTTCGATTTTTATCAAAGTTGTTGTTGTAGACTCTTCTTCTAAGACTATCTGACTTACCTGAGACTTTACTTGTAAATTTACTCGCAAAGAAATCAGTCCCACTCCGCCTAATAAAACAGATGTTGATAACACTCCTAGGAGCATTTTGTGAAATATTTTCATCAGTCCTTGATTATGTTAAACTTAATTTATATCTAATCGATCTAAATTAGCTCTTAAAAAATTTTTCCAACTAAATGGACATAAAATTACCTTCTTAATCTAAGTAAAGCTCACTGACAATTCCACAGACATCCGTTAAATTGCTTAAAAATTAGTACTAAGTGCTGTTGGG
>JASJDA010000201.1 GCA_030065755.1 Prochloraceae cyanobacterium | reverse complement strand
GCGATCGAATTCAGACATTTTCTATATTTTCCTTGACTGAGTACCCACACTTGTCTGAAGCACTACCCATCCAAATTCAAACTAACCATAACAGGAAAACGATCGCTAACTTCTCTGGGGTCGTAGCTGTGGTCAATAGTAACAGCTCGTACCGAGCTTTTTAACTCTTGAGGTAAAACAATAAAATCGATCGCCGTTCAAATCCTGAATAGCTGCGATTGCAAGTTTTTGATTCATTTTAATTATAATTCAACACCTTCTAAGTATTAATCATTGACACCAGAAAGTTTTACGGTTGAATCAATATTATTTTCATAAAACTTAACTATACAGCCCTTTCGTGACGTACTCCCACACTGTAATTTCTGATTCAGTGTCGGAATACGCTACCATATTCGATACGCAGTTGTTTGACGGAAGTTTCTTCCAGGTAAAATAAATCGCGACGAATTTCTTGCAGTCCCCATTGCTTAAACTGGGATAATTCTAACTCAGATAACGGCCATGGCGGGCCATCTGGTTCCTCTTCTGTGTCGCGAAAACTAGTAATTGCTAATAAAGTTCCTTTGGGTGCTACTAATTTCGCGATCGATTCGATTACTTGCGATCGCGCGCTCAAAGGTAAAGATTGAATAGTGCGAGATTCAAACACGAAGTCAAAAGAACTAGTCCAACAAGGATCTAAAGCAAAAAGATCGGCAACTAAATAGTTAACAACAGAATTAGGAAATCTTTTTTTACACCAGTCGATCGCGCTGGAAGAAATATCAAAAGCAGTTACTTTATAACCTAACTTGGCTAAAGCTTCTGCGTCGTCACCCAGTCCGCAGCCAATGACTAAGGCTGAACGATCGAGACCAGTCGGCCGCTCTTTTTCTAGCCATTCTTGTAAGTAGGGATGAGGTGTTAATTTTGCCCAAGGTATTTGGTTAGTATCCCCATTAGCTTGCGAGTATAATTCTTCAAACCAAGCGGTTGGGTGGGATTTATCTATAGCTTCAATTGCCAATGACCTTACTTTGCGCTTTATTTCTTCTGGTTGTTGCTCGCACATAAAAATATATTCAGTCGATCGAGTATTAAGTTAGAAAATTGATACCAATTTCATTATTTTACTCTCCTACTTTTTTTACACTCTAAAAATGACAACACAAAATTTTATTTGCTAGTTACGAGCTCAATTAACAGGTCTTGTTGCACTGTCGAAGAATCGACCATAGTATTAACTGCAGCAATACCTTTAATGGAATTGAGAATAGCTTTTGCTTCGGGTGTAACTGGCTGTCCGTAAGTGTTAGATAAGCGATCTATCGTGAAATTTACTTCTTTAAAGTTGATATAAAAATAACCCAAATTTTTCTTAGGAAGATTACTAGTAATTGTTTGAAAATCTGGATTTTGAGCTAAAGAATCTGAAGATTTGAGAGAAATTATTTTATCTGCTTCATCTCCCATCGAAATTGCTAAAGATCGATCGTCCAACCAACCGTAGGCTAAAACAACTTGTCCTTCCAGAGCATCTTGGTATTCGGTGACTTCTTTTCCAGCGAAATTCGTATCCTTAACAACCACCCCCTTAGATTTAGCTAGACCTTCAATGGTATCAAGGGTATTTTCAGCAATAGAGCGCTCGCTAGTAGTTATAACCATAGCACCGCTAATAAATGCAGGTTGTCTGTTGCTAGGAAGAATACTAATGGCAAATTCTCCATCCATCCAGCCAATAATATCTCGATCTAAATCTAAATCTGTCTCTGCTTTTAAGGATACTTTAGCTATGTCTAAAGACTGCTTCAGATCTGGATTTTCTTCAAATTGCTCCCTCAACCAAGACCAAGTTTGACTAATTCCCCCGCCACTAATTAAAAGTAAACTATCCCCAGGAATTTTAGATAAAATTTTCCCAGATATTTCTGGATATTTGGGGAATTTAAAGTTCGAGTTATATTTAGCGACGCTTTGCATTAATATCCCGCGATTTTCTTCGATACGCAAGGAAATTAGCATGGAATCAACGTAATTTAATTCCTTTTGAATGGATTTAAAAGTTGCGGGATTTTCTCCAGAAGCTTGCATTAACTGTTTTAGCAAACCACTATAGTCCGGTACGTAGAGTTGAAAAAGAGTATTGTTATCTATGCTAGTTTGAGTAAGTATTTCTTTAGCTCCCTTTTTATCGGCAAAAGAAGCACCCCCTTTATAAGTATCGATCGCCTTTTCTACTGTTTTATTTTCGGGAGAGACAACCATTTTGTCGTCTAAAATAGCAATATTAAAAGTTCCTTCTGACTTGCTTTCAACTTTAATAATAGGAATGCCTTTATATTGACTTATTTCGATGCTATCTTGTAATTCTTGTTTGAATTTATCCATAAATTTGGCTGCTGCCACTTTATCTTTTATCCCAACAACCAAAAGAAATTTTGCTTCTTTGGTTTGTGAAGGTAAAGCAGCTAGCATCATATTTCCCAACCAGGGTTGAATATCTTCTTCGTAATTAATGTTTTGTGTAATAGCTTTTTCTTGTGAATTTTGTTCTAATTTTGCTTTAATTTCGTCTATTAACTTTTTTGCTTCTGGGGTGCCAAAACTTTCTAGCTTATACCAAGTTTCTGAATCTGTAGAAACATATCCCGCAAGTAGAGCATTTTGCGGTACCAGCCGCGCAGCTTCAACGGGGGTTAATGCTTTTCCTCCAAGCAAACTACGGAAGTATAAATAACCTCCGCCGAAGGCGGCAATTACTACAGCGCCTACAATAATTAGACCAGTTTTTTTTTTATTTTCAAACATTAATTTTCCTTAAAAATTCATTTAAGTTCTTAAGATTTATTTTAACTTAAGTTCTTAATATATATTTTTCCCTTAACTTCACATTTTGCCTCACGGTTCGCTAATTTTTTTTTTCGCTCCCTCGAAAAATTGCCCTTCGCATAAGCTCGATCGTCATATGAACTCTGGTTGAAAAGTTATCGTATAGTGGGTCAGAGGTCAGAGGTCAGGGGTCAGAGCTTAGAGGACTTCTGAAAGTTATTCGGTCTAGGTAGGAGATAAATTATCTTTAATTAGTTCAAGGAGTTTCAAGATACTCAATTTTAACGCGATCGCCTACAGCAAGGCCCAATTCCGCCGCTCTTCCTCCTCGCAATTCAATTACTCGATCGATGAGAATTTGGGGGCCATAAGTAGGACAGGGAGTTGCAGTACAAGGAGGAACATTTTGAGCGATCGCTTGAATGATACCATCCCGCAGAAAAATCATATCCAGAGAAATTTTTACATTTTTCATCCAAAAGCGAGGATATTGAGGCGGATCTAAAGGAAATAGCATCCCCCGATTATCTGGCAAATGTTTCCTAAACATCAAACCCAGCATTTTTTGTTCGGGAGTCTCAGTTACTTCTAACTCAATTACTTCCCCACCCATAATCGCTTTAGCGCCAATTGGAAGCATTTGACCTAAATTTTCTGTTTGCAATTGGAGAGAATTTTGTTGTGTAAAGGGTTTTGATTCTACTGGAAACGTCGAATTAGAACATCCCAACAGAAAAACCGACAAGACAATGGAGAAACTAATAGGAATATTCATTACTTTGGTTCTCGTAAAACATAACCCACACCTCTTACTGTGTGAATGAGGCGCTTTTGTCCCTCACCTTCAATTTTGAGGCGTAAATAACGAATATATACTTCAATGACATTGGAAGCGCCGCGAAAATCATAACCCCAAACATTTTCTAAAATCTGTTCTCTGGTTAAGACTTCATTAGGATGGGACATGAGATATTTGAGTAATTCAAACTCTTTCATAGTCAGGTCGATCGATATCTCTTTACGAAATACGCGGCGGGTCGTCAAGTCTAAAACCAAGTCGCTAAAACCTAACTTTTGTTTCAGGGCGATCGGAGGTTGGAGATAGAGATCTATTAACTGCAAAAATCCTTGTTTCTGATATGGTTTGAGCAAATAATCGTCAGCACCTGCTTCTAAAATATCTACTCGCTCTTCAACTGTGGCTTGTTCGACGAGAATTAGCACCGGTATTCTACTGCCAGAATTTCTAATCCGACGACAAAAATTAAACCCCGATCGTCCTGTTGTGGTACGATCTAACACTACCATTGATGGTTTTGTTTGCTCGAATTGAGTCCAAGCTAAGTCAGTATTTGACGCGATCGCCGTAGTATATCCCAGTTGTTTGAGATCGAAAGATGCTTGTTGAACGAAGGTTGAATCGGTTTTGACCAATAAAACACAGAGGTTTTGCGGTGAGGTTAAAGCGGACATAGAAAATAGAAATTAACAGTTTAAATATGATTATTGTCTTAGGTTAACAAACCTGGAACATTTTCAAAAATTGGTATGATATTAGCTAACTCCAGAGGGAGATCGCGCCTAAAAACTGCCCCACAATAGGGCGATCGCACCCTATCTATTCACGGAAGTTCCACCGAATTGGGTTTAGCTATGTGAGGCAAACCCCAGCCTAATTTTTCTCGTAAAATGCGGAAAAACTCTGGCGGCTGCAAGCGGATAAAACGAGCTGAATAGCGCGATCGCTCGATATATATGCGATCTTCTGGAAAAATATGACAACCGCCATTACCATCTACTACCATCACCATGCGGTTGGGAGTAGCTGGAAAAATGTTTACTGGTTCTTTTTCAGAAAAGACTAGAGCGCGAGATGCTAAAGAATGAGGGCAGATGGGAGCTAATTGCAGTGCTGGAACGTCTGGGGTTAGTACGGGACCCCCAGCACTGAGTGAATAAGCTGTCGAACCTGTAGGAGTAGAAATAATCACTCCGTCAGCAGCAATATCCACTGGTGCGTGTCTGCCAATTTCGATTTCAAAATGGCACATCGAAGTCAGAGGTTCTCGATGTACTACCATTTCGTTGAGACAAAGGGCTTCCCACAGTAAGGTCTTTTCTCGAAACACCTGAACTGTTAGCATCGATCGCTCTTCTATTTCATAATCGCAACAGAGCAATTTTTCTATGGCTTGGGGCAATTGATTGATATAAGTTTCGGTCAGAAACCCCATATGTCCCGTGTTGACAGTTAATAGAGGTATGCCGCAGGGAGCTAACTGACGAAAAGCCGATAAAACTGTTCCGTCTCCTCCCAAAACAATGCTAAAACTAACCTCCGAGTCAAAATTAGGAGGGATCAACTGTTCTATGCGAGCGTGACATACAGGACGCTCTGGACAAGAGTATTCGAGAATACCTCCAACACCCGTCGCCATACTTAC
This sequence comes from Prochloraceae cyanobacterium, assembly GCA_030065755.1. Taxonomy (GTDB): domain Bacteria; phylum Cyanobacteriota; class Cyanobacteriia; order Cyanobacteriales; family JASJDA01; genus JASJDA01. Next base: position 9,677 of record JASJDA010000201.1, on the reverse strand, counting down.
ATCCAAACCGCGAGCAATCAGTTTTTCTCTTAATTCAAAAGCAACTTTACAAGCTATTTCTTTTGCGTCGTTATATATAATGCCAGCTTTGGGCACAGCTAACTATCCTGCTTATTTTTTTTGATATTTTTCCCTATTTTAGTAGGGAGACGATTGCTATCTTTGATTGATATAGCACTATTGTTGAAAGATTTTTCACTCTCAGATAACCTACTCTCGTTGGATAGATATTAAAAATCTTACCTAACGAAGAGAAAAGTATCTAAGATTTGAGGAGTTAGGACTGGCTTATTCAGACTTACTCCTAGCAAACAGTATATTTTACGTTTTACTTTTAAAAGGAGTTTTCTTTTTGCCCCCTTTAGTTTTATCTTTGTCGTAACCCATTTCTTTGAGCTTTTTCAAAATCCTACTGAAGTACTCTTGCAAATAGGCTTCTAAGGTAGTGTTTTCTTTGGAGTCTAGTCCAAACACCTCGTAAACTTCATCCATAGAAGCTTTTAAGGGTTTGCCACTTGCTATTACTTCAGTAAACGCTAAGCGATCGGATACGTTGACACTCCACTTAAAGAAGCGAGTAATTCGGCGCAATGCACGAAGCAATCCCAAGGGGACTGTAGAGATTTTAGCGTTTTTTCCTGACAATCTTTCGCAAACATTAATAATTTCGTAAGCTCCCCAAGCACGATCGCCAACTAGTGGAAAAGTCTTATTTTCTGTTTCCTTTACTTCTAGAGCGCGAATAGCAAATTTAGCAATGTCTTGGGTATTGGCGTAAGCAATAGGAGTATTTTCCCCACTCACCCAAACGACTTGGCTGTCTAATATAGGAATTGCGTACTGGCTAATTAACCCTTGCATGAAGCCTGCCAATTGCAATATCGTATAGTTTAATCCCGATTCTGCTAAGAACAATTCCGTGCAATATTTAATTTCCATTAAGGGCACGTCACGATGTTCTTTAGCATTGAGAATGGAGAAAAATATATAACGGTCTATTCCTGCAGCTTTAGCTGCTTGAATGAGGTTAACTTTTCCTTCCCAATCTACTTGTTTAATGCTGAGAGAATCGCTGGCTCTTGCTGTGGCTGCATCGATAACTGCTTCAATCCCTTCGAGAGCAGGTGCTAAAGTTTCAGGCTTACACAGATTTCCTTTTACCAGTTCAGCGCCCCATTCTTTCAAAAAAGTGGCTTTTTTTTCATTTCTTACCAAACAGCGAACCCTATGCCCTCGATCGAGTGCTCGACGAGCCACTTGTCTTCCTAGGGTGCCCGTAGCACCGACCAACAATAAATCCATTCAATAAATAAGATAGCGCGATTTTAATCTTTCTATAAGATTCTATCAAAAAGCTCTCTCCCCGTCAGAACTCAAAAAGACTCTCTAACTTTTGCCTCACTACACCTCTTTAAGGATGCTACATTGAGCGCGATCGCGTAGGAGATGGTCGCACAGTACGATCGCTACCATAGCTTCTACCATAGGTACTGCTCTGGGCAAAACGCAGGGGTCGTGTCTGCCTTTAGCTGCGAGTACGGTTTCTTCTTTTTCTTTAGTGACAGTGCGCTGTTGTTTGCCGATCGTAGCGGTGGGTTTAAAGGCTACTCGCAAGATAATATTTTCTCCGTTGCTAATACCCCCTTGTATGCCACCGCTACGATTAGTCGCAGTCCGAATGTCTCCTCTTTCATCGAGATAAAATTCGTCATTATGCTCGCTCCCAGTTAGTAAGGTGCCAGCAAAACCGGAACCAATTTCAAAGCCTTTACTAGCTGGTAAAGACATTACTCCTTTAGCTAGGTCTGCTTCTAATTTATCAAAAACTGGCGCTCCCAATCCTTTGGGTAGATTGCGAGCAACGCATTCTACTACGCCACCGAGAGAATCTTTCTCTTGTTTAATCTGCTCAATTAATTCGATTATTTCTTCAGCGCATTTAACATCGGGACAGCGAACGATGTTATTCTCTATTTGGGAGATAGTTACTGTATTGGGGTCTACTTTAGCGGTTTTATCTTTGACACTCTTAACATAGCCGAGGATTTCCACTCCAGCAACTTGCTTGAGAATTTTTTTGGCGATCGCTCCTGCGGCTACTCTCCCTATGGTCTCTCTTGCTGAAGCTCTACCCCCACCTTGCCAGTTACGAATGCCGTATTTAGCTTCATAGGTAGCATCTGCATGAGAAGGGCGATATTTGATTGCCATCTCATTATAATCTTGCGAGCGAACGTCTTTGTTGCGCACCAAAATAGCGATAGGGGTTCCCAAGGTTTTCCCTTCAAATACACCAGAGATAATTTCACAAGTGTCTGTTTCTTTACGAGGGGTAGTAATTTTGCTTTGTCCTGGTCGCCTGCGGTCTAATTCTACCTGAATTTCGGCCTCTGATATTTCTAGTTGCGGAGGACAGCCATCTATTATTACTCCTACACCACCGCCGTGAGATTCTCCAAAAGTGGTAATCCGAAATAAATGCCCAAATGTATTACCCATTATGTAAGTCTTGAGGCTAACGAGATTTGTATTTTATCCTAAGTGCGGCTATAGGTATTTAAGATAAGATATATTTGCGGTTATGTGTATATTTATGTCATTAATTTGAATAGAAGTATATTTTTATGCTTGCGATCGCGGTTACACGATTAATGTATGAGAACACCGAAAATATAATTAATTAGCGATCGAACCCCTTTAATAAAAATCAATTTATTATGAGAGAGAGTTTTTTTTAGATGAAAGTATTTTTATGGAATAGTTTGCGATTGCGGATGCCTCTAGTTGTATTAGGAGGTGTAATACCTTTAATTTTGGGAGCCATATTCTATGCAAGCGATCGAGCTAGCAAAACTATTCGCACCGAAGCCATGGAGAATGTTCGTTTAAAAGGCGATCTGTTAGCTGAAGCTGTATCGAGCTGGAATGAATCAAACGTTTTAGCTCTAACCAACCTCAGCGAGCAACCAGATATTGTCACCATGAAACCAGAAACGCAAAAGCCAGTACTGGCTACACTGGTCAAAAATTACGATCATTTTTATCTAGCTATGACAATTAAGCCAGATGGTCGCAATTTAGCTCGTAATGACAACAAGAAACTAAAGTACTATGGAGATCGAAACTATTTCCAAAATGCAATAAAAGGTAACAAAATTAGCTCTCAAGCTATAATTAGCCGTACTGTCAAGAAACCAGCTTCGTGTTTGTCAACTCCAATTCGCCAAAAAGAATCAATAATAGGAGTAGCGGCGATATGTACGGATCTCGAAACTCTGTCTAAGCAAGTAGGTCAGCTAAAATTTGGCAAAACAGGTTATGCCTTAGTAGTTGATGACAAGGGTATGGTATTGGCTCATCCGGATCCAAAATTCGTTTCGGGAGAAAAACTCAATGACCTCAGTCACTACCCACCCGTCAAAAATTTCTTGTCAGGTAATAATTCTGAGTTAACCTCCTTTACAAACTCGTCGTCTGGTATTGATTGGATTTCTTATAGTACTCGTTTAGATAATGGCTGGGGTGTTGTAGTTCTTCAGGAAAAAGAAGAATTTCTCAATAGCGAAACGGAATTTCAGAGGTTAGCCTTTTTCTTGGCTGCAGTTACCGTTTTAGGAGTGAGTGTTTTAACTTGGTTGTTAGCTAACCGTCTAATCGAACCTCTCACTAATCTCAGCGAAGCTGCACAAAGTATCTCTGAAGGTCAATTGGATCTCAAAGTTGAATTTAAGCGTTCTGATGAATTGGGTATTTTAGCAAACTCTTTTAATCAGATGGCGACCAACTTAAAAACTTCTTTCGACAAACTAAAAGAACGTACTGTCGAACTAGAAGAAGCAAAAGAAGCCGCAGAAGCTGCAAATCAAGCTAAAGACAATTTTTTGATCAATATCAGCCACGAACTGCGTACTCCTCTTAACTCGATTTTAGGCTACACGCAAATGCTACTGCGAGCGCCTAATCTCGATCGATCTCAACAGCTCGATCTTAGAATTGTTAAACAAAGCGGCAATCATCTATTGACCCTGATTAACGACATTCTAGATTTCTCTAAAACCCGAGCCGATAAGATGGAATTGAGTCTGAGTCAATTGGACTTGTTACCTTTTCTCTCTGAGATAGTGGGAATGTTTCAGGGGGGAGCAGATGAAAAAGGTATTTCTCTACGTTATGAAAGTGTTGGAGAACTGCCCAAAGGAATTATAGCAGACTCTAAAAGGCTGCGACAGGTTTTGCTCAATCTTTTGGGTAATGCAGTCAAATTCACGGAGTTTGGAGAGGTAATTTTTAAAGTCAGTCTCGTTGGAAATCTTGCTAAGAGCAATGTTGCTAATCCCAAAACCATTAGGTTTGAAGTCATCGATACAGGGATTGGCATGAATAAAGATGTATTAGAGAAAATATTCCAACCTTTTGAGCAAGCAGGGAATAACACCAACAGATCTAAAGGAACGGGTTTGGGTTTATCTATATCTCAAAAATTAGTTGAATTGATGGGAAGCAAGATCCAAGTATCGAGTCAATTAGGACGGGGTTCTACTTTTTGGTTTGACGTTGCTTTTGATGTCGTAGAAATAAAAGTTGATAAACAAATACAACTCGAGCGTAATCCATCTCAAATATTAGGTTATAAGGGGAATACTCGTCAGATTTTGATAATAGATGACCGTGCAGAAAATCGAGATCTTTTGCTCAAAATTCTCAAACCTCTTGGTTTTGAGCTGGCAGAGGCAACCAACGGTCAAGAAGGATTGGAAATTGCCATTTCTATGAAACCAGATATTATCTTGACCGATTTATTGATGCCCTATAAAACTGGAGTGACTATGGTATCAGATCTGAGACAAATACCAGAATTAAAAGATACTCCAGTTATTGCTCTTTCTGCTTCTACCTTAGAAATAATGGAAAAGAAAAGTCTGAGTGTTGGCTGTAATCTCTTTTTGCCTAAACCTATTGATGAAGAGAAGTTACTCGCATACTTACAGGAGTTTTTAAATTTAGAGTGGGTTTATCAAGGAAGCTTTGATAAACCTGAAAAAATATGGCATTCCTAATAAATTTTCCACGAAAATAGTTAATGACAATCAAGTAGTGGTTATTGAAAAAGGGAATCTAGAAGCCCACAGTTTCATTGTGGGTAGTTCACAGGAATATATTTACTAGGATCTAAGTAGTTTTCCTTCCCGTCATGAATGCGAAAGTCAAGATGAGGTCCTGTAGACCAGCCAGAAACACCCACGGCTCCAATTTGCTGTCCTTGAGTAACTTTCATACCCGAACTAACCATAACAGAACCTTGTTGTAAATGTCCGTAACGACTAGTTAGACCATTTGAGTGCTTGATGTCAATCCAGTTACCTAATTTGCCTCCACAATTTATTTTTTCCTCAGAATTTCCCGAATCTGGACAACCTTTTGATACATAAACCACTACTCCATCACTAACAGCAAGTACAGGTGTTCCTAAGGAGGCTCCAAGATCTATTCCGTTATGAAATCGTTGTTTATTACCAGAGGTAGACAAGTCCCGACCATAACTACTAATGACGGGAGTTTTCCGATTGATGGGATTAATAAACTTGCTAGTTGTTTCTCCGTCGCTGGTTTTGAGTGGTAATTTTTCTATGCTGGATTCTTCTCGATCGCCTGTAGGTGTTTTTAGTTCGACAGTTGAGGAGCGATTTAGTTCTTGGTCTTCTGATACGGATGTTGGCTCGACAGTTGACGAGGGATCTAGTTCTTTGTTTTCTGGTACAGATGTTGGCTCGACAGTTGAGGAGGGATCTAGTTCTTTGTTTTCTGGTAGGGATGTTTGCTCGACAGATTTGACTGGTTGTTTTGGAGCTTTAACAGGTGTTTCTTTTGAATCAAAAAAAACAGCTTGAGAAGATATTATGCGTCCAACTCCCGCTAATAACAACAAGAAACTTGGCACTAATACCAAGAATTTTAATTTAGTCATTTTTTGGGGAGATAACAAGCCAGACAATTGATTATCTGCCTTCTCGGAAGAATTGGACTCTGCGGGGAGGTTTTCGACTGCTGTATTTTGAGCCTGAGGAAGTGGTTTAAATAAAGACCACAAACTATAACATTCCGCTTCTTTGACTATTATTACTGTTTGGTTTTGCTCTAATAATTTTTGGCAAGATTGTTGCGCGGATTTGAATTGATTTAATGTGTAAGAGTGAAGTTTAATGAATTGGCGATTTTTATAGATAGCTCCAGAAAATATTTGCTGATTTTTTCCAGCTTCTCCTTGAATTTGACAGTATTTAAGTTCTGATGATTGAATAATTAACATTTTTCTTATCCAGTATTTTAATCATTCACTATTTTCTAAAAAATCAAGTAGCTAGACAACAAAGACTACTAGAAACCTATTAGGCGATCGGTTGGGAATACTGAGGTATCTTAACTTTAAGTGTAATTTTAAGGTTATCTTTAATTTTTCTGTTTTTCTCTGGGGGAGAGAATATGCGCAAGAGCCCTAATTATGGTGTCTGTGAGCTAAAAATAGCAGAGTCTTATTGACTAATAACTTTTTTTTCTCAAGTGGTTTAGACTTCATGTTGGCAATTTCCTCTCACTCCACGTTTTGAAAGAACGATTAATATTCTTTAAATTCAACTATATAAAACTTTATCTCACTTTAAGACAAATTGCGAAATTTAAAACACGATCGATAAAAATCTTCTCGACTCTTGAAAAAAAAATTAATAAGTGCGAGCTGAAACAAGGATCGAGCTATAATGATTAGTTATTGATGGCGATAAGTGGAAAATTTTCTTATTCTATGGGAATTCTCAGTTATCGCTTTGTTTGACTGATTCAATAAGCGATCTCACCTCCTCAGTACCTTCTGAAGCTTCAAAGGACGTAGGAAACTTACCCTTTGCCAACATTCGCAGCCCCAAAGGGAAAATACTCAACAATCCCTTGATATCCCTTAAATAATTACCTACTACGAATAAACCAAACTTTCTTTCGTCAATCCAACCCCCACTTTTAACTAAATCTACTAATACTTTACGATGACGAATTGAGCGACTTGCACCTGCATCTTTAGTTTCTAAAATTTGCTGTTTAATTTGGCTGATGCGATCTAAAGGAGCAACTTCCATGGGACAAACTGCATTACACATATAACAGCGAGTGCAACCCCATACCCCTTCAGTTCCCGTGTTATATTTCTCTAATTTCGTTTGGGTATTGTTATTGCGGGAGTCATCGAGAGTTCGCTGTCCTTTTGCTAAAGCGTGGGGTCCAACAAAATCTGAATTTACTTCGATCGCATTGCATTCTGAATAACAAGCACCACATAATATACAATTACCCGCTTGTTCTAATTTCGATCGTTCTTCGGGAGTTTGTAGAAATTCCCGATCGGTAATTTTTCTAGCACTGGTACTAACATATGGATCGACTGCTTCGAGATTATTCCAAAAGCTTTTCATATCTACCACCAAATCTTTTATTACTGGCATATTGCCCATTGGTGCTATTGTTATCTCTCGAATTTGTGAACCATTTATTTGTTGAGTGCGGGATAACTCGTTGCCTACATTTTCCTTACAAGCTAAAGCCGAGCGACCGTTAATTCTCATCCCACAACTTCCACAAATTGTATTGCGACAATTTTTGCGAAAAGCCAGACTTCCATCTAACTCCCATTTAATTCTATTGAGACATTCTAGAATTGTATTTCCTGGCTCTACATCTATAGTATAAGTTTGAACTCTAGCACTCGTGTTGTGATTTTGTCGAATTACTTTGAAAACTACCTGCATATTAACAACTTCTTAATTATTCCAATATTTGCTCTGTTGCTGTCCGTGGAGTTGAGAAATAGTTTTATTTTATGTTTGTCCTCTCAACTCCTCCTCTATAATTAGCCATCATAGCTCGAAGAGCATCTATTAATCTGTCTCTATTTTTGATAATTGCTCATCTGCTGAATCTAATTTTGGTTTATCCTAATAGCATAAATTAATCTACTTTGACCATTTTACGATCGAATTCATAATTTTTGGAAAAAAAAAGTCAAAGGCTAAGGGTTTAACGTTTATCTTTTTGATAAGATAAAATATTGACAGCAAACGAAATTGAGAGTTACAAAAAAACAACGAACCTTTTCAAAGATATGAATGAAAACACTATTACTCCCTTAACAGGAAAAGCACTGCTTCAAAAAGTAAAAGAGCTATCTCACTTGCCGCGACGAGAAACAGCAAAACGTTGTGGATATTACACGACAACCAAGAGCAACCAGACTAGGGTAAATTTAACAGATTTTTACGATGCAGTTCTGGCTGCTAAAGGAGTTCCACTCAATCCAGAAGGAACAAAAGACGGTCGAGGTCGCGAACCAACATATAAAGTTAGCGTTCATCAAAACGGTCAAATTGTGATAGGTTCTACCTATACTAAAGTGATGAACTTAAAGCCAGGAGACGAATTTGAAATCAAGTTAGGTTACAAACACATTCACTTGAAACAGATAGATGGAGAGTCAGAAAATCCTCTCGAGGAGGAAGAGGTAATGGCGAGTGTAATCTAAAACAATTGTCGTAGTGTTAACTATCTGAACTAACGTAGTTGAAGTTTAAGCTTCAAGATTAAGACAGTCCTCTATAGCTATGACTATCTTCAATCTCCAGAGAAATCAGCGGTTAAGCAGAGTTTCGATAACTATTTGTTTAGTAAGATCGTTCTCTTTTTTCCTAATACGGGTTACGGTTGGGTTACCCGTAGTGATTCCTCTGAGAAGGTTAATTAAATTGCATCTCGGCCAACCAATAAAGATTGAGCAAAAATTCCTATTATTTGCTTCACTCTATTGCCTCGCTCCCCTAATAATATGGGGGGCCGCTTCTATTGAGAGAGCATCTTTTTGGGAGTATAGTTTAAATTGACAACTTCATATTTTGATATATTTAGCCACAGGAATTAGCACTCTCAGTAATTATATTGGCGAGAGAGTTACTGAGTTAATTTCCTGTAGGTCGGTTTAGACAAAATGATATCTAAATTATTCGTAAAAATTTTAATAGTAGGTTTATTAATAACTCGATCTCGAAGAGATCCGCGTAGCGGTGCGCGCTTTTGCGGACAAATAAAATCAACATCAACTTGGCTAATATGAGTCAGTCTAACCAACAGCAAGAAAAACACTTCGATCGAGCAAGACAATGCTTGCAGCAATCACTTTCGTGGTACTCTAGCACTCGTCGCCACTGGAACTATCCCCCAAATGTGGAATTAAAGGCAGCAGTACGCCAAGATTTACAGGTTTTAAAATCTGCTTTAGATAAAATAGACGAAAAAGTAATTAAAATAGCTGCCTTTGGATTAGTCAGTCGCGGTAAATCAGCAGTAGTTAACGCTTTGGTGGGAAAGAAAATTTTCGACACGGGTCCCATTCACGGCATCACCCAATGGCCTAAATCAGTGCGCTGGCTACCTCCTTACAGCAACCTAGAAGTTGAATTGACCGATACTCCAGGTTTAGATGAAATTGAAGGGCAAGGAAGAGCGCAAATGTCTCGGCAGGTGGCATATGAAGCAGATTTAATTCTGTTTGTAGTAGCTGGAGATCTTACTCGCACCGAATACCAGGCAATAAGACAACTGCGATCGATGCACAAGCCCTTAATTTTAGTGTTTAACAAAAT
>JASJDA010000200.1 GCA_030065755.1 Prochloraceae cyanobacterium | reverse complement strand
CTGCTACTGAGGACTTCCCTAATAAAAATAAATACATCCTTCGGGGTAAGACAGTGCCGATCGAGATAGTACCGACCAATAACATTAGCGAGGCTAACTTTACCCCAGCAATGGGAGTTTAGAGGGATACAACAATTTCCCTCTCCCCTTTTGGGGACGGCGGTTAAAATCGCTACTCGTTTTTCTTCCTCCAGATCGAAAATGGAGGTTTCCAAACTCTGTGAAATACTCATGACTAAAATACCAAAAATTAGTGTCTCACTTTCTAAGAAATTATTGGGTGCAACACTTATACTTTCTTTTCTCACCAGTGCTTGTGGTGGCAAACCTCAAGCTAGTAGAGAAGCAATCCCAGTGACTTTGCAAACTCTAGAAACTGCCACATTAATTAACAGCACTCAATATGTTGGCACCCTAGAAGCGAAAAAAAGGGTTAGCTTGGCACCGCGAATTGACGGTCGCATCCTGGAGATCTTCGTTCAACAGGGAGATAAAGTTCCTCGGGGAAAGCCGATAGTCAAGCTAGAACCGACTAGAGAACAAGAGGAAGTGAAGTCACAGATAGCAAATGTTAATGTTGCCAAAGCTGAATTGTCTGAAGCTGAAGCTGAACTCGGGACCAAAGAGGCGCAACGAGCCGAGGCGGCGGCGGACGTAGAAGAAGATAGAGCTAAACTACAAGATGCTGAAGCTGAGGTAGTACTCGCACAGGTGAATTACAAGCGCTCTGAATTTCTGGTGGGTGAAGGGGTTAGACCCCAGCAAGATTTGGACGATAAAACTCGCAAGCTCAAAACGGAGATTGCCCAGCGCGATGCTCAAAAAGAAGCTCTCAACGCTCGGCTCAAAGCTCTTACTGCAGCCGAAAGGCAAGTTGACCAAGCTCTAGCTCTGGTAAATAGAAGAAAAGAGTCAGTTGCGCAAGCTCGAGGACAGTTGGGTTCGATCGCTCAAGATCTAGCTTATAATACCGTAGTTGCCCCGATCGACGGGATTGTTGGAGATTTTAACGAATACAAAATAGGCGACGTCGTCAATATAGGCGACCAATTGAGCACGATTACGGATAATAAGCTATTCGACCTGCGCATTAATATTCCTACCGAATTCCGCTCCCGACTTAAGCTCGGACTTCCAGTAGAAATCGTCAATGGCGACGGTACCGGAGGAGCCAAGGGTCAAATTACCTATATTGCGCCCCTAGTCGATCAAAATACTCAATCGATCGTCACTAAAGTAACCTTCCGCAATGATGGCACCCTCAGAGATAGGCAGTACGTTCGAGTAAGAGTTATTTGGGAAGAAAAACCAGGCTTGTTAATAACAACTACAGCCGTAACTACCCTGGGTGGTCAGAAATTTGTCTTTGTAGCTGAACCAGGAGAATCTAAACAAGGGGAAGAGGCTGCTTTAGTGGCTAGGCAGAAGCCTATTAAAACTTTGAGTATCCAAGGGCAAGCCTACCAAGTAATTTCAGGAGTGAAGCCAGGAGATAGAGTTATCGTATCGAGAATTCTCGATTTGAGAAATGGCACGCTAATTAAAGAAGAGTCTGTGAAGAGTGAGCGTTAAATCGGTATAAACCGCAGTGAAACGTATTAATACGAATTAGCTACTCACACCAGACTCAGTATCTCATAGATACTACGCTTTTAAAGTCAATACCGCGCTGGAGATTCGCTAGTCTCAAGCGGTTAGATGAGGAACATTAGCTGTTTTAACCAGAAGAAAAACCGATTCACTTGCCAAGCTTTAAAAGCATTGTCGAAGCCAACAATACCCGTGAGGGACGTTCAAATGAACAATTACGTTTTTATCCTCGATACTAAGAGAAATCCACTCAAGCCATGTACGCCTAAAAGAGCTTAATGGGCAGACTGAAAAGCCGATCGAGCAATAATTAAATCTGCCTTGACGAATCTGGGAAAATGACGACAATCGCAATTAAGTAGGTTGGTAAAATTAATTAGAACATGGTTGAGAGAAGCAACAGCTCATCTGGCAACAGGCAACTGTGAAGAAACAGCTAACTTTAAAACCTAACTCCCCATTTCGGTTTTATATTTATTTTCGCATACCCACTTATGTGAGCTGCCGTCAAACTAACTCCCTCTTCCCATCTAATAGCAAATCCCGATAATAAAATACTTTTAAAGACCTTCTCTACTCACTGACCCCTGGTTCCTGCTTTTTCAGAAAAAAGGTGCCTTAACAAACTGAAAGTGTAATAAGCTGATGTACGTTTAACTTGCACTTTGAATAACTTAGGATAAAACCTTCTAACTTTATCCCCCTCTCCCCCTCTCCCTCTCTCCCCCTCTCCCCCTCTCCCCTTCTCCCCTATCTGGCAAACGCCTATGTTATTTTCTATTTCAACTCCATTCATTAAGCGACCAGTTTTAACTACAGTCGCCACCATTATCATTATCCTGATGGGAGTGATTGCCATGGCGCTCATACCTTTGGATAAGCTGCCGGAGATCGCTCCCAAACAGGTGGAAGTAACAGCAAACTACGTCGGTGCTGATTCCAAAACCACAGTGGATAACGTAACTACTGTGCTAGAACGGGAAATTAACGGCACCGAGGACGTGAAATGGATTAGCTCCTACAGCGACAATACAGGCAACGTCACTATTAACGTCAACTTCCCCACGGAAAAAGATACCAATATGTCTCAGGTGCTGGTGCAAAACAAAGTCACCCAGGCACAATCTGACCTCCCCCAAAGCGTCACAGCAACAGGGGTCAAAACTAATAAGAAGTCGCCAAGTGTTACTGTAGCCTACGCCTTCTATCCCGAAAAGGGAGAAGATGGCAAGTTCTTGTACGATCCAACATTCCTCTATAACTACGTCGATCGCTATATGTGGAATGAAATCAAACGGATCCACGGGGTTGGCGATATTAGTTTGTTTGGAGCGGCAAAATATTCCATGCGCATCTGGCTAGATCCCGATAAGCTCGCCGCACGGAGGTTAACCGCAACCGATATAGTTAATACTATTAACGAGCAAAATTTTGAAGTAGGGGCAGGAGGGGTTGGCAGACAGCCATCACCGGAGGAGCAACAGTTTGAAATTCCCCTAAGAGTCCAAGGTCGTTTTAAAACTGTGGAAGAGGCAGAAGACCTAGTCGTGCAAGTAGGAGAAGACGGAACTCTGATCCGAATTAAGGATGTGGGTCGAGCCGAACTAGGATTGGAAAACTACAACACTATTGCCACAGTAGACGGAGATACCCCTGCAGTAGGCATGATAGTCTACCAACTTCCAGGCACTAACGCTTTAGAAACTGCCACAGCGATAAAATCAAAAGTGGCAGAGCTAGAGAAATCTTTTCCCCCAGGATTGAAGCAAGCAATAGTTCTCGATAACACTTTGTTCATCAATGCTGCCATCAAAGATTTGGTTGTTACTTTGATGCAGGCGATCGCTCTGGTGGTTTTGATTATCTTCGTCTTCTTGCAAGACTGGCGCACCACCTTGATTCCGGCGGTTGCCATTCCCGTAGCCTTGCTAGGGGCGATGGCTGTGGCTCTAGCTTTAGGGTTTTCCCTCAATCAGCTAACCTTATTTGCCTTCGTATTGGCAACGGGTTTAGTAGTAGACGACGGAATCGTGATCGTGGAAGCAGTCTCTAATAAGCTGGCGCAAGGGATGCGACCCCTACAGGCTGCCCTAGATTCCATGGAAGAACTGGTGGGGGCCGTAATTTCTACTTCGGTGGTACTAATGGCGGTGTTTATTCCCGTTTCTTTCTTCCCTGGTACGACGGGGATCGTTTACCGCCAATTTGCCCTAACTATTGCTGCGGCGGTCGCCTTTTCTACCTTTAACGCTCTTACTTTCTCTCCCACTATGTCGGGGGTTTTCCTAAGCCCGCCAAAGGAAACGAAGGGGCCCTTGGGAGCATTTTTTAGGAGCTTCAACCGCAGCTTTGACGGGATCAGAGAACAATACCGCAAATTAATTGAATTTCTGACCAGCATAAAGCTAGTTGTCATGGCGGTGTTTGTTGCTGGTTTAGTATTGACAGGATGGATGTATCAAACCCTACCTCAAGGATTTATTCCCGAAGAAGACCAGGGCTATTTCTTCACGCTCGTGGAAGCGCCAGCGGGAGTTTCCCTCAACTATACTAACAACCTCAGCAATGAGGCGATGGAAGAGGTAATGAAGTTTGAGGAGGTGGAGCATGCTATGCAACTGACTGGCTTTTCTTTTGACGGACAAAACAGCAATAAGTCAATCTTTTTTGTCAAGCTTCGCGACTGGGATGAGCGATCTGGTCCCCGCAAGTCTGTTTTTGGGGTTACTCAGGAATTAAACAGGATATTCGCACAGAAAATCGACCGAGGACGGGTCATAGCGGTTAACGCTCCACCGGTGGATGGTTTGAGTAATACTGGCGGTATGGAAATATTCATCCAAGACCTTCAGCTCAAGGGGATGGATCCACTGATCGATAATACTCAACGGGTGCTAGCAAAAGCTAACCAACGACCGGAAATTGCTGCTGCCTTTACCACCTTTACCTTCGCCAACCCCATAATAGAGGCGGATATCGATCGCAATAAAGCCAAGGCACAAAACGTTGAGATTAGGGAAATCCTTAATAATTTACAGACTTACTTGGGAGCTAACTACATCAACCAATTTGTTCTGGATGGGCGAGTTTATCGCGTCTATGCCCAGGCAGAAGGTGATTTACGCTCGAATCTAGAACATATTGATAGCATCTACGTCCGCTCTCGGAATGGAGAGATGATTCAGTTGAGCAATCTAGTAAAGACTAAACAAACCACCTATCCGCCAATTGTAACTAACTACAACGTCTATCCAGCTATCAAAATCAATGTTTCTCCCGCACCAGGTTACAGCTCCGGACAAGTCATCAAAGCTATGGAAGAGGTGGCAGCGCAAGAACTGCAACCAGGTTTCGGCTATGACTGGACTAATACTGCTGCCGAGGAAAAAGCATCTGGTGGGGCAGCACCGATCGTCTTTGGTTTGGGCTTCGTAATGGTTTTCCTAGTACTGGCAGCACAGTACGAAAGCTACGTCGATCCCACTATCATTATGCTCACCGTACCGTTGGGAATCTTAGGCGCTCTTGGGGGTATTTGGCTCCGCGCCACCTTCGTGCAAGGTTTTCCTCTCAATCCAGGAAATGGGATTTGGCCAATCCTCAACAATAATATCTACTGCCAGGTAGGTCTGGTGATGCTAATTGGGATGGCAAGTAAAAATGCAATTCTGATTGTAGAGTTTGCCAACCAGGCCCGCTCCCTGGGAATGAGCATTACTAGGGCAGCCATTTACGCGGCAGAACAGCGCTTGCGACCGATTCTGATGACAGCATTTTCCACATTATTCGGTTTTCTTCCCCTCTTGATTGCCACGGGTGCGGGTTCTATAAGTCGTTGGTCTTTGGGAACAGCAGTCTTCGGCGGGATGGTAGTCTCAACAGCCTTAAGTTTGTTGTTCGTACCCAACCTGTATATCGTAATTAAGACCTTGGAACAAGATTTCTTGAAAGGAGGCAAACCTGGCAAACCTGGCAAACCTGGCAAGTCTGAAGGACCTAAAGAACCTAAAAAGCCCCAAGCTCCTGCAGGTCAACCTATCCCTACCTTTAAAGCTTCTGACCAACCCGAGTAAGCAGCTAATATAGTCTCTGAAAATAGAGGAGAGAAAGTAAACCTCTCTTCTCTGTCAACACTTGTTTCTTAAAAACGTAGCACCTCAAAATACTAAGGAGTAACTAACTTAAATGTTTGACGATTGGAATTTTGATGATTGGATGAATCACATCTTGTTTGCTGGAACTGTTGTGCTGCTGATTTACTCTTTCGTATTTCTTTAACTTATTATGATGTATTCTCTCAACTGAAAAACGCTGTCAACTTCTCGCAAAGAAATGTTAGCATCCAGTCCCGCTGTCCCCTATTTTGGGATAATAAAGATAGAGTTTTCATGTCATACATCAGCAATTTTGTCAAGAGTAAATGTTATGAATGTTAGAGTAATTATTTTTTCAGGAATTATGACTGCGCTGATTGGTGCGATGCTCGGCTTAGCAGTTGCCAAGATAGGTCAACGAGAGCTGCGAACTAAAGGAATTGTTATCGGTGGAGCAATTTTAGGTTTTGCGGTGGGTGCTATGCACGAATCGGTCCGACAGAACAAGGACCAAATCAACTCAGATTCAGGCGAACAAGACGAAGCATAATTTTTCAAATACGCTAATAATTAATTAAGATTGTTAAATCGAGAAAAGTCTGGATTGCTGCACGGGGTTTTTCTGCCTCCAATACGACGATTGTGGTAGTGGTGATAAAGTCCTCGATCGATAGCTTCTACAAACTGCTTGAGGCTCATCACCTTACCCGTCAAATTATCTCGAAATCTAATATTTCTCCCCGTTTGGGTTTGAGCGATCGCTGTTACTTCCTTTGTTAACATCTCTATTCAATACATCAGTACTAACAGTATTATTGTACAACAAAAACAGATAATGTACTAAATATTGTACTAATACAGAAAAAGTGTTGTTTAGTTCGTTCGATCGACAAAGTTTCCCAAAAATTTGGGTTTAAAGCCCCGTCCTTCTAGGACAGCTTCTATATTTATTTTGGAATAGTACTGATAAAGGTAATAGAATCCCACGGTGAAACCGTGGGGGGTTAAGGTGACGTACTCCCACACTGAATTCTTCGATTACAGTGTGGGCTTCTCAACCTTACAATTGAGCATTCCTGCGTTGCACTTATCTAGACGATTAATCCCCGACAGTACGCAGTCAGCAGGCAGTTTCCGTTCCCGCACGTCCAGCGGTACTACATTATTTTCACCACGTTGTTTAATTATTTGGGCTGATGCGATATCCCTTGTAGTTGAATAACCACATTCAGGGCAATTATGCTCTCGTTCGCTGAGTTCTTTTTTACCTGTATGGGTGTTGCAATGAGGACATATTTGAGAAGTATATTTGTGGTCTACTTCTGCAAAGTATTTCCCCCTTTTCCAGCACACCCAAGATAATAAAGTTCTGAATTGCCCAAAACTAGCATCGAGCATATTTTTGCCCAAGAAACCTTTAGCACTTACTCGAAAGTCTATATCTTCTACAAATATCATATCTGCATGGTCGCATAATTCATGAGATACCTGCAGATGAAAGTTTTTTCGAGTATTAGCTATTTTGTGGTGTAACTTAGCAACTTTGACCTGTGCTTTTTCACAATTTTTAGACCTTTTCTTTTTCCTGCTAGCCTTACGTTGTAGCGATTTCAGCTCACTTTGTAAGTCTTTGAAGAAACGAGCGGGTCTGACCGTGAAACCGTCAGAAGTTGTTAGAAAGTTCTCAAGACCGATATCAATCCCTATTGCTCTTCCGTAGGGAATAACGTCGGGTACAGATACATCAGACTGAATTGTTACGACAGCATACCACTTAGTATTTCTTGCTCTCGATACTATTCGCACAGCTTTAACTTTAAACCCTTCTGGGATAGGTCGATGCTGATTAATCCTCACCTCGCCTATCATTGGAAGTTTAATTTGATATCCAGTAAGGGGATTTTTCTTAAACTGTGGATAGTAAAAAGAGCGGTATTGACCAAATTTTTTAAAACGCGGAAAACCAAATCCTCTTTTTCTGAAAGCTTCCCAAGTATTGTGCATTCTTTTCACTACATCTTGTGTCACTTGAGAATATACTTTTTTAAAATAAGGATTTGTTTTTTTCCATTGAGTAAGCTGTTTTTTTTGCTCTATATAACTAGGAAATGGTATGTCAGGTGACATAATATATTCCTTGTCTATCGAGCAATAGTCAACACTACTAGACCGTGAATTTAGCCAATCTTTTAAGTCTCGCAAACATCTATTATATAAACGTCTACAAGTCTCCAGCCAAGACAACATTTGTTGCTTTTGGTCTTCTGTTGGGTCAATTCGATAAGTGTAATTTAGTGTCAACATATGAGCATTATAGCACATAGTTATCATAATTTATTTTAACGATAACTTATTTTTTAATAAAAAAGATTAACTTAGTTTGCTCGTTTTCTCCATATCTTAAGTTCACTCGTTTCACATCGCTCACTTATCTAGATTACTCCAACTTTACGCAGGCGATCGAGATATCTTGTGCCAACGGCTTCAAGACAATAATCTTGCCCGATCTTTTCTTTTCCAGCTAGAGCAATAGTTTTTGTTTTTACAGGATCGCTAATTACTTGTCTCATCAACCAAGCAGCATAATCGATATCTGGATCTGCCCATTTTTGTCCTTCAGCAAAAGGGTATTCGTCTAATTCGAGAGGTTTAAGCTGATATTTTACAGGAAACCCAGTAGAACTATTGACGAAATCTGTAGTGCTGGAATAGTCGGTTGTTATGACAGGCTTTCCTAGAAGCATAGCTTCGGCTACAGTAAAACCAAATCCTTCCGATCGATGTAAGGAGACATAACAATCGCAGCAGTTCATTAATCCTAAAGTTTCTCCATAACTTAAGTCCTCGTTGATAATGATAATATCCGATTCTCCTTCAACAAATTCCATCAGTTGTCGATAACTTTTTCCTGTAATGTCGTATCCCCTGGTCTTAATAACTAAAGCAGTGGGTACTTCTCCAGGGCGATCGCGAAAAGCCGAACGATAGGCTTGTATCAACCCTTGAGGATTTTTTCTATTGATGTAGGATGAAAAATCAAAATTGAAATGGAAAAGGAAGGCATTAGTTGGAAGATTAAAGCGGCTGCGTTCTACAACTTTCAACTCATCTACAGTAACTGCTGGGGGCAAGTAAATCACGGGAATGCTGACTTTAGATGGCAAAGAATCTCGCACAAACTGGGAATCTACCCAAATCTCATCAATTCCTGCAAAATTTGGCACCCAAGCTTCGGGAAAAACACTCAGCTCCCAAGCAGGTATATTAATGGTAAATTCTGGTTTATTACGATAAGGTTTAACCGTATCTTTGACAATTGCCAGTTGATCGGCATTGACTCTATATATGTGAATCCTAGCGTTAATTTCCGAGGTAAGTAAATGCTCTACTTGTAGGTCTTTTTGACTTGCCAGCACATTGACAGTGACATTGTAACCTTTGACATTGACTCCTACTTTTTCTAAGCTACAGGCAACCATCCGCCCCCCTTGACCTACTCCTGTTTCAGCGCGAAGATAACCAATAACCTGAATATCGGCTAGGGGAGTTTTTTTAGTGCGATCTCGCTTTGGAGGAGGCGCTGCGCGATCGGGAACAGGAGGATGGTGAGTATATTTGCCCTGTAAACTATCCACAACAGGAATAAGAAAGTATTTGTCAATTCCTAAATTTTCTGCCTTTTCAATAAACCACAAACTATAATCTTTTCGACCTTCAGTATCGCCAATATCAAATTTTTTTTGCAACCCTTCTATTTTTGTCCACAGAAAATACATTAAGTTAGAAATGGGATAAGGGTAATTAACTATTGGAAAGCAAGAGAATTCAGTAAGATATAGGTGAAAAGTCTCGAAAGGATCTTCGGGCCAACTACCTTCTTGCATTCGATAGCATTCTCGTATTAAATTAACGATCGCAATGCCATTGCTGAAAGTTCCATAAGCATAATTGGGCTTAGGTTTTGACTCTAAACCAAATTTTTTCAACTGGGATATGTAGTGTTCGATTAAAGATTGCAAGGCTGGTTCTAAATTGCCATTAAATCTTGAAGTGTGTTTGGAAAGGCGATTGGGATTGTTGGGGATAATACCGCTGAAGTGGAAAAATGTTAAAGGTTTGCCATCCACTAACCACCCTTCCCCATTTTCTTCGAGCGATCGCAAATCCAAATTCCAATAAGCAACATTTAAGGAGCAATCCCTTAATATAGTTACATTGTCGTAGAAACCTGGGACTAAATCTACAAACTTCTGATCGACGAAAAGCCCTTGCTCTTGTAGATTAAGACATTCAAATCGCAAATGTCTTCCCCACCAGTGTAAAAAGTTGATGACATCCAAACTGTTGCTGAGTGCGATAAAACCGAGGTTATAAATGCCAGACTTCATGATGCCGATATCATTGGGAAATTCGGCAAATTCTGCTGGGGCTGTTAAGTGAGGGGTCAATACGAAATCTGCTCCCCCATCCAATGCGTCGAAAACCGACGTCATTGGCGCAAACATTTCAATATCGGGATCGAGATAGACAACTTGCTCGAAATCTCGTTCTTCTATCAGCTTGCGCAAGATAAAGGGCTTAACTGCCGTGTTAAACTCCATGATGTCATAACGAAACGCGAAATCAGAAAAATTTCGGATATCTAGCGATCGCGCTTCAATGACTTCAACTTCTTCAATACCCAGGTCAGTATTTGATTCTTTTATATCTGCCAAGCAGAGAAATAATGAGGCTTCGGGATGATAGCGCTGAAGGGATGAAAATAGCACTCTCGCATAAGGAAAGTAATTATTCGAGCAAATGGTAACGATCGCCCTTCTGGGGATATTTTGAGAAGTAGTTATAGCCAATGTCATGTTTGGGGAATGGGAGTTATTGGGCAGCATTAATTTTCTAAGAGATCTATTATAAGAAGGTTTGCCTTTTGCAAGGATGACGGTAATTGTATTTTAGACAGAAAGATTATAAAATTCGTAGAAATCTGTTTTATTTAGCAGAAAATAGTTGCTAAAAATAAAGAAAATATTTATTTATGGAAAGCAATTGCGAACCTTTGCTAGAACCAATATTGCGTTGGATGCGACTTAAACAGGTGATATCTAATATTCCGCAGAATTCTATTATTTTAGATATAGGCTGTGGAACTTCAGCTACTTTTCTTAAAACTATATCACCGAAAATAAAACAAGGATTCGGTGTAGATTTTAAAGTAGAAAATGCTACTTATAGTAACATTAAAACAATCCAATTGAGGTTGGACGGTCGCTTGCCATTCCCTGAGGATAGTTTTGATGTTGTAACTATGTTAGCGGTTTTGGAACATATAGAAAATGAAGAGAAAATCTTGAAAGAGATCGAGCGAATTTTAGTTTCTGGGGGAAAATTAATTATTACAGTTCCATCAACTAAAGCTCAACCAATATTAGAATTTCTTGCTTATAAATTGAAGATAATTAGCGAAGCAGAAATAAAAGATCATAAACGATATTACAATCGAAGTAAACTGAAAAAACTTTTAATAGAAAAGAGCGGATTCGAGGAATTTTCTCATCAATATTTTCAGTTGTGGATGAACAATTTTTGTACTGTGGTTAAAAGGAGTGTATAAATGTCTGTAAAACTTTCTGTAATCATACCCTGCTATAACGAATTAGGAAATATAGGACAAGTAGTCGAAGCGGTCAAAGCATCTCCAATTGAATGCGAGATAATTATAATAGACGATGGTTCGACAGATGGAACGGGACAACTGCTACGATCGAAAATAGAATCCCAAGTCGATCGAGTTATATACCATAACACAAACCAGGGAAAAGGTGCTGCTTTACATAAAGGATTTGCTGCTGCAACGGGAGATATAGTCATAGTTCAAGATGCGGATTTAGAATACGATCCTCAAGAATATCCTAGTGTTATCGAACCAATTATTAAGAATAAAGCTGATGTAGTTTTCGGTTCGCGCTTTCTCGGTTCGGAAGCTCACAGAGTTTTATATTATTGGCACAGTGTAGGTAATGCTTTTCTAACAACTTTATCTAATATGTTGACTAATATTAATTTAACTGATATGGAAACCTGCTATAAGGCTTTTCGGAGAGAAATAATTCAATCGATCGAAATAGAAGAAAAACGCTTCGGATTTGAGCCAGAAATAACGGCTAAAATAGCAAAGCGGGGATGTCGGATTTATGAAGTCGGAATATCCTATTACGGTCGCACCTATAAAGAAGGCAAAAAAATCGGTTGGAAAGATGGATTTCAAGCTATTTGGTGCATTCTAAAATACAATCTGTTCGATCGAGAGTTCAAACAAGTTAGAAATAAATGCGGGGACTTAAAAAGCAAATACGAACATTAATTAAAGTTGAATGTTCTTCCTTCGTCGTGTTCGAGCGAAGGATTTTTTTTGAGTTAATTCACATTGTCAAAAAATGAGATATTTCCTCGTGGAAAAAAACAATAGATATCGAGAAATTTCGACCGTCACGATAATATTTATTCTCTGCCTTTTTGTTTATCTTATTAATGGAAGAACTTTGGGTAGTGGAGATACAGTTCCCAACAGTATATTAGCATTCAATTTATTAGAAAATCATACTCTTAATTTCGATAATTTACGCGGAACTTATTTACAAGAGTACGGAGGAGGTTACTTTTTTATCAATTCAATTCAAGGAGAGTTAACATCTCTATATCCTATTGGAACAGCAATCTTAACCTTTCCACTGTATTTAATTTTTTACTTGTATCTAAAAATATATAGCACGCCTGTAGATTTAACTTCCCATGATTTTGAATATTATCGACTTTTATTTGAAAAATTAGCAGCAACCTTAATAACTGCTATTACAGTAATTTTTTTCTATTTATCTTCTCGACTGAAGTTCGATCGAAAAACATCTCTTATTTCTACTTTAATCTATGCTTTTGCCACGAATGCTTGGACTACAAACTCTCAAGGACTGTGGCAACACGGAGCCATAAATCTTTGTTTAATTATTAGTATATATTATTTGTTAAAAGCCAATCGCGATCGGGTAAAAAATGACATATTACCATTAATTATAGCAGGTTTTTTTGCTGGGTTACTTCCAGGAATTCGTCCGACAAGCGCTCTGTTTACAATGGCAGCACTCGTATATTCATTGTTAAATTTTAGATTAAAATCAGTCTGGTTTATCTTAGGTTTAACTTCAGTTTTTCCATCTATTATTTGGAATTTATATAATTTCAACAATTTGGTAGGTGGATATTCAAAACTATTTCAAAACTCTGATGGTAAACTTTATCTAATAAACTTAGAATATTTTATTAATACTGGATTTGGTCTTTTATTTAGTCCGAGTAGGGGTCTTTTCTTTTTTTCACCAATACTTATTTTCTCTCTTTTTGGCGCATACATATTATTTAAATCCAGATTTGCTCGGGACGAGAAATTAATCGGATTAATGACAATTGCGGCTATATTTATATTTATTAATTATTCCTTTTATATAATTTGGTGGGGAGGACATTGTTATGGTCCCAGATTTTTAACAGACATATTACCTATTGTTTGTTACTTAATTAACTATTCAATCGTCAATTATAAAAAATCGATTGTCAAACAGATTATTTTAGGATCGATCGTAATCTTATCCGTATATCCTCAAGCAGTTGGAGCTTTTGGAGATACCGGATTCTACTGGAATCCCTATCCACTTGAAATAGACCATTATCCCGAAAGAGTTTGGCAGATTAAAGACAACCAAATACAAAGACACTCAAATAGTGTATTTCATAAAGTGTTTCCACCTCCAGTAAAAAATCCCAAATATATTCAAGAATTTAGGGGTTCGCTCGAAGATGTTCGAGTAATTAACAATTTAAAAGATACAAAAGGTCGAAGCTTAAATTCTTTTGATTCGTTTGATTCTAATTCAGTTTCATTAATTAAGGCGAATCTAAAAAATCAAGGAAAATCTACCTGGTTTGGTTATAAAGATGCACTCTCGATCGGTGAAACTAGAATTGCTGTTATATTTTACGACGATCGAGACACAAAATATCAAGAAAGTCGCTTATTTGTCTCGGACAAAACCAAGCAAGATCGAGAAACTACTGCTCTTGCTTCTATTAAATTTCCCGATCGACCTGGCCAATACCAAATGGTTTTTTCTTTTGTAGTTGAAGGGATTGCTTATATTCCCAAAAAGAGTCCAAACAGTGTTTATCAGTTGAATATCAAAGTTAATTAACCGACCCAATCTTTAATGCTTCCAAAAGAATAAATAGAAAACAGAATTGGCGATCGCGATCGCCAACTTAAAACCCTAAAATGTCTGCAAAAAATTGCCTAACTACAGAATCTTCCTTCTTCTTAGGGAGAGGTTTAAACTCCTACCTCAAAGGCAGTACCTTCTAATAGAAAGCCAGGGAAGTTGTTTATAATGTTAGCACTTTCTTGAGGGCCAGCATACAAATAAGTTCCTAGACGATCGAGATTTTGAAAGCGATCGAATGGCGTACCCAAACCACTCCCTGCACCATAGACATAGAAGGCAATACCTTCTTCGATGAAACTATCAAAAAAGTTTAGTCGGATACTTTGGCTTTCTGCTTCGCCAGCATACAAATACGTTCCTGGTGTAATTGTACTCTGAAAGCGGTTGATGCGAATTAAATCAGTTCCCGATCTGTCAGCGACCATAAAAGCAGGACCTTCTTCTACAAAGTTAGGGTTGTTTCGGATACTTACGCTTTCTGCTTCGCCAGCATACAAGTAAGTTCCTGGTATAATTAAACTTTGAAAACGATTTATTTGGGTGTTAAGTGGAGTTAACCCCCCGTTTTCTTCTAAACTCCACAACTCTCTTCCTATTTCATCGCCATTGCGATCGGGAATATCAGCAGTAAAGTAAAGGGTATTGTTCAAGACACTTAGATCCCTAGGATCGGAACCTAAAGCCCCTAGTCTGAAATCATCAACTAAGACAGTTCCGGCAGCAGTCCCGTCAGATTTCCACAGCTCTCTTCCATTAATGCCATCATCAGCAGTAAAGTAAAGAGTGCCGCCAACGTTAGTTAAATTATCTGGATTAGAACCCAATCCCCCAGGTCTAATGTCTAAAACCTGGTCTGTACCCAAGTTGTCAGAAATCCACAGCTCTCTTCCATCAATACCATCATCAGCAGTAAAGTAAAGAGTGCCGCCAATGTTAGTTAAATTATCTGGATTAGAACCCAATCCCCCAGGTCTAATGTCTAAAACCTGGTCTGTACCCAAGTTGTCAGAAATCCACAGCTCTCTTCCATCAATACCATCATCAGCAGTAAAGTAAAGA
>JASJDA010000199.1 GCA_030065755.1 Prochloraceae cyanobacterium | reverse complement strand
ATTTTTCAACCTAATGTAGCAAGGATTCCCCCTCTTCAAAAACGAGTGTTCGTTCAGAACACAATGTTTTAAGTGGGGGAGGAATTGCTACCAATATAACGGAGCGTAGCGACATCCAATTGTAATAATTGTTTATGGGTGATATAATTATCGCTATGAAGCAAGTCACCACAGTAGCCTGTAAACTTAAAGTACCTGTAAAGTTTGTCACTGAAATAGAGGCAACATTGCAGGCATTTGCCGATGCTTGCGACTGGGTAAACAAAAATACTCCAGCCGAACTGACCAACAAAGCAAAAATGCAAAAGTTGGTCTACAACGATGTTCGATTGTTATTCGGATTGTCTTCTAATTTAGCTATTCAGGCATTAAGGAGAGTCTGCGCTAACAGAAAAACAGCTAGGCAAAAAAAACGTAATGTTAGAAAGTTTAGCCCTACTTCTGTTAGTTACGATGCTAGAATATTTAGTTTTAAAGAATTTGATTATACTGTTAGTTTGAAACTGCTTAATAACAGGGTTAGATTCGAGCTAGATATAGGCAATTACCAACGGTGAATTTTAAAAGGAATTGAGCCAAAATCAGCTACTTTAGTAAAACGGCGCAGTGGTGATTATTACATTCATATAAAGTTGGAACACGATACACCTAAACTTATCGATACAAAACAAGTGTTAGGTGTAGATTTGGGTAGAACAGATATTGCGTATACATCAGATAAGGATAATTGGAGTGGACAGCAGCTAACAAATAAACGCAACCACTATGCTTGGTTAAGATTAATTCTCCAGAAAAAAGCCTCGTCAGGCACACGCAGTAGTCGCAGAAGGTGCAGACAATTGCTGAAACGGTTATCGGGGAAAGAGAAAAGATTTCAAAAGCATATAAATCACGAAATATCTCGTTTTTTGGTTGATAAAGCAGCAGCTACTAAAAGAGCTATTTCGCTCGAGGATTTAACAGGAATAAGGCAGCGAACTAACAAACTTCCCAGAAATAAAAACGAGAGAAGGAAGTCTAATAGCTGGAGTTTCTATCAATTAAGGCAGTTTTTGACTTATAAATGTTTATTAACTGGCGTTCCTCTGATTCTTGTAAATCCAGCCTACACCAGTAAAAGCTGTCACAAGTGTTTGCACATTGGCAACAGAAACGGGAAAAGCTTTCGATGTGTAAATCCTGACTGCAATTGGTCTGGCGATCCCGATTATAACGGGGCCAAAAATATATCTGCTTTGGGGCGATCTATAAACTCGCCTAGAGGTTCGGGTCTAGCCTGTAAGCTAAAAAAGAAAGTAGTAGAATACATTCAGCTTAGCTTATTTAGCGACGATCTAGGGCTGCTGAAAACCCCGACCTCGTCAGATAAGCCGCAGGCTAGCTGACAGGTCGGGGTAGTTTATGGTTTGGGTTCATTATGTCTGCTAAGTAAAATACTGCAGCACAAAGAGCAGAATTATCTCTTATACCTCGGAAGTAGGGACGATTTAATTACCTATCCACCTTTGTCTAATTAATTTTTGTAAATAATCTTGAGAAATTCCAGTATAACGTCTGGAATAGTCAAGTCTTAGTTAGTAGCTAAGTATACCAATATTATCCGATGACATTAAAAAATATGAAACGCTTAATCGTTTGTTGTGATGGAACTTGGCAAGAACTAGAATGTCCTTATCCGACCAACGTGGTCAAAATGGCTCAAGCCATTGAACCCGTCGCTAGTGATAGTACGCCCCAAGTGGTTTTTTACGACGAGGGCATTGGTACGGGTGGCAGTACTGACCTTCAACAAAAAATGGATAAGGTTTCTGGTGGTAGTTTTGGCAAAGGAATTGACAAGAACATTCAGGATGGCTATCGCTTTCTCTGTCTCAACTACTCCCCAGGTGACGAGATTTACCTGTTTGGATTTAGTCGCGGTGCTTACACCGTGCGCAGTCTTGCCGGCTTAATGTATAATTCTGGTTTGCTCTCGCGCTCTAACATTCGTCACATTCCAGAAGCCTACGAGCTTTACCGAGATCGCCTCAAGCCGAACCACCCAAATATTGCCGAGTTTCGCCAGAAATACGGTTTCAAAACTGAAAAATACGGCGATCGGGTTCCGATTACCTTGCTTGCTTGCTGGGACACGGTCGGTTCTTTGGGTTTGCCCGATCTCATTTCCTTCATCAATCTCGACCAAAAGATCAACGAAAAATACCAATTTCACGACCCCAAATTAAGTCCGATTATCCAAAATGCGCTGCATGCAGTTGCTATTGACGAACAACGCAGGACCTTTTACGCCAGCCTCATGGAGGCAAGCAATCTAACAAATGACCAGAGGTTGATTCAGAAGTGGTTCCCTGGCGATCACGGCAGTGTCGGTGGGGGGTCAAAAGAGCAAAGTGGGTTGTCAGACGGTGCCTTGCAGTGGATGGTTGACTCGATTAAAGAATTGGGAATCGGTCTTGAGATAAATACCAGCGTCATTCCCACTGGTGTCCATCCCAATCCTTGTGCTGATTATCAAGTTGAACCGACCAGCATTATTGGCAAGATGACAAAGATTCTGGGCACCAAAGTTCGCGATGTCTCAGATAATTTTGACGACCTGCACGAGAGCGTTAAACTACGCTGGTGCCATCGAAAAGACTACCGTCCAGAGAACTTGAAGAAGCATAGTAAAGAACTTGAAAAAGTACAGTACTTAACTCATTGACATTCTCCCCCGCTCCTTGACGGGGGATTCCCAAACCTCACGATTTAGGTTTCTGTTTCTTTCTCTTAGATCAAGTGAGCAAATCAGCTTTAATTAAAAACGACAAATGGAGACTTTAAAAACAGCAGAAACTTCAGAATCCTTCCAAGCATTTTGCCATAAGTACGCCTATAATGCACTCAAAACTAAAGACGAAAAAGTCCGCGAGGCTTTAGAAAAAGCTCTGCAACAATTGGCCCTCGGTAAATCGAGGAGACGGGAAGACGGTGAGACTGGAGGAAGAGCTTAAAACACATTAATTTTTTGACATAAGAAATTATTTCAGGCAGAAGCACAATATTCTAAAATCTCTTTAGCAGTAATTTCAGGCTTTTCTAAATGAGGGAGGTGACCGCATTTTTCAATCCAAACGAGTTTAGATAAGGCGATCGCATCTTTAAATCCTTCAGCATCTTTAATTCCTAAAACTTTGTCATCTCTACCCCATAAAATTAAAGTCGGGTGGTTTACCTGCTTTAATTTAGGTGCAAAATTACCATAACCCCCACTTTTAGTAAAAGAAATCAAAGCTCGACTCCAACCAGGACATTTTAAGTGCAGTGCCGCACATAATTGAGCATCTGGACTAGCTAAACTTCTGTCGTAGTAGGCTGTGCGAGCTATACTTTGACGCACCGAAGGAAAGCGCAGAAAGGTGGTAGCAAGATAGTCGAGAGGTGGAAACATTAATTGGGCTGCTACGGGGGGTTTGGCTAAACCAGCACTGTCGAGTATGACTAATTTTTTTACTGATTCCCCATAGGAAACAGTAAAATCGATCGCTACCGCACCGCCCATAGAAGCACCCACTAAAATTACTGGCTCTTGTATGAGGGTTTTCCAGAAGTAATAGAGATGGGTTTTAATTGCCTCTGCTCCAAATGATAGCCCAACTGGGCGATCGGTAAACCCAAATCCGAATAAATCCACTGCCCAAGTTTGGTTTTTTGCTGCTAGTAAGGGGAATAGGCGACGGAATTCTAACACGGAACTGTCAAAACCGTGTAATAAGAGAATGGGCGTTGCTCCACTTCCAGCGCGGATGTAAGTAGTTGCTATTGGTTGAGGACTTAAAGGGGTAGAGATTGACTCTCGATCGATTTTTTCTGCGAGGGCGATCGAAGTTGATTCGGTTAAATTCTCAGCTTCTGAGGGAATAAAATTGGCAAACATCAAGACTATGTTAAGCTATTTGGGTTTAGGAAAAAAGCGATCGAAAATAATTACTATTGATTCTATCCCTAGAATAATCTCAATATAAATTAACTGGAAAATGGTTAAAGTTATTTTTTACGAGAAACCTGGTTGTATTAACAATACGAAACAAAAAGCTCTTTTAGCAGCAGCAGGACATCAAGTAGAAGCTGGCAATTTATTAACAGAAAATTGGACAAAAGAACGGCTGCGCCCTTTTTTTGGCGACCTACCTGTTACAGAATGGTTTAATCGTTCTGCACCAGCGATTAAATCGGGAGCGATTATCCCCTCAGAATTAGACGAGGAAACAGCTTTAAATTTGACGATCGCCGATCCACTACTGATCCGTCGCCCTTTGATACAAGTTGGAGAGGTTTGTAGGGTAGGGTTCGATTTAGAGGCGATCGATGCTTGGATCGGTTTGCATGATGTAGAGAATAAGAATCAAGATCTAGAAAATTGTCCCCGCAGCCACGAGGCAAAAAGAAGCGTTTAGTTCAAAACCTCATAACGAGCCTTCCCCTTATTCTTAGCTCGATACATAGCAAGATCGGCATCTCGCAGTAGCTCCGAGCTGCTTGTATATTCTTTTCCAGAACAAGTAATAATACCAATGCTGGCACTGCTGAAAACTATGCGACCTTCAAGATGGAAAGGAGACTGTAATTCCGTTTGAATTCGCTCGGCAATTTTTATCGCATCAGTAATATCTTGAATGCCGTCGAGTAAAATGGTAAATTCGTCTCCTCCCAGACGAGCAACAGTGTCATTGGCGCGCAAGCATCCTTTTAACAGATTGGCGATCGCAATTAAGAGTCGATCTCCTATTGAATGTCCTAGAGTGTCATTGATGGTCTTAAAGCGATCGAGATCGATAAATAGTACGGCAAAAGAATAATGTTCCTGCCTTTGAGCCCGTTTAATTGCCATTTCAACCCGATCGGTAAATAGGGTGCGATTGGCTAAACTAGTTAAAGAATCGTGAAGAGCGTCGTGGATTAATTTTTGCTCTACTTGCTTGCGGTCTGTGATATCGTCAATAATTCCGTCTATGCGAGTAGGTAAACCACTGTCATCGTAAATTAGTTGGCGGCGATCGCTGACCCAGCGTATTTCTCCGTCAGACCGCACTACTCTATATTCTAACTCCATGCTGCCGGAGGATAGCAGGGTAGTAACAGAACGCTCCACCAGATCTCGATCTTCTGAATAAACCACTTCTAACCAAAGATTGGGGTTATTCAAAAATTCATCAACGCTTCGGCCGTAAACTTTTTGAGCAGCAGGATTGAGATAAAATAACTTTAAGGTTTTTGGGTCAGCCGACCACACCACCTCCTGCATAGAATTGAGAATACTTTCGAGTTTTTCTTGACTTTGTTTTGCCAACATTTGTGCGAGGATGCGATCGCGAATTTCTCTTTTAAGTTGTTGATTGGCCTCTTCTAATTCTGCGGTTCGCTGCCGTACTTTTTCTTCGAGTTGCGCGTTTAATTGCTGAATTTGAGCTTTAGCTGTTTGGAGAGCAAATTGATTGTTAATGCGAGCTAAAAGTTCTTGTAATTGAAAGGGTTTGGTAATGTAGTCTACTCCTCCGACTTCAAAAGCTTTAACTTTATCGAATACGTCGTCGAGAGCGCTCAAAAAAATCACTGGAATTTCGCGAGTTCGATCGTCAGCTTTCAATCTTTTACACAACTCGTAACCGTCAATATCGGGCATTTTGATATCGAGCAAAATTAAATCTGGTAAAGAATTGTGCAATTTTATTTCAGCCATTAAGGCATTCTTGGCACAGGCAACTCGATAACCTCGTTTAGTTAAAGTTTGGTAAAGAATGCGTAAATTCTCTGGTATATCATCTATTATTAAAATGTTTTTTTGATTGTTATTATTACTATTCAATTTATTATATCAATCCTCATTTATAATTGGCAGTCTTTAATATTAGATCGATAATTATATCGAAGTCAAAATTATAAACTTTCTCGGAAAGCATTTGAGCTAGAAGACTATGTTTTTCAGGAATTTGAGTAATTAACCGATCGATTTTTTGAGCGTCTAATTGTAATGCAGCTTCGCGTAACTCTGACAGCCATTCTTCAGACATTACTCGTAAGTCCGCACTAGTATTTGTTCGATCGATATTTACTCGTGCATCTATTTGTTGGTAGGCATAACGCACTCCTATGTGCTGAGCCATTTTGTCCCAAATTTCTTGCTCCTGAAAAGGTTTGCGCACGAAATCATCGCAACCAACCGAAAGCACAATAGCTCTTTCTTGCTCAAAAGTACTGGCGGTGAGGGCAATAATTGCCGTTTCCTGCTTCTTAAGATTAGATTTTATCGCTTTGGTCGCTTCATAACCATCCATTACTGGCATTCGCATATCCATCCAGATTAAATGAGGTTGCCACTTCTCCCACACAGCAATCGCTTCTCGGCCGTTTTCAGCCTCCCGCACAAAGAACCCAACAGAGGAAAGAAGTTTAACCAGTACTTGCCGATTTTCCGAGCGATCGTCCACTACCAAAATGCGATATTCTGGCTGTCCGGACTCTAAACCGATAACTTGTCGAGTTATTGGTTGGGATTTAGTCTCCTTGGCATCAGTAGGTCGGACTGGTATATCAAATGTAAAGATAGTTCCCTTACCTAAAGTACTGCTAACGGAGATATTTCCTCCCATCAATTGCACGAATTTGCGGCTGATGGCTAAACCTAAACCAGTTCCTTGTTGAGATTGCCGTCCAGTTTGAGTTTGCACAAAGGCATCGAATAAAGTATCGATTTCTTCAGAGGCAATACCAACACCCGTATCTTCTATTTTAAAGTGAATAATTATTTGTTGGTCGTCGTTTGTTGAAAGTTTTTTATTATTGTTTTTTACTTTCAAACTAACGCTGCCTTTTTCGGTAAATTTGATCGCATTTCCGAGAAGATTAATTAAGACTTGACGCAATTTTCTTTGGTCAGCAGTGACATATTTGGGAACTTCTGGATCGATTTCAATTCTCAACTGCAAACCTTTGCATTCAGCTTTTAGCTGCAACATCTCTTCGATGCTATCTATTAGGCAATAGAGGTCAAAGCTATTTTCACATAGAGTCAATCTACCTGCCTCGATTTTAGACATGTCGAGAACGTCGTCGATTAAAGATAACAAATGCTCTCCACTGCGACTAATAATGCTCAGATTTTCCTGATGTTCTCGATGTAAAGAAGAGTCTCGACTCATCAGTTGGGTAAAGCCGAGAATTGCATTTAATGGAGTTCGTAACTCGTGGCTTATATTTGCCAAAAATTCACTTTTGGCACGATTAGCAACCTCAGCGGTTTCTTTCGCTTGTTTGAGTTGGGCTGTTCTTTGTTCGACGCGGATTTCTAATTCTCGATTGGTTTTATCTAAAACGCTAAAAGATGCTTGCAATTGCTGCGCCATTTGGTTAAAAGAATGGGCGAGAATTCCCAATTCTTTAACATTTTTTATTCTAACTTTTTGTTCTAAATTTCCACGAGAAATAGCCGCAGATGCTTCGCTCAAACGAGCGATTGGCTGAGTAATCCAGCGAGAGGTAAATATTCCCAGTACTGTAGCCACCGCTAAAGCTCCCAAACACAGCAAAATGGTAGTGCGGGTGTTGGCGTGTATTTGCCCCATAAAATCCGATTCTGGGACTGCTACTACAATCAGCCAATCAATCCCTCGATCGTCATTAAAGGGAGAAACTTCAGCAAAATATTTCTGACCTTTTAGCCTAAAATCAAATTGCTGCCGATCTTTTATTGCACTTAGTTTGCCAAATCGGATGGCTAACTCTCTAGCCGCAGTGCTAATTGAAATGTCACTGCTGTTTTTTGCCTCAATTCGCTGGGCTTCTTTTTTAGAGTTAACGATCGCAGGTTGCTCTATAGTGGAACTAGCTACCAACAAGCCATTTCGTTCCATAATAAAAATCTGCCCAGATTTACCGATTTTCAAGGTACTGAGAAAATCGCTAAGTTGGGAGAGAATAATATCAGTACCTAAAACACCCAGTAAATTACCAGTCTCATCGTAGACGGGTCGGACAGCCATAGTCCCCAGCCGTATTACTTCTCGACTAGAAAATTGATAAATTTCACTCCAGGTGTTTTTTTTTGCTTTTACTGCTGCTTTATACCAAGGTCGCACCCGCGCGTCGTAATTTTTGACCACTGACAATTGGTTAGAGGTGCGCTGTCCTCGATCGTCCATCAAATAGGTATATAAATCTTCTCCAGTAACGTCTTTATCTTTAACTTCAACGTTGAACGTGCCATTATTCATCCTTTCGATGCCAATGAATTCCCCTTTAGCATTACCAAATTGAATGTAACTAGCTGGGGAAAATAAATGAATTTGCTGCCAGAAGTGATATTCTAATAGGGGAAAATCTTCCACCTTCAACAGACTGCTACGAATAGCGTTAGCGTTAATCTGATTCACGTGATGGGGCGTGTCTGTGTAGGTTTGGAGGTGCTGCTGGACTCTTGAACTCACTTCGCTGCGTAATTGACTGGCAAGTTGATTGACTGCTCTTTGACCGTTGCGTAGAGAAAACCATCCTGTTAGACTCACCGCTGCAAAAATTTGAACTATAAAAGGTACCACAAGTAGCAGACGCAGTGATAATCCTTGGAACTCTCTAGAGGCCTTATTAACGTTCTTGTTGTGCGATTCTTTTTGTCCGATCGCTGCCATAATAGACCTGAGAATCTAATTATCTTAATTTGATGTTGCCTTCAAAGCAACTTCATTCTACTAGATATTCCTAACAAGGAGACCTCTACATTTTTCTTAAAGAATTGAATTAATTTTATTTTTGAAATTCAGTTAATTTTTGCTTGGCTGAAGATAAAAGTTGACGCGCTCTAGGATAAGCTGTAGTTTGAGGTTCGACAGTTTCAAGTCGAGCGATAATTGCTTGTAATTGAGAAATAATACGATTGCGCGCCGCTACGCGGATCTCTTCGAGATCGCTATAGTTGGCATTGGCTAGGAGCGACAAAGCCGATCGAATATAATAAGAAAATATACTGACACTATAAAAAAGCTAACAAGCTTACTCTGGCAGTACCTCGGAGGAATAATACCAATTGCTCTTATCTTTGCTACAAATGATGATGAAGGGGAGAGGGGGAGAGAGGGGGAGGGGGAGAAAGATGTGTAGCAATTATTGAGTAATTTGGTATATAATGAAAGATTTAGAGGAACGATCGAACATAGGTAAAGTCCTTTCCGTTCGCAGCAGCGTAATAGATGTGAAGTTTTCACAAAAGCTTCCAGAGATATACAGTCAGATAAGAGCAGGAGACGATCGCCAGGTAGTTATCGAAGTAATCAGTCATCTCGACTCCGAAACAGTTAGAGGAATAGCCCTAACCTCCACATCTGGACTAGCAAGAGGTTCGATAGCGATCGACATGGGTCGTCCATTACAAGTCCCAGTAGGAAAGCGATTGCTAGGGAGAATGTTTAATGTTTTTGGAGAGACGATCGACAAAAAAGAAAAACTAACCCATGGAGAATGGCGATCGATTCACGGTTCCCCACCTCCTTTAATGGAACGTTCTACAACCTCAGAAATTTTAGAAACTGGTATTAAAGCGATCGATCTGCTAGTCCCCATCGAAAAAGGCGGGAAAGCGGGTTTATTTGGCGGTGCAGGGGTGGGAAAAACAGTTTTAATTACTGAGACGATCCACAACGTAGTCAGTCAATACGAAGGAATTGGGCTTTTTTGCGGCATTGGCGAACGCAGTCGAGAAGCTGAAGAATTATATCGAGATATGCAAGATGCAGGGGTTTTAAACAATACTGTTACGATCTTCGGACAGATGAACGAACCCCCAGGTGCTAGATTTCGCGTCGGACACGCAGCCTTGACAATGGCTGAGTATTTCCGCGACGATGCCAAGCAAAATGTATTGCTGTTGATAGATAATGTTTTCCGATTTATTCAAGCAGGACAGGAAGTATCTGGATTAATCGGGCGATTGCCTTCTCGCGTTGGCTATCAACCCACTTTAGGAACGGAATTAGCAGAATTACAAGAGAGAATCGCTAATACTCCTACAGGGGCAATTACTTCCATACAGGCAGTATACGTGCCAGCAGATGACTTTACAGATCCCGCAGCAGTTCATACATTCGGTCATTTATCCGCCTCGATCGTCCTGTCTCGAAAACGGGCTAGCGAAGGATTTTATCCTGCTGTAGATTTGCTGCAATCGAGTTCTAAAATGTTGAACCCATCTATTGTGGGAAAGCGACACTATGAAATTGCGCGATCGGTTAAAACTACTTTAGCAGCTTATGAAGACTTGAAAGATATTATCGCCATGCTGGGAATAGAAGAACTTTCCCAAAGCGATCGCAAAACAGTAAATAGAGCGAGAAGATTGGAAAGGTTTTTAACTCAACCATTTTTTAGTACGGAACAATTTACGGGAATAAAAGGGAAATTAGTAAGTTTAGAACAAACAATAGAAGGATGCGAGCGCATTCTCAACGACGAATTTGCCGATCGTCCCGAAAGAGAACTATACACTATTGGGGCGATCGATGAAGTATAGTTAACTGAGCTTATAAACTCATTTCAAATAAACTTTTACTAAAGCTTTTATGTTGTAGTTAATGGAGTTGAATACCCTAATTTTAGGGAGGGAATAGTTAAAAAACACGCGAAATTTTTGCCTGAAAGCAATTGAATAATTCGTAAGTCTGACAATTGCCCCTGTGAACGATCGCTTGCGATCGTGTACGGGAAAGATTCAGGTCAAGATAAATTTATCTTGGTAACAAATGGAATTTTCACTATCATAAAAATAAAGCGGCGATCGATTCCAGTCCCATAGAGAAAGTCTTAGAGATAAAATCAAAGTTTCAGGATTTAGCTGAGGCAACGGGGAATTTTATCAATATGGTGACGACTGAGTTTCGCCTATCTACTGGATGAAGCAGAAGGAGTTTTTGTAATGAATGTCTCCGGTATTTATACACTAGCGAATGATGCGGTGTGGGATCAGCTTGTAGCTTTACTAAATAGTGTTGAAGTCAACGTTAGTCCAGACATTCCTGTTTGTATTATTCCTTATAATAAGGACATAAAAAAAGTTAAAGAAGAAATAAAAAATAGAGCAAATGTTAGTTTATTTGATGATTGGGATTCCATTGAAAGATGGGAAAATTTTGCCCATCAAGTTTGGTCAGCCCATACAAGAGCCAAAAAAAGTCGTTTATCTCGTCCTAGATGGTATAAAAGTCATCTGCAAAGAAAATTTGTAGTTTTTGATGGCATTTTTGAACAATTTATTTTCTACGAAGCTGATAATTTAGCAATGAAATCAGTAGATGATATTTGGGAAAAACTTAAAGATTATGACTTCGTTTTTGATGATTGGGAACATAATAAACCAACTCCAGTTGCTGCCTTAAATATTCCACTAATTGAGTCTTCTACTTCCTCTCGAGAAGCTGATATTCGTCCTAAAATTCATGATGCTAGTTTTTTTGCATCTAAAAAAGGATTTTTTAACCCAAAAGAATTGTTGGAGATGAAAGAAAAGTTAATTAAAAATAAGGAAGTTGAATGGGTCAATCAATATGGTTGGTGGGATGATGTTTATCTATTTAATTATATGACTTTTCGAAGCGACAGACCTTTGTATAACTTTACCTTAAGTCAAGATAGTAAAGATAGAACAGGTAACTGTGCTGATGCAGATCTCTTTGTTAATATTGATAATGTTCTTTATAATAAAGAAGGATTGAAACCTATTCACCGAATACATTACATGAATTATTCTTCTGCTGCTTTTACTAATTTATGTCAAGGAGAGAAGACAAATATTCGCTATCAAGAAGAATTTTTATACTATCGTTTTCTTAAAGAGCCAGAGAAAAGACCCAAAGTTTTTAAATCTCCAAATATGCCAGCAAAAATTAACAGAAAATGGCAAAAGTTAGCTAAGAAAATTAAAATAACTCTTTCATAAAAAGTGAGTTCAACAAAATAAATATTTAGTGAGAAAATGGGATTATATTAAGTGCATTAATATTTTTCTTTGTTTTCTATCACGTTGGTAAAAGATTATGTTTTTAATAAAGTCCCTTTTTACGATCGCTTACTTGCTTTGTTTATAACTTAACTGCTATAGAAGGGGACTTTATCAAAAATTTGGTTAATTAATTTGAGTATTATCGATCGCGGGTTCTGTAACTTTTTTCATATATTTATTCCAGAGAGTAGCAGCATTAAAACTACCGCCCCTAGTAGGAGAGTTATTATCATTACCTAACCAAATACCTGTCACTACATGACGTTGGGGGATATAACCAATAAACCACAAATCTACGTCTCTATCTGTAGTCCCTGTTTTCCCTGCTTCTCCGAGTCCCAGATAAGCTCTTCGACCAGTCCCGTTTCGCACTACTCCTTGTAGCAAATCGGTCATGGTATTTGCTACTCTCTTAGAGATAGCTTGTTTGTGGAATTGAGCATTTTTGTCAGCCGAGTAAATCACGCGACAGGTTTGTGGGTTATCGTAATCGGTACAATCACTGCTGTCGAGAATTCTTCTAATAGAGTGGGGGCGATTCCAAATACCGTCATTAGCAAAAGCAGCATAAGAACCAGTAATTTCTAAAACGTTAACTTCTTTTTGCCCGATAACCAAACCAGGAATAGCCTCCAGTGACGATCGAATGCCCAAACGTTGCGCCATTTCTACCACGTTTTTTAAACCTGCATCCCGCGCTATTCTCAAAGCAACAGAATTTTCCGATTGTGCTAAGCCTGTGTACATATTAATATTACCGCTACTGCGTTCGCAAGGTCTGTAACGGACTACTTTCCAAACTAAACCAGCACAAGAATATGTTGTATATGGAGAAATTCCCTGTTCGATCGCAGAAGCATAAGCAAATACTTTAAAAGTCGAGCCTGGCTGTCTTTGCGCTTGTATAGCGCGATTAAATTGACTCTGTTGATAATCTACACCGCCAACAAGAGCTAAAATCTCTCCACTACGGGTATCGAGAGTAACAATTGCTCCCTGAGAAAAACCATAGCGAATGCCGTCAGAATTAACTGAAGCGCGCAGAGAGGTTTCTGCTTTTTTTTGTATGTCGGGATCCAAACTAGTTTCGACAATAAAATTACCTTCTTTTGCTAAGTCGTTTCCTAATAGAGCGCGCAATTCCGTAAATATATAACTGTAGAAATAAGGAGCAACTGTACTAGCTAAAATTTGACTGGCTTTGGGACTGACTTGAATAACCGATCGCCTCGCTCTTGCTGCTTCTTCTGGCGTTATTACCCCTAATTTAGCCATCCTAGCAATAACGATATTTCTTTGCTCTACTGACTTCTCGTAGTCGTGTGCGGGGTTATAAAGGTTGGGGGCTGGTAACATGGCTACTAAAGTCGCTGCTTCGGAAATAGTCAAGTCTGCTGCTGATTTCTCAAAGTAAAATTGAGCAGCATCTTCAAATCCATAATTACCCACCCCCATATAGACGCGGTTTAAATAAGTTTTTAAGATTTCGTCTTTACTATAATAAGCTTCTAATTTTATTGCTACGGCTATTTCTCGCAGTTTTCGCCCTACAGTATTTTCCCTTCCTACTTGAGTAAAAAGACTGCGGGCTACTTGTTGTGTAATAGTACTAGCGCCTTGGCTAATCCCTTGCTTTTGGTAGTTAACAGTAAGCGCCCGCAAAATTCCTATAGGATCCACTCCTAGATGCCAGTAATAGCGAGCATCTTCTGAAGCAAGCAGTGCTTTGGGTAAATATGGAGAAAAATCGGATAATTTTTCCAATTCGCGGTGAGTGCCGCTCGAACGAGGATTTAGCAGGGTATTGCGATCGCGTGCGTAGACGGTTACTGGTCCGCTAAATCCAGTAGGTAAAGGACGCACTGGAACTTTCATCCATTCAATCCCCAGCCACAATACCAGCAACCCGAATATCCCTCCAGTACCGTAGAGAGAATAGCGAATTGCCCGCATCCACAGTGGCGCTGGATTATTATATCTAATTTCGATCGCTGTTTCTAGTTCTGGCGGGCCGAGGGTAATCACGTCCCCGTGGCGCAAAGACAATGATTCTAAGCGATGCTTGCCTTTATAAATTCCATTGGTGGAGTTTTCATCGGCAATAATAAAAGACTTGGGATTGTAATTATCTCGTTTGAGGGAAAAATGTACTTTACTAACTTCGCGATTGCGTATTACTATATCGCACGATGTTGAACTGCGCCCTGCTAAATATATGTCTCCCAAAAGAGGATAGATTTTGGCCTGTTCTCGTTCAGTTTCTTGTATGTGAAGTTCGGGTACTCTTGCTCCTTGTTTCAAAGCAATGGCACCAAAATTCACTTTGGCTTGAATAATTGTCGCTGCGTTAGTCAATAACTGACTAATTGCTGTTTTCGGTTCTTGGGACGGTTTATCTGTAGACTTATCGGTCATTATTTTAGAGTCTTTTTCTTTTTTATTTTGACTTTATTTTTCTTAATTCCCAAATTATTGCTACGAGATAGGTTTTCAGTTCTAACAAGACGCGGCGCGATCGGTTTTTGTTTCTTTAGTTAAAGACTTTCTATCGAAAGTCTGTGCATTAGAGCGATACTGCTGAAGAACTTAACAAAAGAGAGATTTTTCCGTAAAGCGATCGCTCAATAAATTAGGGCTAACATCTGCTTTTAAATAGTTAGACAATATTATATAATATTAGACATATTAAAGAGATTGATTGGGGTTATGTCTAATTTATTGACGGTAAAGGAAGCGGCTGAATTACTTGGAGTGAGCACTAAGACGATTCGACGATGGGAGGAGGAGGGAAAAATTACTGCAACTAGAACACCTGGCGG
>JASJDA010000198.1 GCA_030065755.1 Prochloraceae cyanobacterium | reverse complement strand
CCAATATGGTCCAATTTGCCCCTCTCAAATCGCCAATAAGTCTAACTGGTCTAAATTTAGAGAAATTTATCAATATTGCCTCCTAGCTTTAAAAACGATCGCTCTTCCATCTACATTGACAATAGAAGATCGTTTTGGCAAGATAGCGATCGGGACTTTCCAATGACAGTGACCGCAAATAATTACTAAATCTCGTGCCCTAACCAGTGCTTTGCGGATCGATTCTCGACCCATTAATCTACCATCGGCATCGTTAGGCCCCTCGTGCAATATTAAAATATCTGGCGAACTCTTGACTAATTGGCGAATCAGTTTGATAAAGTCTTTTTCTGTCCGGCGACGAGGTTTGCTAGGCTTGCCGATAATACCGGAGATGCCAGCCAAGCGCATTCCGTCAACCTCAGCGATTTCGCCGTCGAGATAATAGATATTTGAAGTTGCTTTAAATTTTTCTAGATCTTGTGGGGAGTCTCCAAAGCGATCGTGGTTTCCTCCTACTCCTGCCACCCAGCGGAAACGCGAAGCCATTGCCCCCCAAACTTCTCGCACGTCCCCTTCACCACCGCGCCTATCTGTTTGTGCCCACAGATCTCCTGCTAAGATAATACCCGTTGCTTCCTTAGGGGGAATAGTCCCTCGATCGGCTAATATTTCTAATACTTCAGCTACCCTATGACCTAAAAGTCGCCCGCTTTTAACGTCAACCCCTTGTAAGTCGGATGTTGCAATAATTGCATCTATTCCCTCTGGTAAGGTATCGACTTGTGCTATGATAACTTGCAGACTGCTATAAGCCACACCCAAATTATTTGAACTAGCACATATAAAAGGTATTTGCTCGATGGGAACTTCAGAAATTGAGGTAATTCGCACTAATAAAATAGGGTTTGAGGCGTTATTTCATCTCTGACAAGCGATCGTTAACTTTTTAGAGACGTTTGTTTCCATAAGAACATAAAATTTTAACATACGATAAACATATAATCTAAGTAAAAGATATAATACTTAAAACAAACCTAAGTAAAATCAAATCTGAGTAACATTGCTGGCTCTAATTAAAACGATTCAAGAAGTCATTTCTCACTGGTGGTCGAAGTTTGCGCTTCAGACCAAGTTAATGGCGGCTGTGACTTTAATCGTATCTCTCTTCATGAGCGGTCTTACCTTTTGGGCTGTAAATAAAATTCAGCAAGAAGCCAGGATAAATGACACGCGCTTCGGTCGAGATCTGGGTCTGATTTTAGCAGCTAATGTCGCACCATTAATTGCGGAAGACAATTTGACAGAGGTAGCGCAGTTTTCCCAGAGATTTTATAAAAGTACCTCCAGCGTTCGCTACATAATTTACGCTGATGAGAAAGGAAGGATTTTCTTTGGAATACCTTATTCGGAAGCACAAGTTAAAAATTCACTGACAATAGAACGTTACATTAAGCTTCCAAAAGATTATGCCAAAAACTCCGAGCTATCAATGGTGCGACAGCACATAACTTCTAATGGAGAAGTAACCGATGTTTTCGTACCTCTAAATCACGAGGGAAAATATTTAGGAGTATTAGCGATCGGGATTAATCCCAATCCCACAGTGGTGGCTTCTTCTAACTTAACTAGAGATGTGACAATTGCGGTATTTATTTCTATTTGGGCCATGGTTATTTTAGGGTCAGTCATTAATGCCCTCACCATAACCCAACCAATTAAAGAATTATTGCTGGGAGTAAAAAATATTGCCGCAGGTAACTTTAAACAAAGAATTGACTTACCCCTAGGGGGAGAACTCAGCGAGTTAATTTGTAGTTTCAATGAAATGGCAGAAAAGCTAGAAACCTATGAAGAGCAAAATATTGAGGAGCTAACTGCCGAAAAAGCTAAGCTAGAAACACTAGTATCTACCATTGCTGACGGCGCAGTTTTGATCGATACCAATTTAAGGTTAGTTTTGGTAAATGCTACAGCCAGAAGAATGTTTGGTTGGGAACACAAACATCCGATCGGAGAAAACGTTCTGCATCACTTACCGTCAGAAATAACTGTCAAACTAACTAAACCACTTTATCAAATTGCTGCTGGAGGCAAACTAGAAAACCAGCGATTCAACAGACAAAAACATTTAGAAACAGAAGTAATTCCCGAACAAAACGAGTTTCGCATTACTCTCACCCAGCCTGCTCAACACACTGTTTGCATTCTTTTGACTCAAGTCCTCGACCAGTCAAAAGAAAACGTTAAAGGTATTGTAATGACAGTACAAGACATAACCCGCGAGGTAGAGCTAAACGAAGCCAAAAGTCAATTTATTAGCAACGTTTCCCACGAATTGAGAACGCCTTTATTTAATATAAAATCTTTTATAGAAACCCTTTCTGAATACGGAGAAGAACTAACAGATTACGAACGTCGGGAATTCCTAGAAACAGCTAATCACGAAACAGATAGGTTAACTCGTTTGGTTAATGACGTTTTAGATTTATCTAGACTAGAATCTTCTAAAACTTATCAACTTGACTCCGTAGATATAGGTCAATTAATCGAACAAACTCTGAGAACTTATCAACTTAACGCTAAAGATAAAGGTTTACAATTGAGCCAAGAGGTAGAAAAGAATTTACCTCCAATTTTAGGTCATTACGATTTATTGTTACAAATCTTAACTAATTTGGTGGGGAACTCTCTCAAATTTACTAAATCAGGAGGAAAGGTAACAATTCGCGCATATCCGCTTAAATCTAAGTCTAATGCTCCCGAAGAAATACCTCTAGTAAGAATAGAAGTTTCCGATACAGGAATTGGTATCGATCCAGAAGACCAAGAGGCAATTTTCGATCGCTTTTTCCGAGTAGAAAATAGGGTTCACACCCTCGAAGGAACTGGATTGGGATTGTCAATAGTCAGAAATATTATTGACAAACACAATGCTACCATTCATCTAGTTAGTGAAGTCGGCGTGGGGACAACTTTTTGGTTTGAGTTGCAGGTATACCAAAAAAAGTCCCATTCTCTGGAAATGTCTGAGGTAGAGTCTCCTTTGGCACCAAAAACTCAATCAAATTCAAATAATGTTGCTGGTTTATTTTCTTAGAGATCGACTTAGCTTTAAAAGAATATTTTCAAATAAAAGTCAATATTACTCAATCAAATTTAACCTAAGTTAATAGTAGATTGTCAAAAGGAATTCAGCCTAACTATATGAGTTTTTATATGAGTTTTTATATGAGGTTTATGAGTTCAGATCCTATCTTTTTACAGCTATACTCGTAAGTACATTGATAATTAGTCACTTGTCACTTGTCACTTGTCTACTCTAAGGATTCTGTTAGAGTTGAAAAAATAGCCCATGCTGAAATATGCATGGGTTTTTTTTTAATTACAAGAAAAAAATCAATTAATCAATTCGAGAAAATAACATTTCACTCTCAACAGCTAATTGACCGTCAACTGACCCATTTCCCTTCATTTTAGCAATGCGATTGCGCTTAAAAGATAGAAGTTCTACAGTCATTATCAAGCGATCGCCTGGAATTACTTGACGGCGAAAACGAGTTTTATCAATCCCAGCAAAGCCAAAAAATGTATCCTTCATTCCTGGTAATTGGGTTAAGATAAATCCGCCAACTTGCGCCATTGCTTCCACCATCATTACTCCAGGCATAATTGGTTTACCTGGAATATGTCCTGGAAAATAGGGTTCGTTAAAAGTAACGCTCTTAATACCTACTGCTTTTTTTCCTGGTACGTATTCAATAATGCGATCGACAAGAGCAAAAGGATAGCGGTGAGGTATTAATTGCTGAATTTCTTCAACTGTAAAAATTTGTTGATTATTACTTTCTTCTGGTGAATTAACATCGGCGATCGTGGACATATTCTTCCTCTTCTCTTAAAAACTAAAATTTACTACTTTAACTCAAACTTTATCGCCCTTGCTAGTCGAACGTGCAGTTTGTGACTGGCTTTGTAAGCGATAAAATGAGCAACAGGCAACACAGATCCCAATAAACTTAGATCTCCCACTAA
Organism: Prochloraceae cyanobacterium; assembly: GCA_030065755.1. Taxonomy (GTDB): domain Bacteria; phylum Cyanobacteriota; class Cyanobacteriia; order Cyanobacteriales; family JASJDA01; genus JASJDA01. The sequence continues at coordinate 10,732 of JASJDA010000198.1, read as the reverse complement.
ATCTAAAAGTTTATGACGCGCTGGCTCATTTGAAAACCTCAAAGGGGGATTTAGCCAACCTTCACGAGAGCAAACCAGAGCATTTTCAAGGCTACCACCTTTAATTAAACCTGCTTGTCTTAACTGCTCGATCGATTCTGCAAAACCAAAAGTTCTCGCAGGAGCGATCGCAGTAGCAAAACTTTCCCCCGAAGAACTCCAGCTATGCCATTGGTTCCCAATAGCACTATATTCAAAATCAATTCCGTAAGTAAAACGAAGTTCTGAAGAAGGTAAAGCAGCAACAAAAGCGTCTCCTTCTCTAATCCATATTGGCGTAGATAGGTTAGGGCGCGTGGTAGAAAAAGAAGTGACTCCAGATGAAGCGATCGCTTTTACCCAAGACAGCGCCGATCCGTCCATCAAAGGAACTTCTGCACCGTCAATTTCGATACGAGCGTTATCTACGCCACTGCCGAAAAGTGCTGCTAGAAGGTGTTCTACCGTTCTTACTCTTCCTGCTTCTGTAGCTAATTCTGTAGAAAGGGTAGTTTGACTAACTGCCTCTATCTCTGCGGGAATTACGGGTTTTGAAGGCAGATCCACGCGAACGAAATAACGTCCAACACCTGGATCTGCTGGCAATACCCGTACGACAGTATTAACACCAGAGTGAAGTCCCACTCCTGAAAGTTCAAATGGCTCTTTAATAGTTGAATTCATTAACCAATAATTAGAATTTTTCTCCTACGCCAAACTGTATGCGGTCGTCTCCGTCCTCATTAATCGCATACTCAATCCTTAACGGACCGAGAGGAGAGCGAATGCGCGCGCCAATACCGTAACCATAACCGCTACCTGGTAAGTCTCTAACGTCACTAGGATTTCCTGGAACTTCACTACCCGTACCGAGAGTAGTACCGTAGTCAAAAAATATAGCAGCACCAATAAAACGCCAAATCGGGAAACGATATTCCGCAGTCGCTTGAAGGTAGGAGCGACCGCTACCCACAAGTCCGTCTGGGTAGCCTCTTACAGAGTTCACCCCACCAACAACGAAAGCTTCATAAGGAGGTAAATCTCCGAGAATAGTCGCAGCTTGAACATTAAAAGCGATGGTTTGGGGGCCTTCTGTAAAACGAATCCAATTAACCGGAAAGTAATGGCTGTAGTTACCTCGCAAGCGATTTAATAAAATACTACCCGAACCAATAGGTATGCTCTGCTCCATCGACAAACGAGCAAAAGAACCACTGCTAGGTTGTAAGTTATTATCGCGCAGATCTCTGATCGCTCCAATCCTAACTAGAGTTAGATCGTCTTCTCCATTATCGCTAAAAGCTAATTTCTCCCCTGTTTCAGATCTAGGAGCAATATTACCGCGAGCATCTCTAATTTCAACATGTTGATAGCGAAATCCAGTTGATACGCTCCATTCTTCTCGCTCGTAGGGAGTAGGAGCTAAAGGACGATTGAAGTTAACTCCTAACCCAGTGCGCAGTACCCTAGGATTATTTCCCCTACGGGCAGTTCTTACATCTGCACCATCACCAGTGTAAACGAGAGAAAGCGATCGACGACGGAAAGCATTGACACCATAAGAAGTACGATAAGGATCCCCAGCAATCCAGGGATCTCTAAAACTAGCATCAAAACCGAATTGTCGATCGCCCAGCTCAAAGTTCAAACCTACGGTTTGGTTATTACCTCCCAAATTTTGCTCTCGGAAACTAACGGAACCGAACAAACCGCTAATACCCGTGCTAACCCCAGCACCAGCACTTATCGAACCAGTTCTAGCTTCCACTACATCGACGTTAACCACTACTTTTCTAGGGTCTTCTCCTGGAGAGAAGGAAAATCGCACGTCCTCAAATATCTGCAAACCGAAAACTCGCCCCAAATCCTTCTGGGCTGTGTTGCGGTTGAAAATGTCTCCTTGCTTTAACTCTATTTCTCGCGTGATGATAAAGTCGCGGGTTTCACCTTCAGCTGGCTCATTTTCTGAGTCGAAAAATCTGACCTGAATATCTTCAATGACTCCTTCTGCTACGATTACAGTTACAGTCCCGTCATCTGATACTTGTGGAGCCCGAACTACCTGCGCTAGATCGTAGCCATTTTGCGAATACCACTTGTTTAACTTTTGGATATCTTGTTGCAAGTTGCGCAGATTGATAATTTCCCCATAGTTCTCGGCAAAGATTTCCTCTATAGCTTCTGGGGGGACTACGCTTTCAGTTTCCCCTACTGGCTCTGCTTGGATCGTTACTCGATTTAGTACTGGGTTGGGCTCGACTAAAAAAGTAATGCGAACCCCCAGAGGAGTGTCTTCTGGTATTACCCTAACATTAGCAAACACCCCTCTAGCATAAATAGCATTCACATCTTCTCGCAGTTGAGAACGACTTGTAGTTCTTCCTGGTCGAGTGTCGATCGTACTGTAAACTAGATCTTGAAGTTCTCCTTCTACCCCCGTAACTACAACTTCCCCTACCAAAACTCTTGGTTCTGGGGCTACTTCTGGTTGAGGTTCTGAGGGGGGTTGCTCCTCTGATTCTGATGGTGTTTCTGGTTCTGATTCGTTAGGTGAAACTTCAGGATTTGGCTCCTGAGCGATCTTCAATTGCAAAAGATGTGCTTGTGGTTCAATTTCCACCTCCACCATCTTTGCCGAATAATTTTTATTTTTTTCTAGTAATAAAATTGTTGCTTCTGCAGAGGATAAAACTTCTTCTATCGTAGTTTCTGCTCTGGCCGATCTAGATCCGCAAACAATGCTAGATCCAGTCAACATTACTATTAAAATAGAGACAGGCAAGTTTTTGATTTTGTTAAACACTTCCACACACCACCAAATAAACAAATAATCGATCGCTATTTCGCTCAGTTGTCTTAGGTTGCCTAATAGGTGACAAATTTTCTAGTTTAGTGGTTCCCTAATTTAAAGACAACCTTCTTGCTCCGTCCTAACTTGGAGGGAACCTCCAAGCGGGCGGTGCGCTTTTCTAACAAGAGTTGGCTAAATAATGCCAAATAATACTAACTCCTCATACACCATTTAATTGATTTAGTTTCTCGAAGTGCAATTAATTGTGCCACTTTGCAATTTGAGATAGTATTCTTTGTTGTACTTTTTGATAAGCTGATTCTATCTCTCCGAGATCGCGACGGAAGCGATCTTTATCCATCACCCTTGCTTGGGGATCGGTTTCTGTTTTGTCCCACAGGCGACAAGTGTCAGGACTTATTTCATCTGCTAAGAGCAATCGTTTTTGAGAATCTATACCAAACTCAAGCTTGAAGTCTACCAGAATAATCTCGCAGCCCAAGAAAAATTCCTTAAGATATTCATTAATTTTTAGAGCCATTGCTTTTATTTGCTCTAGCTGCTCTGGGGGAACAATTTCTAGTAAAAACAGTCTCTCTCTGGTTAAAAGGGGATCTCCTAGTTCGTCGTTTTTCAAATAAAACTCTACTAGAGGTGAGGGTAACACTTTCCCCTCTGCTAATCCCGTCTGTCTGCACAAACTTCCAGCCGCAATATTTCTAACTACCACCTCAATGGGGATAATTTTAACAGAACGGACTCGCATTTCATTAGCTGCTGGCGTGTCTACATAATGAGTAGGGATTCCCTTTGACTCCAACCATTCAAATAGAGCCGCTGATACAGAGCAGTTGATCTCTCCTTTACCCTCGATCGTTCCCCGCTTCTGGGCGTTAAAAGCGGTAGCATCATCTTTAAATTGAGTCAAAAGAATCTCTGTATCTTCGGTGGTGTAAAGAATTTTGGCTTTACCTTCGTAGAGTTTGTGTGCTGGCGACATAGATACTTTTTTTGTTGCGATATTCGATCCTAATTTTCCCCTACAAAAATCGAATTGAAGTATCAATAAAACTTAGTGAATTTCACATAATCTTGGTAAAAATTATAAACTTGTCAATATACAATTTTTTTTATTAATTGTGTATTAAAGTAAAATTAAGAAAAAATTAATAAATTGATTAATAAGTTTTAACTTGTTAAAAGCTTCACTAGACTAAAATCCCTAATATCGACAAACTGTTGAAGGTCAAGGAGACAGATGTGGTGGATGAAAAAGATAAAGACGCTTTCTTATATCCTCGCAGTCCTTATCACGGAAAGATGAAGCCAGAAAATCTGGTGTTCAACGCCAATTTACAAGAATTTGCCCAACGAGTGAGCTACATTTGTAATTTAGAGGTGCGATTCGTTGGCTAGAAATCGACTGAAACCCTTACAGGGTTTCAGCTTGAAGGATTAGCCGCTAGGAATCAATGGGGAATGCCTTAAATTCCCTGAACCTAGACAACTTAACTAGCTTGATGGTGAGCCTGGTATAAAGTTATACAGCTACAACTGTGAAAGTTGAAAAATTGTAACAGAAATACCTAATCTTAACAATCTTTCAAGATTCAATGAAGAGACAAGCAAGTCCATTCCTCCAGGTGCAGGAGTGAAAGCATATCCCCTACGGTAGCGAGTGGTCTTCAATCCGTAAAGCGGGGATAAATGTCGATATCTACCAGCCCAAATGTAGAAACTCGGCTAGCAACTGACTATGAGCAAGCTCAATGCTGAAGAAACCAGAATGTCACCGTAATGCAAAAAAACTCGGGAACAGCGAAATAAGGCTGAAACGCTGTGGTCAAAATAAGACCAAAGGATAGAAATCTGTAATCGCGGGACAGAAAAAGTCAATTGTGCCTCTAAAACGATTGATTGCACCCAAAGAATATCCTCGGTGATTAAAAGGAACTCTAAAGTCAGAAACCAAAGCTAGTTAGGAACGAATTAACCTCTGAGATTACTCTCAATGGGTCGATACATTGAGTAATCAACCAAGATGCAACCTCTATCGCAAGGTAGGTAACTCAGAGGGGAGATTGTGTAAAAAGCAAACGCCTAGCCAGATTAATCTGGTAGTCCCAAAAGGACTGGGGTAACTCCCAAGGATAAGCTGACGTACACACGGAAACATGAATGATAAAGCTATCAACTCCAGAGCAAAGTTACCGATGAGTAAGTTGCCTGACAACCGAAAAAGTAAAATTGAATATTGGCATCAAATCCCTTGGAAAAGGGCAGAGAAAGTCGTATTCTCTCTCCAGAGACGGATTTATCAAGCTAGTCAACGTGGCGATGTTAAAGCTATCCGCAGGCTACAAAAACTACTGCTCCACAGCTTCTTTGCTAAAGCAATAGCGGTTAGAAGGGTAACTCAGGATAACCAAGGCAAGAAAACGGCGGGGATAGACGGGATTAAATCCCTAACGCCTAATCAACGTCTTGAATTGGTCTACACGCTGAACCCACTAACGGGTAAAGCCAAATCCGTACGTAGGGTATGGATACCAAAACCAGGAAAAGACGAAAAACGACCGTTAGGAATTCCAACTATGGAAGACCGCGCTAGACAATGTTTAGTGAAATTAGCCCTTGAACCTGAATGGGAGGCTCGCTTTGAGCCAAACTCCTACGGTTTTAGACCTGGTAGAAGCTGTCACGACGCTATAGCAGCAATATTTAATGCACTCCGCTATAAAACAGCTTACGTGCTAGATGCCGATATAGCCAAATGTTTTGACAGAATAAACCATCAAGCCCTACTAAAGAAACTAGATACCTTCCCCGCAATAAGACGGCAAATCAAAGCCTGGCTTAAATCGGGAATAACGGATGAAAAGAAACTGTTCCCATCCGATGAAGGTACACCACAAGGAGGAGTAATCTCACCTTTACTGGCTAATATAGCCCTACACGGTCTTGAAACAACAATCAAAGATTGGATAACCAATAAGAAAATCTTTGATAGTAATGGTCACAGCATAAGGGGAAAAATCCGAAAGGAAAAATCTATATCCATAATAAGATATGCCGATGACTTCGTAATCATACATAAAGACCTGGAGATAATAAGAGAGGCAACCGAGATTACAAAAACCTGGTTAGCACAGCTAGGGCTAGAGTTAAAATCCAACAAGACAAGAATATGTCATACGTTGGAAAAACTGGAAAATGAAAAACCAGGTTTTAACTTTTTGGGGTTCAATGTCAGACAGTACAAAACTGGAAGACATCACGCCAATAAAACCACGACAGGAGAAAGGAAACCCTACACCCTTCATATCAAACCATCAAAAGAAGCCTACTTGAGACATTACAGGGAAATCTCCCAAGTAATAGACAGGCTTAAAGCATCCAAGCAAGAAGTTTTAATCAAAAAACTCAACCCCATCATCAAAGGATGGTCGAACTACTACAAGTATTCTGTATGTAGTGAAATCTTTAGCAAGATAGACTATCTAATCTTCTGGAAGCTCAAAAAGTGGGCAGATAGAAGACACCCCAATAAATCATGGAAGTTCAAAAGACCAAAATACTGGAAGACCATAGAAAACGATAACTGGGTTTTTTCAGATGGCAAAAACAGACTCATAAAACACAAAAAAAACTATGATGAGTCAAAGAAGAACACCAGGAAAAAGGGAAGAAAAACCCAAGGGGAGATATTTAAAAAGGTACAAGACGTACGTTCCCCTTATGATGGAGATTCAGTTTACTGGAGCAGTAGACTAGGCAAACACCCAAATATGCCCACAAATAAAGCGAAAATGCTCAAATGGCAAGATGGGAAATGCCCACACTGCGGACTAAGTTTTAAACATGAAGATGTAATGGAAATCGACCATATCACCCCACGCAAAGCTGGGGGTGGTAGTAGTTATAAAAATCTCCAACTTCTTCACAGACATTGCCATGATGAAAAAACAAGGGATGATTTAAAACTAATTGCTGAGTATCAAAACCGCAAGGAATTAGAAAAGCAACATAATAAATCTATCAAATGGTTCAATGACCTGTTCTCGCAAGAGAAATGGAAATGGATTAATGATACCCCTGTTTTGACTAGTATTCATGACAAGAATCATGTTTCTGAGGAGCCGTATGAGGTGAAAGTCTCACGTACGGTTTTGAAGACGAGTCGGCGAGGTGACTCGCTGGCTTAGTTTAATACTTCTGGTAAAATGCCTACTACAGAAGCATATCGACAAATCAAAGACCTCTGGAAGCAACTCAAACGCAGTAAAGAGCAATTGGGAATTATTGATGAGGATAACAAAGAATAACGCTCGAATAAACTCCTAGTAGAGATATATTTCAACTCTACCAGCATTACTCTTTAGCTGCTTTTAGTTCGTGAGATACTGGATTTAAAACCAACTTCTTCTCGAAAATACGAAAAACTGCCATGACTACCGAAAACCCAAGCCAATTAACCGAAGAAAGAATTGCTGAGGAGTTAATCGAAAACAACAGCACTCATAAAGAGGTAATAGAAACAGTTATTTCTAGCCTGGAACAAAACGATAGTGCGATGGTAAGTAAAACTGAAGAGGCTTATCTGTGGAAATTCCAGTACGGTAGCGTTGAAGTTTACGTCCAATTAAGTGGAGAGAGTGACGAAGACCTTTTAACAGTTTGGGCTTCAGTGCTTAACTTACCAGCTAAAGACGAACCTGGGTTAATGCGCAGGTTACTTGAGATGAACTGGTCAGAAACTTTTGAAACCCGTTTTGGTATTGCTAACGATCGAGTTTTGGTGCTAACTCAGCGCACGGTGGCGGAACTTTCTCCTGGAGAAATCTCTAGAGCGATTACCTTAGTAGCAACCATTGCTGACGATAATGACGAAGCCTTAAAAGAAGAATTTGGTGCTTCGTAAGGGGAGAAAAATTTCCTTACACCCGATCGCGTTTAGCCTGGCCTTGTTTTTGATGTCTAACACCAAAAAAGATAAATGGCGTTTAATTCCACTGCTGGAGGCAGAAGGTGCAACTCAAATGGCGATCGATCTGTGGCTTTTGCAGCAGCATCGACGAGGTTTGCAGCCATCTACTTTGCGCTTTTACACCTGGTCTCCTGCAGCAATTTCTCTCGGCTATCACCAACGTCGATGGCCTGATTTTTGGCATCAGCTCACGTGGCAAGGAAAACCCATAGATTTAGTACGTCGTCCTACTGGGGGAAGAGCAGTGTTACACCAAGGGGATTTGACCTATGCTGTCATTACTTCGGGAATTCCTGGCAGACGTTTGGACGTATACAAAACTATTTGTCAGTTTTTGATTGAAGGATGGCGATCGCTCGGTGTCGAACTCAGCTACGGAAAAGCTGGACGCGGCTATATCGATCGCTCTAGCTGTTTTGCCACCGCCACTACTGCGGATTTAGTTACTGCTTCTGGCCAAAAGTCGATCGGTAGCGCCCAACTGCGACAGGGTAAAGGGATTTTACAGCACGGCTCTGCAATTTTGTCAACAAATCCACAACTGTATGCTCGAGTTTTTGGCGAACCTGCACCTGAGAAAGTCAAATTGCCGATCGACCTGGAAGGAGAACTACTAATTCAAACAATAGTAGATGCGCTAGTACAAACAGCTAGTCGTTGTTTTGAGATTGAGTTAGTAGTCGAACCCCTCTCATCAAGCGAGTGGCAAGAGATTGCTGCCGCTCCTCGAACCGAGCCATTAAAATAATCCTAAAAGGTAGTTTTGTTGGAAACAGCGAAAAAAGAACCGAAGTAACTAATAACCTGGTTTAATAAAATAGAGTGGATGTGGTTAGATCCTTTCCACGTCTGAATAATACTCGTTCCCAGAGAGCCTTTCCACTCTCAAAACCATAAAGAGTCCAACTCTCGTGTTTGGTTTTCAAAACGAGTAAAAATAGTGACATTTTGGCCTAGTTTAACAAGAACCATATTATGAGCGTAGTTAGTCAAGTTATTCTCCAAGCAGACGACGAACTCAGATATCCCAGCAGTGGGGAACTCAAGAGTCTCAAAGAATTTTTAAAGACTGGTGAGCTGCGGATGAGTATCGCCGCAACACTGGCAGAAAATGAAAAAAAGATTGTCGAACAAGCAAGCAAGCAATTGTTCAAACAACATCCAGAATACAGGGCTCCTGGGGGCAATGCCTCCGGTCAGAAGCAGTACAATCAGTGCTTGCGCGATTATGGCTGGTATTTACGTCTAGTCACCTATGGCGTTATTGCTGGTGATAAAGAACCCATTGAAAAAATTGGTTTGATTGGCGTAAGAGAAATGTACAATTCCCTCAATGTCCCCGTCCCAGGTATGGTAGATGCCATAACCTGTTTAAAAGATGCTTCTCTTGGTTTGCTGAGCATAGAAGAAGCTCGAGAAACAGCTCCCTACTTCGACTACATTATTCAAGCTATGTCTTAAATATTGTTTGCGAGAAATCCCTACCCTCCTATCGCTTGTGGGTAGGGATGAGGCCAAACTCGATCGAGTCTTTATAAAAAAGGTAATTAGCTATTATGAGAAGGTAGACTTTTAATCTAAGTAAAAAATTACAATATTGCCAGCAAAATATATGCCAGAAAAGTCTCAAAACAAACTACTAAAGCGAATTATTCTCTTGGGCTCTGGTATTGCCTTTATGGGTTCGAGTGCGGTCTTTTTAGTGGGTGCGTTAAATAGTACACCTCAAGTACGAGATGAGGTAGTTGACTCTTCACCAGTAGAATCCCCAAGAAATGAGATCGACGCTAGACTCAAGCAACGAGAACTAGGTTACCAACAAATATTAGAGAAAGAACCAGAAAACCGCTACGCTCTTGAAGGTTTGGGATTAGTACGTATTCAAATGCAAGATTTGCCAGGTGCAATAGAACCAATACAAAAATTAACTGAGTTATATCCTGAAACACAACAATATAAGGATGTCTTAGCCAGTCTAAAACAGCAAGTTTCTCAAAACAATGAAGTCAAAAAAGAAAAGGAAAACAGCAAATAATAAGTTTTGTTTTAATTGTCAATAATTTCTTCACGCTCAAAAAAGAAATTAAACGCCAGGAGATTCCTAGCTTAGCTGAACTCGCGAGAAGCCTCACATCTGTACCACGATAGTGGTCATACAATGTTTTTATTTTTATAGAGGGAACCCTTTTTCAATAACTCTCTTGCTTCGTTTTTAACTTAACTACTATAGAAGGGTTCCCTCTATTAAAACAGCTACAAGTCTATTGAAGAAAAAAGATGTCATAGCTCATGAAAAGTTAAATATTATTGGTTTGGTTAAAACTCGCCTATCTAAAAGTGTTAATGACGCGGCATGGGGACAGTTTTTAACTATACTCGCAAACAAAGCTGAAAAAGCGCACCGCCCGCGCCGAGGTTTCCTCGGCGTAAGGACGGAGCAAGAAGCTGGTTTGTTAACAGTAGCAGTTAAACCTCACGGTACTAGTCAAGAATGTTCTTGCTGCGGTCAAACAGTTAAAAAAGCGTTGTCAGATCGATGGCATTCATGTCCTCACTGTAACTTTGAAGCAGACAGAGATCTCAATGCTGCGAGAAATATAAAAAATAGAGCGGTAGGGCATTCCGTTCTTAAAGCTCATCGAGCATCCGAAGCAATAGCTGGAGTTGGTGAGAAGCCTACGCTGTATACGTCAGTATCAGCGTAGGAGTATGTCACCAGTTTAAGCGAAGACATCGAAGCTCGTTCGCGAAAAAAGTAGTTTATTGTTTAGATCCCAATCTATTCAGCAGTTTCAGCAGTTTCAGTAGTTTCTCCGTGCAATAATTTAGAGAATTCTCCCATACTAAATATACCGATACTAGGACAGCGTTCTTGTTGTTTCTCTCGCAAATAAAAGTAATCGCAAATTGCTTCTTCAAGCCTAGTTTCGCTGTTA
>JASJDA010000017.1 GCA_030065755.1 Prochloraceae cyanobacterium | reverse complement strand
GGCAGTGGATTGCGAAGAGATGTGTAGGGGTGCCACAGGTGGGCCGTATCAAACTCTAAATCGATCCCTGATGGCATATTAAGTCTTTTTGCATCCTTACTCTCAGTTATTATAGCGGTTTAGGTGCTAGAATTTCGATCGATATTGCAGATCATTGCGCGAGCTAGTTCTTGATTTCACCAAAAAAGGGTTATAGAATGGCTGTGCCGTAAGTCGTGGGTACTTCACGTATTCTAAATATAGTAAATATACTCGGATAAACCTGCCAAATAAAAGAAACGATCGAGTAATTTTATCAGCTTAATTGACGGTTATATTCCTATTGCTATGCTCCTTCTGGGTTTTCAATTTCAGTCTCCTGGCCCAATTTTATTCGAGATCGGGCCAATATCTATTCGCTGGTACGGCTTGTTGATTGCTTGTGCCGTATTACTTGGCGTTTTTCTCTCGGAATATTTAGCCAAGCTTCGCAATGTCAAACCATCTTTACTTGCTGACTTGGCTATTTGGTTGGTAATTGCTGCCATTCCCTGTGCGAGAATCTATTACGTACTTTTTGAGTGGCAAGAATATTCTCAACGTCCAGGTGATATTATTGCGATCTGGAAAGGAGGTATAGCCATTCACGGGGCAATTATCGGCGGAACCATAGCTACATTAATTTTTGCTCGTCTCAATAAAATTTCCTTTTGGCAATTAGTAGATCTCGTAGCGCCTTCATTAATTTTAGGTCAAGCGATCGGACGATGGGGCAACTTTTTTAATTCTGAGGCTTTTGGCGCGCCAACGGATTTACCCTGGAAACTTTATATTCCCCTCAGCAACCGTCCCCCACAATTTCTGAATGAAGAATATTTCCACCCCACTTTTTTATACGAGTCCCTGTGGAATTTGATGGTATTTGGCTTGTTAATTTTTCTCTTCTTCTGGGGATTGCGCAATCGAGACAAACTCAAAGTAGGAACTTTAGCCTTAGTCTACATGGTAGCCTACAGTAGCGGTCGCGTTTGGATCGAAGGATTGCGAACTGACAGTCTGTATCTGGGACCGTTGCGAATTGCCCAAGTAATCAGTTTAGTGGCGATCGCAGCAGGATTAGCAGGACTAGCATGGCTATATTTCTTCAAGCGTCCCTTACCCGACGTGGTCTATCCTGAAGCAAATTTACGACAAAAGACTGCGATCGATGAATAAGAGCAATCGCCACTCAAAATTACTCGAACCCGCAGTATACATTATCGGTGCGGGGCCTGGCGATCCAGAATTACTCACCGTCAAGGCACAAAAAATCCTCTCAACAGCAGATGTAATTCTTTTTGCTGACTCCCTCGTACCTAGGGAAATTTTGCAGGATACCAAACCAGATGCAGAACTTATTCCTACTGGGAATAAAACCTTAGAAGAGATCGTACCCCTAATGGTGGAGAGAGTGAGGGCAAATCTTTCTGTGGTGCGCCTGCACTCTGGAGATCTCAGTCTCTATAGTGCTATAGGCGAACAAATTCAAGCCTTGATCGGGGCAAAAATTCCTTTTGAACTAATTCCTGGGATTAGTGCCTACCAAGCAGCAGCGGCTAAATTAGGTGTAGAATTAACCGTACCAGGACTGGTACAGACTATTATTCTAACTCGCATTAGCGGTCGCGCTTCAGCAGTACCTCCAGCCGAAGAATTATCGAGTCTTGCTGCCCATCAAGGGAGTCTGTGCCTCTATCTGTCTGCTCGTCACGTAGAAGCAGCCCAGGAAAAACTACTGGAACATTATTCAGCAGATACCCCTGTGGCAGTTTGTTTTCGCCTCAGTTGGCCTGACGAACAAATTTGGGTCGTTCCCTTAGAGGAGATGGCAAAAATTACTCAAAAACACAAACTGATTAGAACAACTCTTTATGTTATCAGTCCTGCTTTAAAGGGAATGGCGGGGAATGGAAGTGAAGTCTCCAGACGATCGCGCCTTTATCATCCAGAACATTCCCACTTGTTTCGTTCTTAATTTTTAGTGGTGCGAAGGGGGGAGGGAAATATGTTGCCCCTTTTCCCCTTTTACCATTTCCCATATCTAATTATGTCTGCTACCGTCGGGCATAATTGCACCCTTGAGGTTAGCTCTTCTGAGAAAAGTTCTGTTTATATTGGCACCTTTGAGGTTAGCGTAACTGAGGTCAGCACCTCGTAAATCGACTCTTCGCAGGTCAGCTCCTCTGAGATCGGCGTGAGAGAGATCGGCACCTCGCAAGTTGGTTCTGGTTAAGTCAGCCCCTTTAAGGTTAGCGTAACTGAGGTCAGCATTTCTCAAAGAAGTTCTTTGTAAATTCGCTCCTGCCAAGTTGGCATATTCTAAGTCAGCACCCCTAAGATTGGCGTTGTTTAGATCGGCACCTGCTAAGTTAGCCTCCTTTAAGTTGGTGCCCGATAGATTACTTCCCCACAAATCGGCAGACCAGAGACTAGCCCTTTCTAGATCTGCTCCTGCTAAGTTAGCTCCAGCCAAGTTAACAGACTCTAGACTAGCCTCTTTGAGGTTCGCAGACTGTAGATTAGCTCCTCCAAGTTCGGCTGTTCCTAATTGGCGATCGGAGAAAATCGCACCTTCTAGGTCGGCACTTTGGAGATTAGCCCCAATTAAGTTAGTTCCTGCTAAGTTAGCTTCTGCTAAGTTGGCACCTACTAGGTTACTACCTCTAAAATTAGAGTCTGTTAAGTTGGCTTGTTCTAGATCGACACCTGGCAAGTCAATTCCTTCAAAATCGATCGAGCTGAGATTGTATCCTCTACCCTGTCCGGTGGACAAAAAGCGATCGAGCGAGTTGCTTTGTTGGTAAACGTTGAAAGTAGTACCTAGGACGGCAACAGCGGTTATAGTACCCAATCCGAGCCAAAATCCGTGGGAGTTGTTCTTGAGTCGCAGCAAAAGAGTTTCTAAAGAGTTGCTCGATTTGCCTACTACTGGGATTGGTTTGACTGCTTCTAGGGCAGTAGCAGCATCTTGATAGCGATCTTTAAGCTTAAAGGCTACCATTTTTTGCAGCCACTTCACAAACTGGGGGTTCAATTTGGGGAGCAATTTTTTGACGTTAAAGCCGGAAGTTTCGTCGATCGCTTCTCCAATTTCTGTAGATTTGATTTGTGCGAGCAAACAGATTAAGGTTGCTCCCAAACTATATATATCTGATGCTTTAGTTAACTGACGATTGAATATTTGTTCTGGGGGCATAAATCCTAACGTCCCCTTAACCATGCTACTCAATGCTGCATCTCCTCCTTTTTGACGAGACCAGCTAAAATCGATCAAATAAACTTTTATCTGTTGTGAAGTATCTACGATGATATTTTCTGGTTTAATATCCCCGTGAATTACTGATGGATTTTGCTTTTGCAAGTACACTAAAATTTCTAAAATCGCAAGAGCAATTTCTTTAATTTCTTCTGGGGAAAATTGCTGAGATTCGGCTAGAGATTTACCTGGTTTATATTCTTGAACTAGGCAAAAACCCGCACTTGTTTCAAAGGAATCGAGATATCGAGGAATACCAGAATGTTCTAAGCTTTGCAATAGTTTCATTTCTCGCTCGTAGGCTTCGTATCCTGCCCAACTAGTTTCCGATTGAGAAAACTGAAACTGTTTAATAATTACTTCCTCTTGGGTTTCTATCTTAGTAGCTAGGTAGGTCAAGCAACCACCAGCTGTATTGGAGCCCAATTCTTTTTCCAGTTTATAACCGTGGCTTTCAAAGTTTAGATGGTTACTTTTTTGTATGGAATGCTCTTCGGGATTGGTCTTTTGTATGATGTTAAGCGCCGAATTCCATCGCGATCGCAATGATTCATTAAATTTGGTCATATTGTTATCTACCTAACGCAGGTCTTTGAGATTTAGTTGCTTCTATTATTTATGGTCGTTTTTTTTTTTGCCATAATTAATTGATTTTTGTAATTCTTTAGAATAACTTTAAATTTTCAATTCTTTTAGCAAATTGATTTTTAATTAATTTGCTTAACATAAATTCGATCGCAGCGAGTAGTTTCTACTCCTGTAGTGGCTTGATAACCACTTTTTTCGTATAAATTTACTGCTTCCTGTAAAACACTGGCAGTTTCGAGCCAAATTTCCTGAAAACCTCGAGAAAAAATCGCTTTTTCTAACTCTTGCAAAAGATAGTTCCCTAATCCTTTGCCCCTAACTAAAGGTAATAAATACATTTTGCGGATTTCCACTGCTAGTTTACCCCGTCTTATCGGATAATAAGCAGCAGTTCCCACTATTTTTTTTTCCTTTTCTACTACCCAGAATTCCCCCCCAGCCTCAATATAATGTTTTTCTACTTCTAAAACATCTCGATCTGCGCCCATTGGTTCCCAGGGTAAACCGTATTCTGTTAATACGTCGCGAATAACCGCCGAAGCTAGGGTGCAATCTTGCTTTTGCCAGTCACGAATGAGAAAATTCCGATAATAACTTCTCATCTAAACATTTACTATACTAACTGTGAATTCTCGGTTCTGGGTGCAAACTTGAGAGGATTTCAGTTTCTACTATTGCTAATTGTTCCAAACGCTGTTTGACTAAATCGCGATCGAAATAACGATCTGCTAGCAGCCAATAAATTCCGTAGTGACGGGCTTCTGATGCAGTCAAACTGCGATAGAATTGAGATAGTTCTGGGTCGGGGCAATGAGCAGCTAACAATCCCAGTCTTTCGTGAGAACGAGCTTCAATTAAGGCAGAAACTAAGAGAGAATCCAGTAAACGATCGGGTTCAGACCGTCTGATTTCAGCTTTAAGCGCAGCACCATAAGGAGGGGCATTAAGAGGAGCTAAGGGAATATCTCGTCGCTCTAACCACTTATTGACCTGCTGGAAATGTTCTAACTCTTCAATAGCGATCGCGGTTAATTGCCGCACTAATTCAGCTTTGGATGGGTAGCGAAACATAAAATTAAGAGCTGCTGATGCTGCTTTACGCTCGCAGTGGGAGTGATCGAGTAAGATCGTATCTAAGTTAGCGATCGCTTGCTCGACCCAAGCTAAACTGCTAGCCTGTTTGAGAATATTAATTTTCGGTATGGCGGATAACAACACTCTTTTATTACGGAAACATCTAGACAGATATACTGTCTTACCTATAATAGACTGAGATTTAATATATTCAGGTTACAAAAAAAAGACAACAATCTGGGAATACTCCAAGTAAACGTTGGCACAACCAGTTATTTATCTGAATAACTCAACAAATAAACGACATCAACCACAACTAGCTACTACTCAATAAACTCAAAAACTTAAAATGACCAATCGCCGAATCTTTATTGGTGACGTACACGGCCACTACGATGCTCTAATGTCTTTATTAGAAGCGATCGATCCAGCAACAAGTGACGAAATTTATTTTCTCGGAGACTTGATCGATCGCGGTCCTCAAAGCGCTCAAGTCGTCAATTTTGCGATCGCAAATAACTATCAGTGTCTTCTTGGGAACCACGAGGAAATGTTACTAGAAATTGTCGATAAAGGCGATAAAGTCCCCGTGGAAAGGTTTCAAGCTTGGATCTACAGTGGCGGTTATGCCACCATTACCAGTTACGGTAACAATATTCCTCAAGATCACGTCGAGTGGATGAAAAAACTACCAAAATACTTAGATTTAGGAGACATTTGGTTAGTTCATGCAGGTGTGGATCCTCGTATACCTTTTGAAAAACAAACCAGCGACCAATTCTGCTGGATCCGAGATGAATTCCACAGCATGAGCGAACCTTATTTTCCTGATAAGCTAATTATCGCCGGTCACACTATTACTTTTACTCTACCAGGAGTTAAACCAGGAAATCTGGCTTCTGGAGAGGGGTGGATAGACATTGAAACTGGTGCTTATCACCCCAATAGCGGCTGGCTGACTGCGTTAGATATGACCAACGAAAAAGTATATCAGGTTAATGCCCAAGAACCCAATCTAAGAATTTTACCTCTTAAAAAAGTCCTAACCAAAATACAACCGTCTTCGATCGCCTCTAAAAGAGATAGAAAAGTCCCCTTTTGATAGCTATTGAGATCCTCCCGAAAACGAGATTAGAGATTTACGTTTAACTTAAGCAAAAACTATATCTTCTTCTAACATCGAACCATCGGGGGCTTCTAGGATAAATCCTGCATCTCTAATCATTTCTAGGTCAGCACGAGCAGCTTGTCCCGCAGTGGTCAGATAGTCGCCAATAAAAATTGAGTTGGCGGGGTAAAGTCCTAGGGGTTGAAGGGATCTTAAGTGGACTTCTCTTCCTCCAGCAATTCTTATCTCTCGTGTTGGTAAAAGGAAGCGAAATAGACACAAAATCTTCAGACAACGGCGAGGATTTAGTTCGGAAAAATTTTCAAAAGGGGTATTTAAAATAGGTATGAGAAAATTAATCGGAACGCTTGTAACTTCTAAATCTCTTAACGAAAGGGCTAGTTCAATTATGTCCTCGTCCGATTCTTTCATTCCTATAATACCGCCAGAACAAGTGCTGATTCCTGCTGCTTTAACATTTTGTAGCGTTTCTACTCGATCGCGAAAAGTATGAGTAGTACAAATATGAGAATGATAATCTTCTGAAGTATTGAGGTTGTGATTGATCCGATCGATTCCTGCTGCTGCTAAACGACGGGTTTGTTCTTCACTCAAAAGCCCTAAGCTGCCACAGACTTTAAGGTTATATTTATTTTTAATCCCTCGCACCGCATCTAGAATCTGAGCGAAGACTGGTTCTTGAGGGGAACGTCCGGAAATAGCAAAACAAAAAGTTCCTGCTTGCAATTTGGCGGCGCGATCGGCAGCATTGAGTAATTTTTCTTTTGCTATGAAGGGGTATTTCTCAATCTCGGCTGTAGAGATTTTGGACTGAGAACAATAATGACAGTCTTCTTGACACAAACCGCTTTGAGCATTGACTAAAAAATGCAGTCTTACTCTATTTCCCCAGTAGCGACGCCGGACTTTATAGGCGGCTGCAAGCAATTCTAACAAGACTTCATCGGGTGCTTGCAATACTGCTAGGGATTGAGAGCGATCGAGTATTTCCCCAGCGAGCGATCGTTGTGCGAGTTGATTCCAGTCAGGAAGATTCATGTCGTATAAACTGCGAAAATTCCTATCTTACTACATACTCCCAGGGTTCTTGACAACTTTTCCTTTTCTAAAAGAACATACTATATGAATAGTGTTGAGGTTTTCTTGTCAAAATAATGCAATAAAAATTAACAAAAAACTTTGCCACCTATTCTTAAAATTAAGCATCTCCAGGATTTAGGCTAATCATTTGCCAAGTTACAAAAGTCCCTATGGGAGACCAAAGCAAATGGGGAACAATTAACCAAGCAGCTTTAGATGAAACGGGAAATACTAATAATGTCACAATTAGACCAGCAAAGAAAGTTGTAGCGCCAATAATTGTACCTATATTGAGACTGCGAAGTTTACAGGTAACTGGTGTATAGGCAATAATAGTTATTTCCCAAAGTAGATAACAACCCATTAAAAACCAAGTGTAGTTGGTATTAGGGGCTGTTTCCCAAACTTCGTTAGCTGAGATTACACCACAGGTAAAAATAAAAATCCAAATAAAGGGTATTGCTGACTCAAAGGTAAGCCAACTAGGTCGTCGCAAGCGGTTAAACCAGCGTATATCTTCAGAGTCAAGGCGATTGAGCAAAAAGGCGACTAATGTAGCAATGCCTGCAATTACCAACCAAGAAGGAATAATGCTCATTTGTTTATTTGTTTTTTAGCGTATGATGGGGCTGCCGTGATGGTGAATTAAATACCATTTCTGGGCCATTTTTTCAAAAATGTTGGTCGCCATTGACAAGCCTTCAAATCTCCTATCTCCGTTAACTTGAAGAACATTTTCGATCGCTACTATATACGCCACTCGTTCTCCTATTTCTTTAGTAACTATTTCTGTCTCTATTTCTATGTAGTCAGTGTGGCTAAAAATTTGTTCCCAAGATAGGCGAACCTCATTCCATCCCTTTAATACTTTACCTCCTGGATGGATACACAAGCTACCAGCTCCTTGAAACCACAATTTTGCCATTGAGTTGATATCTCTTTTCTCAAAAGCGCGGTAGAAGGCTTGGTTGAGTTCTAATACTTCTGTTTGATTAGTAGTCTCCATTAGTTATTTATACTTAATATCGAGATTTTCCTTTTAGATTAACAATTGTTTACCTAACTTGCTACGAAGGGAAACAGACAGAGATGCGATCGCGATCGCATCTGTGTGGAGAGGTGTGACAGTACATAAACTAATAACCCAAAGTTAAAGCACCTAGCCTGCGAGGATCGGAAGCGCCATATAATATACCATCAATTCTCATCACACTTTGAGTACTGCCGATCGCATTTACTTCTACTACTTCATGTCCAATGTCAGTTAATAACCTAATAGTGTCCCCATTTAATCCATTTTCGACTTGCAGGCGATCGGGATACCATTGGTGATGGACGCGGAAGGCGTTAGTAGCTTGCGCAATATTCATTTGATGGTCGATAACATTGGTAATTAATTGCAGGGTGGTTGTAATAATTCTACTCCCACCAGGACTACCTGTTACCAAAAAAGGTTCGTCTTCTTTTATCACAATAGTTGGTGTCATAGAACTGAGCATTCTTTTTTGAGGTTGAATGGCATTAAATTCCCCGCCAATGAGTCCGTATGCATTTGGTACTCCAGGTTTGGCAACAAAATCGTTCATTTCATTGTTTAATAAAATCCCCGTTCCACTAGCAGTTATTCCCGTACCGTAGCTAAAATTTAGAGTATAGGTATTAGCCACGGCATTTCCATATTTATCTATTACTGAATAATGAGTTGTTTCCTTACTTTCTGATATTATATTTGGATTTCCTGGTGCTATTTTGTTACTAGGTGTTGCTCGATTTTGGTTTATTTTTCTGCGCAATATATCGGCATATCTTTTAGAAATTAGCTGGGATATTGGCACGTTTACAAAATCAGAATCTCCTAGATATTTAGAGCGATCGGCATAGGCTAATTTCATACTTTCCGTCATTAAATGTAGTGTTTGGGCAGTATTATGTCCCAAAGAACGGAGCGAAAATTTTTCTAGTAGGTTCAACATTTGAACTAAATGAATGCCACCAGAACTAGGAGGGGGCATAGAATATATATCGTATCCCCGATAATTTCCTTTAATTGGTTGTCGAATTACTGGTTTATATGCGGCCAAATCTGCTTTACTAATTAACCCCCCATTAGCTTGCATTTCTGCGACTATTTTATCGGCTATTTCGCCTCGATAAAAAGCACTAATTCCCTGTTTGGCAATGAGTTTCAAGCTTTTGGCCAAATCTTTTTGTAAGAATATTTCTCCTACTTCATAAACTTCTCCATCTGGTTTATAAAAAATCTCCATACTGGCAGGATAAGCTTGCATTCGTTTTTTGGCAAAAATGAGAGAGCGTCGAAAATCTTGGCTTACGGGAAAGCCTTTTTCTGCTAGTTCAATTGCTGGTTGTAAGGCTCTTTCTAACGAAATAGTTCCATATTTTTCTAGTACCATTGCCATTCCTGCAACTGTACCTGGAACCCCTACAGCTAAATGACTGAACATCGATTTTTGCCGATCGACTTCTCCATTTTCATCGAGAAACATATTTTTCGTTGCTTTGAGTGGGGCTTTTTCTCGATAGTCGATCGCGATCGTTTCTCCAGTTTTATCTAGATGTATTAACATAAATCCACCGCCACCTAAATTACCAGCACGAGGTAAAGTAACGGCTAAAGTAAAGCCAACAGTAACAGCAGCATCAACTGCATTTCCTCCTTCTTTTAAAACTTCTAAGCCGGCTCTAGTCGCTAATTCTTCCTGAGAAGAAACCATGCCATTTTTGGCAGCAACAGGATGAAAAATATCCTCCGTTCTATAAATAGTCTCTTGAGCACCGGCAACTCCAATAAATGTTTGCCAAAAAAGCCCAAATACTAGTAAAATTTTGGGAGTTTTTATCAATAAAAATACTTTTAAAGACCTTCTCTGAATTGATAGTTTTTGTTTGAGATTTTGCAGTACTGTCATTGGCTCAGTTTTGGGAAGTCAGTATTTTAGAATACCCTTTAGCTTCAATAATTTAAAGTAGCTAATATAATTAAAAAATATTAAGTATTTTGTTTTTTTGTTGTTTAAAGAACTTAAAAAAAATAAATTATATGTAATAAAAATATTTTTTTTTTAGATTAGAATAGTAGGTAAGTAATGCGATCGCTATCTTTAAAAAAAAACTCCCTCGTAACTGTTGCAGTCGATCGGAAGTAAATTAAATAAGTTTTAAACGAATATAACCCAACTCCCTTGCGAGTTACCAATAGCAGCAATTATCTGAGAGATTTGGGAAAAAAGACTCGACAACAGCAGTAACAACGAGAGAGTTTCGATTAGCTTTTGAGTCTTTTTCTAGCTCAACTAAAACTGAGCTATACACAATTATGGAGAGAAAAACTATGAATGCTAGCGAACTTTTAAATCGGTATGCAGCCAAAGAAGATGATTTTAGCGAAACCTCTCTGCACCAAGAAAACTTGAAAGGTGCAAACCTAAGTAGAATTAACTTGACAAGAGCCGATCTAAGCAGTGCAGATCTGAGCAACGCTGACTTAAGTGGTGCTTTTTTGCAGCAAGCTAACTTGACTGATGCCGATCTAAACGGTGCTAATTTAGTAGGAGCTAATTTAATAGAGATTAACCTGATTGGCGCGGAATTGATAGGAGCAGACCTAAGTGGAGCGGATCTGAGTGGAGCTGACTTGCGCTGTGCGAATCTACAGGGAGCTAATTTGAGTGGGGCTAACATAACTGACGTTAACCTCGATGGAGCTGACCTGAGTAATGCTAATCTAACTAATGCTAAATTAGCAGGAACCGATATCAGTGTAGCGGATTTATCTGGCACAAATCTCAAAGGAGCAGATCTGGTCAAAGGAGAGAGAAATTGTCCTGACAGCTCTCACCACTGGGTAACTTGGGCTGGTAATTAAAATCTTGTTTGGAGTGCTAGTGCTGAATTTTAACAAAGGATTGAGGTTGAGGGCTTAAAGATTTTTTGAATTTAAGTCCTCATCCTCATCCTTACCTTTTAATCATATTTTTAGTGGGCAGAGTCGGACTCGAACCGACACGGCCGAAGCCGCCACATTTTGAGTGTGGTGCGTCTACCAATTTCGCCATCCGCCCTTAAGTGGTGCTTTTTGATTATACTCTTTTTTATCCCCTTGTAACAAGTTTTGATAATCTTGGCAACTAGCCCAGCGATCGATTTCTCTAGCGCGGAGAACGGGAACGGGGTGAGTTAATTGAGCTGTTTGAGCTGTTTTTAACATTTGACCCATTTCGGTTTCGCTAATTGCGTCATAAGCTTTAGCTTGCTCGATAAAGGCTTCTAAATTTAATTTAGGAGCTAGGGTGGGAGAACCCCCAGCCAGCTTCATCAGTACTGACATTACCACTTTAGGATTTTGGGTTGCTAGGAGTGCGGCGCGATCGCAGCTAAATTCGGCACATCTTTGCCATTCTAATATTTTGTCTCGTAGAGATTCGGTAATTACCGAACCCCAAATAGGAAGTAAACCTGCAGCTAGAGCCATAATATTGGCTAGGGTTAAGTACACTCCGTGTTCGCACTTGAGATGACCCAATTCGTGGGCTATTACGGCTTGAATTTCTTCTGGGGTTAACATCTCTATCAAAGAGGTATGAACCACCATAAATGGCTGTTTGCCCCGCATAGCGAAAGTATAGGCGTTGGGAACGGGATTTTGCTGTACGTATAGCTGGGGCGGTTCTAAATCTAAAGTAGAACAAGCATCTAACATTAACTTATTCAGGTCGGGCAGTTGTTTTTCTCCTACGAGGACAGAGGAAGCAATATTATTGAGGTAGAAAACTTGCTCTGCTACTGGACCTAGTAAACTGCGTACTGCTATGTCAAACCCTGGTAGTTGTTGTTTGAGTTCGAGGGTAGCTTCAAAGTCAAGAGGATGGCGAAAATCTTCTGCTTTTAGACCAATTAATAGTTTTTTTGCAATATCCATTTTTAATTAATTTATTAACCAACTTTTAACCCGTTCTAAGCTTTTCCAGTCGGGTTTTCTGTTTAATCCGTCTTGTATATTTTCTTCTATTTCCCCGCGCAATTCCTTATCTAGGGATATTGATTCTCGTGCTACTTCTACGTGTTCGCGCACGCCTTTTTTACCCGCGTCTAAGATTGCCAGTGCGAGGTTAATTCTCGCTTGTGGGTCTCTAGGAGAGAGTTTCACGCTTTTTTGAGCTGCTTTGATCGCGCGATCGGGTTTGTCTGCGAGCAAGTACAGCCAGGCTAAACAAATCCAAGCGTTAGTATGTTTGGGCGCGCGATCGCATATTTCTTTGAAAACTGGAATTAGCTGTTGTGGATTTTCACCTGCTTGATAGCGTTCTAAACCGCTTTCAAACATAGACGTAACTGATTCGCTCATTCGTTTGTCGGACTTGCATACAAAATTGTTAACTGGCTTTTGCGATCGAGTTATTCGATCTCGATCGCTCGTTCTTATTTATACACCAAAAGATTTACCGCAGCCGCAGGTTTGATTGGCATTGGGGTTCGTAAATTGGAAGCCTCCCCCAATCATGGCATCGCTGTAGTCTAGTTGTAGACCGTAGAGATATAGTAAACTTTTGCGATCGCAAACTATTTTAAAACCGTCGTAATCAAAAACGTCGTCATTATCGCTAACATTATTAGGGTCTTCAAAATCCATGGCGTAGGACATTCCCGAACAACCTCCCTGGCGGACACCTACGCGCAGGCACAGGTCTTTTCCTTGCTGTTCTCGCAGCCTGAGAAGGTGTGTCAGAGCTGTTGGTGAGACTAAAATTCCTTTTTGTTGAGGCTCTGTTGCTCGTGTCATTTTTATCGGTTACTCCCAGCCGTTATTTATTCAGAACTATTAGATTATCTCGAAACAGGGCTCGATATTTCCTATTTTAACTTTGAGATAAGATGGCGATCGAGGAATTAATCGATCGCCAACCCCTAAGTCCTAATTTTCCATACTCCCCACACTCAAAGGTACTAAGTCGCCGTGAATAGTTAAGCCCAGTAACATTGGTTCGCTTTCTTGAATGAGTTTGCCCGTGAGCACGCAGCTTTCATCTCTTCTAGCCGTTGCCTCAATTGTTCCTCGAATATCGGCTTTAGAAAACTGCGGTCGATAGTCTCCCGATTTCTGTTGAACGTAGTTCCAAAGAATATCTCTGATCAGCGCTTGATATCCTTGGTTGCCAGATAGCTCTTTGAGCTTGTCTTTAAGGCTTCTTTCTAGACGTATGCTGGTAACTTCCATTTCGGTTGTTGAAGTACGACTTAAAGTGCGCATAATTTTTTTCTCCAAATGCTGGACAACTAGGTAACATTAGTGTAGTATAAAAAAGACCACTTTACCACGGTAAAAAAAATTCTGTGATTCTTCTATCAATCCTGTCAACACTCAAATTTGCCTCCCGTCGCGGTTTCTGCGGCGACACAATGGTGGCAATTTTTGGGAAATTTTTATATTTAGGAAAGGATAGAAAGGAAACTAACTCGACAGCATTTCAATCACAAAATAGTAGGCATCTAGATCGTTGGCATAATTGCAGCAAATATCCAAATCTAATAGAACGACCCATCAAAAAAAGAAGCGGGAGGTGCAGAAAGATAAAAACTGTGCCCGAATAAAATAAAAACCACTAGATGTGTTTTAAACCCCCGCTTCAAAAGAAAGAAGCGGGGGTTTTTTACGAGCAACGGCTAGAGCAATGAGGAGTTAAGCCGTGATAAGAGCAACGGAAACATTTAACCATTCAGTAATCGTCTTTTCTAAAAACTATCTTCCGATTAGCCGGATAAATATCAGGCGAGCCATTGTCCTGTTAGTAACAGACAAAGCAGAACCAGTATATTTTCTCGCTGAAGTTGCGTGCGTCGTGCGATCGCCGAGCGTTGTTATCCAGGTACCAGCTCACATAAGGTTGAAAATTAGTTCTGCTGAGCGAGTTTGGAAAGTTCCTTCTGTTAGCCGGAGAGAGGTTTTGAGGCGTGACAAGCACCAGTGCCAATACTGCGGTAGCAGAAAAAAGCTAACTATTGACCACGTAATTCCTCTATCTAAAGGCGGAAAACACAGTTGGGAAAACGTAGTAATAGCTTGTGAGCCTTGTAATTCTCGCAAGGGCGATCGAAAGCCTTCCGAAGCGGGAATGCTTTTAACAACGCAGCCAAAAGCCCCAATTCACCCAGCCATAGCTTTTGCCGAACAGTTTTGGCACCAACGACAGCCTGAATTCGTCAACTCTAAAGTGGAGATATAAAACTGATGTTAAAACTTACTTACACTGAAAACGGCTTTCACCTGGAGCATCTAACTCTATCTTTGGAAGATTGGATGAAAACACGAGTGCTTCTATATTGGCGAGCAGCTACAAGCTTTTATGTCGAGCCAAGCACTGCTTCTTTTCTGCTACGAACAGACTCGTCCAATCTTGCCGATCTAAAGGTTGTAGAGAAGGACTATCCAGAAATAGTTTCTATTTCTTTTTGCGACGCGGAATATGTAGAAATTACCCTCAAAGGTACTTGGCTGGCATCGGATCCAAATAGCGAAGAAGGTATTTTTACTTGCGCGTTGAGCGATCGGGCTGAATTGCTTCTCGAACAACTGTGGGTTGAAGCTCAACTGGGAGCTTCTGTATTAAGTGAATAATTTAGAGGCATTCCTAAACTGTAAAGAATTACAAATGGTTTAGGTGCCTCTATTTTTTGTGTCATTTTTTTAAATTTTAGAAGTTTCGCATTGATAAAAAAGAGAAAATCTGCATTAGAAGGGTGAGCGCTAATTCTCCCTACACTTTACCGGCATATGATGTAATTCTCTTGAAAAATCTTGCTCGCTGGTCTCTTGAATTTCAGTATCTTTGTATTCTTAAGAAAATCCGGTCTGCCTGAGACAATATATAGCTCAACCATACTACAGCGTGCTATAGTCGATTTTAATTTCAACCTAAATTGCAGATTGTCGATATGTCCTGAGAACTTGAAAGAATGTAAAGCTTTCAGGACATATCGATCGCAACATTTGTGATCGATATGGGGTTAGGACGACCTTTAAGCTACCGTATGTAGATTAAAATAAAAAAAGCTAAATAATCCAGAAAATGAGTTTAATACAGACAAATTTTCGAGTATTATTCTAATTATTTAGATTTTTTCAGAACGGGAGTTAGATATTAATGCCTTTAGTCTTTGTGCATGGAGTAGGTAGCCGTGAAAACGAACAATATCGAAAGAATCTGTATCAAAGAAATGACTTCTTTAAGAACACTGTTTTAAAACAAGTTTTTAATAATCCAAATACCGAGATCTTTAATCCGATGTGGGGAAAGCATGTCCCAGAAATGCCGGAAGACAACCCCATCATTCCTCTTCCAGGGGCGGATGCGGAATTGCAAAGTTTTGGTCCCGATTCTAATTTAATGTCTGAGATGATTCCAGCAGTGCATGTTGGAGATAAAGTTCCAGAAGATAAAAAACTTTTGACTTTAGCCCAACAATCTTTTCCCGACTTTATCGACCAGTTATGGATTAGAGCTGCTCATCTTCCAGAGGTTGATAACGATGAAAGAAGAAGATCCGAGCTAGTTGAAGCTGGAATCGTTGCAAGCGCATATGCCCAGGAAAATCCAAACCCCGATTGGGCAGTTGAATCAGCTAATGACGATGAACTGCTTGAAAGACTTATTAGAGAACTTGAAGGCTGGACTCGAAGTAATGTTTCTTCAACTAACTTTGAAAGCATGGGAGCGGAGGATCGACTATTTGGCTGGTTGAAAAAAGGTGCAAGAATAATTAAGAGAAGAGTTACAGATATACCTAAAGATATTTTGCTTCGCAAGTTCAGGCCCAGCCTTACACTGAGAACTGTTCGCTTCTTTGGAGATGTTTTTTATTATCAGGCTTATCGTGGAAAGCCTAATAATCCAGGTTCTATTGTAAGCACTGTACTGAACGATCTTCTTAAAGCTAGAGAAATAGCCGATCGGCGACAAGAAAAACTGATTGTAGTTGGTCACAGTATGGGTGGCAATATACTTTACGATATTTTGACCTATTTCGATACAACTCTAAAAGTAGATATCTTTGCGACTGTCGGTTGTCAAGCCTCTCTTTTTAAGCAACTGGCATTGTTTGCCAAGCAAAAAGAAGACCAGAGTTCCGGCGTTTTAGAGCAAGGGAAAGCCCCCAAACCCCCAGCAGTAGATAAATGGCATAACATTTTCGATCCACAAGATGTCCTCGGTTTTGCCTTTGAACCAGAATTTGAAGGAGTAGAAGATTTTGTATTTGAATCGGATGGCGGAATTTCTAGCGCTCATGGAGATTATTTCAAGCGAATTCGCTTTTACGAACGACTAACCGACAGAATTTTAAACAATATTTAGTCAAGGAGTGAAGATTATCAAAAATGATTGTTGTTAAGAACGAAAGTGATGGGCCAGGTGTAAGAGCTATTGTCATAGGAGTTGGAAGATACCCAAATGCTCAACAATGGAATTTGAGGGATCTTAGCAGTGCTACTGTGTCAGCTTTAGAATTTGCGTTATGGCTAAAAGAGAACCTCAATTATCCAGATCGCCCGTTGAAATACCTTGATGTTATTATTTCTCAGCCTGAAAATTGGCAAGAACCAGAAGAAATAAACTCAAAAAAAAGGCGTTTAAGCCCATCTTGGGATTATGAAACAACACAATTTAATAATATAAAGCAAGCTATAGAAAACTGGCGAGCTCAATTCGAATATGAATCTAGTAGAAATGATGTTGCCATTTTTTATTTCTGCGGTCATGGAATAGAGCATGAAGGCGTAATCGCTCTACTTGCCGAAGATTTTGAAGCTAGAGAGCAAGATACAGAATTCTATAATACAAGTCTTGACTTACGAAAGTTTCACCAAGGTACGGCTAGATTAACAGCAAGAAATAAATACTTTTTTATTGATTCTTGTCGTTCCGATCCCCCGCAACTTGAAGGTTACCAAATTAATCCCAATCCAGTAATCAACCCCGAGGTGGGGAGAAAACATCCTGGTGATGCGCCAATTTATTTTGCTACAAAAGAGGGTGAACAAGCTTGGGGACAACCCAACGAAGTTGCTCAGTTTACGAATGCAATTATTCGAGCGCTTAATGGAGCTGCAGGAGATAGAGGTAGATATGATTCTGAAACAAGATGGGTCGTTAAAGGCAGCGAACTCCTCAAAGGTATTAGAGCAATTCTGAATTCCGCTCTCTCCTCTGGCAACAACACAAATCAAAAAGCAGATATTGAAAATTTCCCCGAAGAAACGATTATTCATGTTCCAAGAGATAATGCTCAGATACCTGTAAAAGTTACATGGACAGCAAATTGGACAAGCGTTTTCTTTGAAAATTTAAAAACACAAGAAAGAGTAGTCATAAGTGACGGTACGAATCCACTAATTATTAGTGCTCTCGATATTCCTAACCCGACTGGGATAGTCAAACCTTGTGGCATCAGGAACTGTGGGACAATCGAATCATTTGATTCCGATATCCAACCTTTACAGCCACCAATGTTAAAATATGATTTCCAATAGAACGATCTTTTATTACAATTAAAAATTTAACTATTGATAAGGAGCAAACATGAATTCAACAGGCAACAAAAAAATTAAGATAACATGGAATACTGGCTATTTTAGCAAAGATTCCACAACCGAAATTCCCACTGAGATAATAACACCTACTAAAGTAGAGCGATTATTTCTCAAACCTAACATTCCCATAACATACCAGGTCAATGATTTAGGACCGTATATCCTTCACGGAGAGTTACCATCCGGTCAGAACATTGGAAAAAGCTTAATACTAACAGACAATCAGACTGATGGGGAAATCGTAATAGACGACTCAGAACCTTTACCATCGCAAACTATGAATTTGCACAAATTTTTTGGAACTTATCCAGAAAAAAGTAGCGATCGAAATCAGTCTTCTAATTTGGATCGAGATTTTTGGCTTCGTCTTTGGAGTTTCGAAACTTCTCAAAAAACAAAATGGAAAGCAAATAATCTTAAAGATCCAAAACTCAAACGTTATCAAGATTCAACACTAATATTTATCGAGAAATTTCCGTCAAATTCTCCCTGCTATTTAGAAATGGGACAACCTGGATATCTCTCTCAATTTGTCGCTATACCTCCAGCCTCAAAAGTACAAGCTATTGTTAGACGTTCTTCAAATCCAAACATGAAAGCTGTAAACGGAGGGTTATCAATAAAAATTATTTCTTTGGAACCAAAGCACGATCTCGCTCAATCTGTTCTTGCTTATTTTAAACAGGCTTCTTTTAAAGAGGTGAAAGATCTTGTAATTAAAATGAGAGAGAATCAAGTAAATGATAATAATTTCGATCCATTTATTGCAGCAGTTACAGGGTACTTTCTTCTCAAAATTAGGAGAAAAGATCTGATAATGAAAATGGCGAAAAATTTTTATCAAACTGTTGATTGGTTGCCTGATAGTGCGCTTATTTATGCTTGGTACTTAATTGATAGTAAAGATGTCGATCAATTAGATTCTGAATCCTTAGAAAGTCATATAGCCGAAATCAAGGACGTTTTAGTGAAGGCAGTTGCTCGAGGGTTACCTTTATTCTCGATCGGTTTACGTTTCCTATTTGAAAAGCTTCGTCAAATTGAAATTAATGTTCCATCTGATTCCCCACAGAAAAATCAGTTTTCTAATGTCATTAAAGAACTAGGCAAAAGACTTGCTGCCTGTGACGAAAATCAACCTATGACTACTTTCTTTGGAGTTAATCCCTGGCGGCCAACCCTCGATACCCAATTGACTTTACCTGCCAATAACTGTTTTTATGTCAAATCAAAATCTGACATTTTTAATAAGGAGCGAATTATTCAAGAATTAGCTAGAGCATTACCCTTTTCTATTGGTCTTCATGAGCCAATTGAAGATGAGAATATTGAGGAAATAAAAAAATTGACCGAGCAGCTTGAAAAGCTAATAGAAGATAATCCCGAACTTGATTTTAATGCTTTTGACTATGAAACTCTTGGAGATGGTATTTTCTTACAAGGTGATTATCAGAGAGCTTTAGATTACTTTGATAAAGCCATAAATATTGATGAGAGAATTTGTGAAGTTTTTTATAGTAAAGGAGTAACACTAGGAAGATTAGAAGAACATAAAGAAGCTTTAAATTGTTTTGAAAAAGCAATTGAAATAGATCGCGAGCACGTTAAATCTTGGATAGGTAAAGCCGTCGCTTTGTACAAGTTGGGAAAATGCGATCGAGCAATTGAATGTTGCGATGAAGCATTAAAAATTGAACCTAAAAGTTATCGAGCTTGGAATAATAAAGGAGTATTTTTCCTGCAATCAGAAGAATACCCTGAAGCTATAAGTTGCTTTGAGAAGGCATTAGACATCAAACCAACTTTTGCCAATGCTTTTTACAATATGGCTTGTTCCTATGCTTTGCAGAAAGAAGACGAAAAAGCTATCGAATTTCTAGAAAAAACGATCGATATCGATCCAAATTTTAGGGAAATAGCAAAAATGGATGAGGACTTTGATAATCTTCAAAACAACGAACAATTCCGTAAGTTAATACACCCTAGAAATTCGGAGTCATCAGCAGAATCTCTACCCAGACTATCGAATTCAGGAGGGGGGTATCTACCTTATGTTGGTGTTGTGAGTTCAAAATCTGATGAACACGTATTGGTGGCAACTTAAGGCCATATACTGCTTGTTGACGGCGTTTGCCAATTATATTCTCTCACATACTTTGGAATATGAGCCTCAACCGCATTAGTTTGTAGTGGCAATTGTGGGAATCTAATGATTACAGTAACTTATCTTTATGAACAAGCACAAAATACCCGCATCTGGCTATACAAAAGTCCGTAAAAAATACGGAAGCGATCAACAAGCAATTATTTTAGAAATGGTATTAGCAACCGAAAACCGGAGGTCTAATATCTTCTAAGATGGGAGCATGTCACCTTTGCACAAACCTTGCTAAATGAGGGAAAATACTGATTTAGTAGATAATACAAGTGCTAATGACCCCAGAAAAACAGGTATTACTCTACTAAACGGTTGAGTAGATTAAAGGAGAGGATATGGAATACGCAAGCGCTAAATACATATTCCCTGCTTTTTGTCAATGGGAAACTTCTAAATTTCTTTATCGATCGCTCCCACTATTGTATGAGCGGCTTCCCTCGCAGCGTCGCGAAAAGGTAATAGTACTAAATCTGCTCCCGCTTCTTCGAGAAGATTTAGCTCCCGATCGCTGTGGCTGGTTAGGGCAATGCGACCAGTATAACCGTGTTGTTTGAGGCTGTGCAATAAAGTCAAACTGATTCGCTTTCCAGGTATAGCCACGATCGCCCACGGGATATTTTGCAGGGGAAGTGCTGCAGTTAATTCTGGGTCTTCAGCATCGCCGTATAAGGTTTTCACTCCTCGATCGCGCCAAAATCTCACCGCTTGCGGATCGAAGTCTATTCCCAAAACTACTAATCCAGCTCTTTGCAAATCTTCTAAAATGCTACCGCCATAGCGACCCAATCCGAAGACGATCGCGTCGATGTCTGCCACGTCGCTCTTGGCTAATTCATCGAGAGTTTTTTCTCGGTGAGGAATTTTCCTCTCAAATATACTCAACCAAGGCGAGAGCAATTTATATAGAGAATGGGAGTAAATAATGGCATAAGTGGACACACCCATAGTTATTATGCCAATTAAAGTAATTAGACCCATTATTTCTGTGGAAATATGACCTAAACTAACTCCCAAAGTTGCCAAAATTAGAGAAAATTCGCTGATTTGACTTAAAGAAAAACTAACGAGAGCGCTGGTGTATTTGCGGTATTCCATTGCTCCTAATAGAGTCATCAGCATTATAGGTTTGCCGATCAGAACGAAAATAGAAAAAATCAGTGCTGGAAAAATCTCATCTCCTAAATGGGCAACGTCAATATGAATGCCCAGATTAATAAAGAAGAATAGCAGCAAAAAATCCCGCAAGCTGACTAGTCGGGAACTAATAGTAACCCGATAAGAGGTAGAAGCAAGAGTTATTCCAGCTAAGAAAGCCCCTACTTCTTTGCTAAATTCCAAAGAGTGGGCGATCGCGGCTAAGGCGATCGCCCAAGTAATGGCAAATAGAATCAATAACTCTGTGGAATAAGCTACTAAATGTAGCATTCTGGGTAGAAGATAGCGGTCAATTAGCCACAGAATTAACAAGAAAGCACTGGCTTTAACGACTATCAGCGGCAATGCTTGTCCTATGCTGCTATATCTGGTAGTGCCTTTCAGGGCGCTCAGGGCGATCGTGACTAGTATTACGACAATATCTTGTACAATCAGTATGCCTACGGCGATGCGGCTGTGTAGAGCGTCAATTTCCTTTTTATCGGAAAGTAATTTAATCACCACGATCGTGCTGGAAAAGGTCAAAGCGATCGCCACGTAAAAGGAAGTTATTAAATTCATTTTTAAAAGCATTGCGATCGCGTAACCGATAATTCCCGTCACGGCAATTTGACCCAATCCTGCAACAATAGCTACTGGCCCGACAGTACTGATTTCGTGAGGATCCAACTTGAGGCCGACTACAAATAAAAGTAAAGTAATGCCTAGCTCGGCAAGCAACTCTACTTGTTCGTCGGCAGCTACTAAATCCAGTCCTGCTGGGCCTACTAATACTCCTACAGCAATAAATGCTATGATTACGGGCTGTCGCAGCCAGAGTGCTAAAGTACCTAATACCGTAGCGATCGTCAGAAGAACGGCAATTTCGGTGAAAACATCGCTAAAAGAGAGCATCTTTTTAATAAAAGTCGGGATTATAACAAAAATAACAAATCAAACCCATCTAAATTTTAGAACTCTTACCCAGCAAAGCTCTCAAAGCTTATAAGTAAAAATATCTAGAGACTGAAACTATTATGCAGTAAATGTTTTAAAAAAAGATGTTTTTTTATCGAGCGAAAAAACAACAACTAAATGTTATTATTTTTAATATAATTCGTCTATATATCAACAAATATTACGGATTCTATTTGTCTTCAGTTCGTTACTTATTTGTCCCGCATTTGTTCCTTTTAGAAATCTAACCTTGTTAATAAGTTGAAATTGAATTTGAGGCGAATAACATGAATAAATACAATTCAGTAGATAAGTTCTACATGCTCAATAAGCTCTTCGCTAAAACCTCAAAATATAACGCTCAAAGTATAGAAAGCAAGGTAAGAAAGAAACTCAATAAACCTCTAGATAATAAAGCCGCTTAAAATCAAAATAATTGTCGCCCGAATTCGGGCGACTTCACTAAATCTTTACAATTTAATACCCAAAACTTGTGTATGAGCGCCTCTAGCTTGGGTAACGCCAATAGTACGCTCGGAAGACTCAATCATGGGTCGTCGCAAACTAACGACAATAAACTGAGCCTGTTCTGATTGTTTTCTAATCATTTTGGATAACTTTTCTACATTGGCTCCATCTAAAAACATATCAACTTCGTCAAAAGCATAGAAGGGAGAAGGACGATATCTTTGCAGTGCAAAAATAAAACTAAGTGCTGTTAAAGATTTTTCTCCTCCTGACATGGAACTCAATCTTTGTACTGGTTTTCCTTTGGGATGAGCGATTAAATTTAGACCGCCATTGAAAGGATTATCGGGGTGGTCTAATTGCAAGCATCCATCTCCATCTGAGAGGGAAGCAAAGATGTTTTGAAAGTTTTCATTAACTGCATCGAAGGCTTCTTTAAAGGCTTGAAAGCGCAGGGTAGTAAATTTCTCTACTCTCAGTAAGAGTTCGGTTCTTTCTCCTTCTAAAGTAGTTAGTTTTTCAGAAAGTTCTTGCAAGCGGGTTTGAGTGCGATCGTACTCTTCTAATGCCAACATATTGACTGGTTCCATGGCTTGCAGCCGTTTTTGACTGTTGCGAATTTCTTTTTGTAGTTGCTCTAATTGAGCTGTAAAACTTTCAAAGGTAATTGCTCCTGCTTCTTCTTCGTCTCCAGAAGCAACTAAATTGGGAATTTCGGGTAAAGGCTCTGGCAATTCTTTTTCTTGTTCTTCTAATTGTTGTTGTAAGTTTTCTAGGTTTTCTCTCCTCTCTTTCTGGGTCTCTTGAAGTTTTTGCAGTTTCCAAGATTTTTTTTGCTGTTGGTTTTGCAGCTCTCTGAGCTTTTCTTCGGCACGATCGCGTTCTTTTTTTGTTTCTCCTAATTTCTCTGATAACTGTTGTAATAACTGTTCAGTTTCGATAATTTTTGCTTCTATTGTTGACAGGTCGTCGCTCGTTGCTGACTGGCGATCGCTAATTTCTATTTTTTGTTGTCGATAATCTTCTATTCTTTGGTTAGATTCAGTTATTTTTTCTTCTAAACGCTGACAGTTACTGACTAAATCTTTGAGTTGTTCTTCTGCTTGCCTTAAAGCTCTTTCTCGTTTCTGTAAGTCTGCTTCTTGTTGTTTAATTAAATTTTGAATTTGCAGCCATTCGCTGTGAGTTTGAGACTCTTCTAAAGCATCTAAACTCTCCTGATTTTCTTGCAGTTCCTTTTCTAGAACGGGAATTTCTACTGCTAATGCTTCCAATCTATTTTTTGCAGTATTTAATTCCTGACTATTTTGGCTAATTTGATTGTTTAATTGTTCTTTTTGCTGAGTTAAACGCTCTATTTCTCGCTGCAATTGTTCTAGGCATAACTGTTGTTCTCGCCTTTGTTGTCTGCTTTCTGTTAATTCTTTTGTCAATTGTTTGACGAGTGCGGATTGTTGGGAAATTATTAGCTCGTTGCGCTCTAAAATTTGCTCTATTTCTTGCAAGCGTCTTCTGAGAATTTCTAACTCTTGAGATTCCCTTGCCGTTGCCGTGCCAAAATGAAGAGAAGAGCGATTAATTTTGCTTCCACCTGTCATCGCACCGCTAGCTTCGAGAATTTCCCCTTCTAAGGTAACTATTCGCTGCTTTCCTAGATGGGGACGTGCGTCGTCAAGGGTTTGGAATATTACCGTACTTCCTAACACGTATGCGAAAATTTTGCGGTAACGAGGATCGCAATCTATTAAATTAACTGCTAAATCGATAAAACCTTTGGCGTAGCGGAGAACAGCAGTTTCAATATATCGAGGAGGTTGTATTTTATTGAGTGGTAGAAATGTTGCTCTTCCAGCTCTTTTTTGTTTTAGCAGTTCAATTCCAGCAGCAGCAACCCGATCGTCTTCCACTACTATATGCCCTAAACGTCCCCCCGCCGCAGTTTCTAGTGCTAGTTGATAGGGAGGTTCGACTTGTCCTAGTTGCACTACTAAGCCGCATACTCCAGATAAATTAGCGTTTAAAATAACTTTAGTAGCATAGGTTCCTTGTGCTTCTTGTTGAGCTTGGCTTGCTGCTTCTAATTTATCGAGTTGACGCTGTTTTTCTCGTTGTTCGCTAGCTAACCGCTTTCTGGTCTCTTCAGAGATAAGTAATTCTTGTTCGGAGGTTCCTAATTTGTCTGCTACGGATTGAATTTGTTGCTCGCTGGTGCTAATTCGATCGGAAAGACGATCTATTTCTTGCTGTTTGAGTGCAATTTCTGCTTCTGTAGCGGTTAGAAGTTGAGTTTCTTCGACTATTTTGCTCTCTAGCTGGTTAAAACGTTCGGTAAGCTGAGCTCGTTCTGTACGTTGGGGATTGAGGGTTTTTTGCAGGTCTGATATTTTGTGAGAGAGAGCAGTTTGTTGTTGTACCCAAATTTCCGAAGCAGCGGCGATCGCTTCGGCTTGTTCTTTGGTTTCTTTTAAGGTTTCTCTCCCTTGCTGACATTCATCGGATCTGTCGGGTATGGTTTCTGTCTCTAATCTAGATTTATCTCGGGCCAGTTGAGTTATATTGTTTTGATATTGTTCTATTTCTTTTTTGGCGCGATCGATAGATGTTTCGGTTTGTTGGAAGCTTGTTTTTAATTCTTCTTGTTTCTGCTGCAGTTGATGGCGTTTAGCTTTTTGAGTCGCTAGTTGGGAGGCTACCGAAAGTTGTTCTTCTTCCCCTAATGCTTTGATTTGAGAATTGAGTTGGTTAAATTCTAGAGTAGCTTCGTTAATCTGAGTATCTAGTGCGTTTAGTTGTTCGGTGAGTTGTGTTTGTTGAGTCTCTCCTGCGGTTATTTCTGCTTCTAAGGATGCTTGTTTTTGTTTTTGGCTTCTCCATACAAGCACTATTTCCCACTGTTGTTTTTCTTGAATTTTCTCTTTGAGTTTCTGGTATTTTTCTGCTTTGACACTGTCAGCAGCCAGGCGATCGCGGGTTTTAATTAATTCTTGTTCGATTATCCGACATCTTTCTTCTCTTTCCCTCACTGCATCGAGAGTTTTTTTCGTTTGTTCTATTTTGCGATCGAACTCTGCTACTCCTGCTAATTCGTCTATTATCTCCCGACGTTCCCGCGAGTTCATGGTGATAATACGGGTAACGTCCCCTTGGAGTACCACATTATACCCTTCAGGATAAATACGCAGGCGGTTTAGTTGTTCGTGTAATTCTGTAGCTGTACTGGGTTCGCCATTGATATAAAAAGTGGAGGAGTAGTTTCCTCCTTTAGTGACTCGCAAGCGTCTCGTTACAGTCCAGTCCTCTCCTGTCAGTTTTTGGCTGTCGGTAGTTTCAGGGTCGTCTTCTTCTTTTAGCAACTCGCGATCGACTGAGGAAAGATCTGAGATATCGAAAGTGACAGAAACTATTGTTTCCGCCCCGCGGTTGCTGTTACTGTATTTGTGGTTAACTAGATCGGGGAGACGTTCGGCGCGCATTCCTTTGGAACTAGCTAGACCGAGACAAAATAGTAGTGCGTCTAGTATATTAGATTTTCCCGAACCATTAGGGCCTGAAATTACGGTAAATCCTTGCAAAAAGGGGATTTTGGTAGTACCGCCGAAAGATTTAAAGTGAGATAGTTCTACGCGCTTAACATGAACCATAGGCGCATTGTCAATAAGTCAAAAGTGAGCAGTCGGAAATAGAGACTTTTATCCTCCTTTTTCTCAGAAACTCAATTCTACCCTAGTGAGAGTTTGGTTCGACGATCGCGATCGCTTCAGTCAGGTTACTGTAGCTTTAGCGGTATTCGACCGTATTTACCTATTTTTGAAGTAATAGGCGAACTTTGGCAGTGCCTAGTTCCCAATTACAGCCCAGCAATCTTAATACCAGATGTGTTACTCTTAGAAGTGCAAATTAAAAATATCTTAATCAACTTGACAAAATCTTTTTATTTGCCTAATAATAAATTTTAATTAAGCTAAGATTGGTATCGCTCCTGTGGAATCCTAAACGATTCCTGAGCGCCTTTCTATAAAACCATTCTGTTTTTCGATCGCTAACAATTACTTACCATTAACAATATTTGCTAATTTTAGATTTGTTATTAGTTGGTATACTATCATAGGAAATAGTATTATGCTTTAGTTTATTGATTTTTATCGCCTAGCTATTAGTTAAACTTATCTCTTTATACATATTAGGGTATTTCCAAACTATGTATTTAATAAAAAGATTAATAAGCGGGCGAGACAAAGAAATGCTTAATAATATATATCATCAATAATAAAGTTCGTTTCATTCTTGTTAAAAAAATGTCTAACAGAAGTAAAGGTAAATTAATTTTAGTTTCACAAACAGAAACAACCAAAGCTAACTTATGGAAGTTAGGATTTCTGTCACAAGGCTTGAAGGTTTTCGACATACCTCCCCAACCTAATGAGATTGAAGACATAATATACAATCTTAACTTTGACTTGGTGTTATTAGATATGAACTCCAGGTCATTTAATCCATATCTTTTCTGCCGCAAAACTGCAACAGCATTACCCCACTTGCCAATTATTTTAACTTCTCAGAAAGAAAGAAAAATTTATGAGGTAGAACATCGGTGGGCAGTTTCTCAAGGTGCCAAAGCTGTAATACCTAATCTATCCAAAACACCAGAGGTTACAGGGGCTTTAAGAGAAGTTTTTCATTTACTAGGATGGTATGGTTTATATAACGAGACAAGAGCTGTTAATGTAGTCAGAAAGCTGAAATCTGTTGGCACGAGCAATACAAGGAATACCAATAGATCTAATAATGCCAACTTTAAGTTTATGTCTGCTTGTGAAGAAGAACTAATTGAAATAGTTGGCCCAATTGGTTCTTTTATGTGTAGGCGTATTCTCAGTGCTAATCCTGGAATTGAACCAAAAGAATTTCTCAAAACTCTGATAGCTCAAATACCTAAAGAGGAACTAGCACTTAAATTTAAGCACCGTTTGATGTCCAGAGGAATTATAAGACCTAAAGCGGTCAGAAGA
Source organism: Prochloraceae cyanobacterium (assembly GCA_030065755.1). Classification (GTDB taxonomy): domain Bacteria; phylum Cyanobacteriota; class Cyanobacteriia; order Cyanobacteriales; family JASJDA01; genus JASJDA01. The sequence goes on along the minus strand of JASJDA010000017.1, from coordinate 33,226 downwards.
TCTCATTTCACAACTAGCGCGACCCAGACTAGATATCCTAGTTTGGTTTAATCTATAACTTCCTCCCTTGTTAAGGGGCTTCCTGCAAGGAAGCCTAGGAGCAATCTCTTCCTATTTTTTCATTGACAACTCATAGTCATTATGACTATTCTTTCAATAAAAGTCATACTCGTTATGAGTTTAATAAATAAGTAGGCAGGGAAAAAGATGGCTCAATTAAAGGAACGCCGAAAAGAGAATATCAGTGGCAACTTTTATGTCGATCGCACTTGTAAGCTAATTGCTGAATACCAACACCGCAAGGAATTGGAAAGCAATACAACAGGTCTATCAAATGGTTCAATGACCTCTTCTCTCAAGAGAAATGGGAATGGATTAACGACACCCCTGTTTTGACCAGTATTCGTGACAAGAATCATGTTTCTGAGGAGCCGTATGAGGTGAAAGTCTCACGTACGGTTTTGAAGACGAGCAGGTCAGGTGACTGACTTGCTTAGTTTAATCTTCCAGGTCACGGTCGTCGCTACCATGGCGATCGAGAAACTACGAGGGAGCAAATGAACAAGTGTCTTGCTTGGATGAAAAAGCAATAGATGGGGAGTGTGGGGAGTGTGGGGAGTGTGGGAAGAGAGATATGTAGCAGTAATTTAGAAATTTGGTATAAATCCTCCTTCAAACAATTCACTGTTGCCTTTTGCCTATTTCCTGTTGCCTTTAACTATTACACTTTGACGTTTTGCCTAACTTGCTGTTGCAACCAATTAGCGAAAAGTTCGTTGAGTAGTTTTTGGCGCATTGGTTCGTCAAGCTCTACGGGAATAAAGCTTTTCAGGCGTACAATAATAAACCATTCTTCTATGGAAATAGGTGATAAAATTTCACCAGGTTTGCTATTTTTAAGAGCTTGAGCCAATGACGGATGAATATTGCTTAATAGGACTGGACCTACTTTACCGCCACTTTGAGCCTCTTGGCCTTGAGAATATTTCCGCGCCAGTTCAGAAAATGAATCTTTTCCTTCTTTGAGACGAGAATATAGTTCTTCAACCAGATTAGAATCTGTCGTGCGTAACATCTGGTATTTTACTTGTTCTAGCTGCTGCTTGCGCTGAAGGAAATAGGGTTCTAGTTGTTCTTGCCAAGTCGATCGTTTAAATTTTTCAATTTTGAGATTGCGAATAACTAAATTTTTTAGTTGTTCTGCATTCATACCTCGATTTTGCAACCAAGCTTGAACTTCTGTTTCCGATCGCAACTGATTTTGTTGTAAAAATTGCTGGTAAAAAATATTCTCTTCTTCTTGCGTGCAGGTAAAAGGAGCGATCGCCGAGTCAATAATTAATTGTTGTATCAGTTGGGGTAGAAGTTGATATTTATCTAACAAGGTAATTATTTCTTTACCAGTAAAACCCTTGTTGTTAACTTGTAAAACTATTTCAGACGAACCAGAAACATTTTCTTTGCGATCTTTTCGAGATCCGGCGAGATCGAGTTTTTCGATCTCTTTGAGAAAAGATTTTGACTTTTTACTCTTGGCTTGTGGCTTTTGTAGAGATCCTCCTGCAAATGTCTTGACAACATCTTGCTGTATCCACTGCAAATGTTTGGGTAATAACTGAGCCAGATCGTAATTATTAACGATCGTTTCTCTTGCTTTAGCGCGCAAGGATGCCATGCGATCGGGGTGGTCGAGAACTTCTTCAACGCGCGAGGCAATTTCTGGTGGGGAGAAAAAGTCTACCAACAAACCATTTACCCCATCTTCTATTATTTCTTGTACTGGAGCCGTACTGGAACCGACTACCAAACAACCTGTTGAAAGCGACTCCAGCATTGACCAAGATAAAACAAAAGGTCGAGTCAAGTATACGTGAACTGAGGAAGCTTGCAGGACTTGTAAATATTCAGAATAGGGTAAGTAACCTGTAAAGTGTACTCTAGATAAATCGAGAGGAAATTTTTCGAGCATCGCATCTTTATAGGTTTTGCCATCAGGGAGATTTTTCCCGTAGGCAACGCGATTTTCTCCTACAATTACGAAATGACACTGGGGTCTTCGCTCTTGAAGTATGGCAATTGTTTCGATCAATTGTGGGAACCCCCGATAAGGTTCCATTCCTCTTGCTACATAAGTTACGATTTCTTCGACTTGGGAGAGGTCGAGATTTATGCGAGGAAGTACTAATTTTGCTCCTGGTGAGGGTTTAAAAAATTCGGTGTCTATACCATCGTGAAGGACGGATATTTTGCTGTGATATTCTGGCGGAAACTGATGTCGCTGCCAGTAAGTTGGAGAAAGTCCTCGATCGCAACTGTAGAGATCTGTCAAAATTGGGGTATTTTTTAATCTAATGCGAGCTTCATCGTCAGCAGTTAGGGGTTCGGAGGGGTCAAAATCTGCATCGGATCCGCGAGAGTGGTAAAACCACTCGAAATAACACAGTAATTTGCTTTTAGGAAAAGCATCTTTCATTAATAGTGTTGGCCCCCAACCAGAATGACCGTAAATCGTATCGGGAATAAACCCTTCAGACTTCAGTTGTTCTGCTAAGCGATAGACAGCCTGACCTTGAAGAACTGCATTTTCCAGATTTCTAACGTAGTGATGAGTTTCTGGGCGAGCAGTACGAGAGGGATTGTAGAGTGCCTTATAAACACCAGGTATTTCACCTTCCTTGCGACTGGTACCGAAAACTACTTGGTTTCCTTTCTCTTTGGCTAAAGTTGTAGCTAGGTGACGAAACTGAGCTGGAAAATTTGGGTGTAAAAATAAAATACGCATCGACTACGATCGCTTATTAATATTTGTGAAAATATTTTCTCTCTGGCAAAAAGTACTATTATTTCTTCTTTTACTAATGCCAAAAAACTAAGCAATTACTCATAACAAACAACACCATCCAACTCTTACTCTTCGGTTGACTTCCTGATTTTTTAGTGATAATAAACAGAGTTACAACTAGGTAAAACTTTCAGTTGTATTGCTCCCTTTTTAACTATATATTAGGAAGGATCCGTTTTCTGATTGGATGATGTTGTTGTGGAACGAGACAGATATGAGATTAAACAGCTTAGTGTACCTCTTTTACAACTTTGAACTGACTTTTTTATCTGTCAGGGAAGCTAACCTGCTTCAATTACTAATTTAACACTTTCTACTTTTATTGTTCTCTATAGAAATAAAACTTAATTTTTTAGTGGCAAATAGAAAAAACTACAGCGTTTATTTTTCTGAACTTAGAGCAATAACCTTTTCCGCAATCTTCTCATGCTGTTGGGGGGATTTCTATAATATCCCCGATCTTGTTGTATTGTTCATTCATAAGTCGATCGAATAACCCCATCTAAATTTTAGATGAGGTCAGTGAAAACAATTAATTCAAAGCTTCAGCAGTAGTAGGAGAAGCCGCTAATTCCTCCAAACGTTCTTGCTGATCTTTAGAAATACAAGATTGAATAATGTGGTCTATATTACCCTCTAGAGCGCCAGCGAGAGAAAAGTTTTCACCTAACCTGTGGTCGGTGATGCGGTTGTCTTTGTAATTATAGGTGCGAATTTTTTCCGATCGCGCCCCCGTTCCTACTTGAGAACGTCGCATGGAACTAACTGCTTGCTGTTGTTCGGCTAACTTTATTTCGTACAGTTTAGCTCGTAAAATTTGCATTGCTCGTTCGCGGTTTTGTAACTGAGAGCGTTCTTCCGTACAGAAAATTCTGATTCCTGTAGGCTTGTGGATGAGATCGACAGCCGTTTCTACTTTGTTTACATTCTGACCGCCAGCACCGCCCGATCGAGCAGTTTTCATTTCAATTTCGTTAGGATCGATTTTCACTTCTACATCATCTACTTCTGGCATTATTGCCGCTGTTGCTGTGGAAGTGTGAACTCTTCCTCCTGCTTCTGTAACAGGTACTCGCTGTACTCGGTGAACTCCTGCTTCAAATTTGAGCTTACTATAGACCCGCTCGCCTTTAATTTCGAGAATTGCTTCTTTAAAACCGCCCATTTCAGCAGGAGATTCGCTTACTAGCTTGACTTGCCAATTTTGGGATTCCGCATATCGAGAGTACATTCTTACTAAGTCACCAGCCCAAATACTGGCTTCGTCGCCTCCTGTCCCAGCCCGAATTTCGAGCATAATATTTTTATCGTCATTGGGGTCCCTGGGCAAGAGCAAGATTTTTAGTTTTTGTTCTAGCTCTTCTAACTTATTCTCTAATTCTTCAACTTCGAGAGCTGCCATTTCTTTCAACTCAGGATCGCTGTTAGATTCTTTGAGAATTTGTCTGGCCCCGATCGACTCTTCCCGTGTCTCTTTCCAGCTATTGTAGGTATCAACCGTTTCTTCTAGATCGGAACGGGCTTTTGCTACTCGCTGTAATTCTTCAGGATTAGTTGCAATATCGGGATCTCCCAGGCGACGGGTTAATTCTGTATAAGTAGATTCTACAGATTTTAGTTTTTGATGCAGATAAGACTCAACCATGGTATTAATAGTAATTAACGCTTCTACAAAAAAATAAATAGCTCGATCGAGTATCCAAACAGTTTTAACCCAGCAGAAATTCTGCTGGGCGAAGACTATAAATACTGAAGCTATTTTTCTTTTTTGTCTTCAGGAGCTTTGTCTTTGTTTTGCTGAGTGCTATCGAGCATCCCGTATTTACGAAGGAAGCGATCGACCCTTCCTTCAGTATCGATAATTTTTTGAGTTCCAGTGTAAAAGGGATGATTGCCAGACCAAACGTCAACGTGAATTTCTGGCTGGGTGGAGCCAACAGTCATCACTACTTCGCCGTTACAGATGACTTTAGCTTCTGGATACCATTTGGGATGAATTCCAGATTTAGGCATAGTATTTTTGTTGTTGTTATTTTACTTATTTGTTATTTGCGTGCTGCCAAAGGCAGATGTCTTCGAGATCGAGTTGTTTGTTACTTGTTATGATTCAGAAAATAACAAACAACTACTAACTAACTATAATTTTAACGCTTGGAGTATTGAGGTGCTTTTCTTGCTTTGTGCAAGCCATATTTTTTCCTTTCTTTAGCTCTAGGATCGCGAGTTAAATAACCTTCTGTTTTCAGAGGTTGGCGATTTTCTGGATCTAGCTGACATAAAGCTCTAGCCACTCCTAGTTTGATCGCATCTGATTGTCCGGTCAAACCGCCCCCGTGAGCTTTTACCAAAACGTCGTATTCGCTTTCTAGCCCCAAAGTTTCTAAAGGAGCTTTGATCGAAGCGATGTAACTGGGAATATTGCCAAAGTAAGCTTCTGCTCCTTTACGATTAACGGTGATTTGACCGTCACCAGGAACTAGGCGAACTCTTGCCACAGAAGATTTGCGACGGCCTGTTCCCCAATATACAACTTTATCTGTAGACTCTGCTGCTTGCATTATTTATCTCCAACGGGAATGGTATTAATTGTCAATTCTTGAGGTTGTTGTGCTTGGTGGGGATGATTGGGGCCTGTATATACTTTTAGTTTAGTAAACAGTTTGCGACCCAAGGCATTTTTTGGCAGCATCCCCTTTACTGCCTTTTCGATAATCCTTTCGGGAATTCGGGCTTGAAGTTGGTCGAAAGTTTCTACTTTCATGCCCCCTGGTCTTCCTGAGTGGCGGCGGTAGAGTTTTTGATTGGGTTTTTTGCCAGTAACGACTACTTTTTCGGCATTAACGACGACAACGAAGTCTCCAGTATCCATATGAGGAGTAAAAGTAGGTTTATTTTTTCCTCGCAGGATATTGGCAATTTCTGTAGCTAAACGCCCTAAACGCTGGTCTGCCGCGTCTACGACATACCAATTTTTCTCTAAAGTTTCTTGAGTTGGAAGAGGAGTTTTACTCATCATCATTTATTTTTCCTTTGTCTTACCACAGGTTTTGTTTTAATAAAGAAATCCATTACACTTCTTTATTAAAAATCGTTATTTTAGTGGGCTCCAAACCCAAAAGTAGGTTGAGTTTCAAACCAAACTGTTTTGGGAAATGGAAATTCGGGATAACCGACTCGCAACAAGCACAGCCCGCGAGCAGGAGCGGAATATTTAACAATATCGCGGCGTTTATTTACCCATATTTCGGTAAAGTTCGAGAGCGATCGCTTTTTTATTCCCACTTCTACTAGCATTCCCACCATCAGCCGCACCATGCCATATAAAAAGCCATTAGCTTGAATTTCTATGTAGACAAATGGCCCTTTGCGGTAGCATTTTGCTTCTTGAATGTCCACCCAAGAATGATTGCGATAGCATCCAGCCCTTTGAAAGGCTGCTAGTTCGTGTTTCCCAACTAAGAGTTTGAGAGCTTCGTCGATCTCGTACTCTTCTAAGGGAGCGTAATAATAGTGCCAGCTAAAAGGCTCTACAAATACATTTGGTCGCTTTTCTGTATAAATAGTGTAGCGATAGCGCCGCCAGATTGCAGAAAAGCGAGCGTGCCAGTTTGAGTTAACCCTTGCAGAAGCCCTAATTAGTATATCTTTTGGCAAGCGAGAATTAAGAATTTTTGCCCATCTAGTAGCAGGAATAGGCCCTAAATATTCAAAATGAGCTACTTGAGCTGCTGCGTGTACTCCTGCATCAGTGCGTCCAGCACCGTGAAGGGTTACTGGTTTTCCTACTACCATTGCGATCGCTTTTTCTATTTCTTCTTGTACTGTCGCGCCCTGGGGCTGTCGCTGCCACCCGTGATAATTGGTACCTATATACTGAATTACTAGAGCTATTCGCTCAGAAGTTCCCTCACCAATATTAGAGTTAGCCAACTCTTGCTGACTCACACCAGTTCGATAATTGCCATTTCCGTGTTGTCTCCTCTACGGCGCATAGTGCGAACAATTTTGGTGTATCCGCCATTGCGATCGCTATAGCGCTCTTTTGCTCGATCGAACAAAGCGCTAACTAACTTTTTGTCGTAGATATAAGCTATAGCTCTGCGTCTGGCTGCTAGAGAACCGTCCTTGGCTAAAGTAATCATTCTCTCTGCTTGGGATCGCACTGCTTTAGCACGAGCTTTGGTGGTTTTAATTTGGCCGTGACGAATTAATTCTGTTGTTAGGGATCTCAGCAGAGCCTTACGTTGGTCTGCGGGTCTTCCTAGTAGTGGCACTCGACATCGATGTCGCATTTTGGGATTCTCCTTGTGTTACACTTGATTAACTATAGGCTTTACGCTTTTGCAGATTTTTCCCTGGGTAAAGTAATGCCCAGATGTTTATTTAGGGCTTCGATAACCTCTTCAGCAGATTTTTGACCGAAGTTTTTGATTTCCAACAAATCTTCTTCGCTGTAATCTAACAAGTCAGCTACAGTATTTATTTGAGCGCGCTTGAGGCAGTTATATGCCCTGACTGATAACTGTAATTCTTCAATGGGTATTTGCTTGTTAGGATCGTCTTCTTCCTCAACTTCCGTGGTAATCGGTTCTATACTCATCTCCTGGATCGGCTTGAACAGGTCGATGATAATTCCTGCTGCTTGAGAAAGAGCCTCTTTCGGTTGCAAGCTTCCATTTGTCCAAATTTCTATTAGCAGTCTGTCTTTAGATGCGGCTCCGTCGATTTGAGCTTGCTCGACGCTATAGTTAACTTTGGTGACTGGCATAAATACCGCGTCAATTTGCAGGAAGTCTATGGAGCTCGTTTCGTCTTTTCCTCGCTGTATAGCTCGATATCCTTTGCCTTTTTCGACGCGAAACTCCATTTCTAGTTTCGCCCCTTCCCCGAGAGTAGCCACATAATGATTGGGATCTACCACTTCTATTTCTGAGGGAACGTCAAATTGACTTGCTGTTACTGTTGCCGGTCCTGTTGCTGCCAAGCGACCTATTAAAGCTTGATGAGTGCTACTTCTGAGGGCAATTTCTTTGACGTTTAGCATAATTTCTAATACGTCTTCCCTTACCCCGTCGATCGTGGCAAATTCGTGATTGACTCCGGCTATTCGGATCGCTGTTATAGCGGCTCCTTCTAAATTTGACAGTAAAATTCGACGCAGGGAATTACCTACTGTAATTCCTTGACCGCGATCGAGTGGTTCTATGACAAATTTGCTATACTGTATCTGGTTTTTGAGAGTTTTAGATTCTATACACTCAATTTTCACTTGCGCCACAGAGTGACCTCCCTTTTATTCAAACGCTTGGGAAAGTTTGGAGGCACTTTCAAATAGCCTGCCCCTATTTATCTATACATATGGATAATTAACCCCCTCGATCGGGGAGTTTTTAGGCTCGTTAAATACTTCGAGCTTTCTTTTTGCTTGCCTTTATACTCTACGCCTTTTGGGAGGGCGACAGCCATTGTGAGGAATTGGAGTCACATCTCTGATTAGAGTTATTTCCAGTCCTGCCCCTTGAAGAGCTCTAATTGCTGTTTCTCTACCTGCTCCTGGCCCGCTTACCATCACTTCAATCTGGCGCATTCCTTGGTCTATTGCTTGACGAGCGGCGCTGTCAGCAGCAGTTTGTGCGGCAAATGGAGTTCCTTTTTTGGCTCCTTTAAAACCGCTAGAACCAGCTGATGCCCAGGATACTACGTCTCCTTTGCTGTCGCTAATGGTAACAATGGTGTTATTGAAAGTAGATTGTATGTGAGCCATTCCATTCGGAACGTTTCGTTTTTGCTTTTTTGCCCCGCCTTTTTTGTTTGGTTTTGCCATAGTTTCGCTATTATTAGATCGGATTAAATCGAATTATTTATTTTTTACCAGGAGCTTTTTTCTTCCCAGCAACTGTTATTTTTCTACCGCGACGAGTTCGACCGTTGGTGCGAGTTCGCTGACCGCGCACTGGTAACCCTTGACGATGGCGACGACCTCTATAGGTACCAATGTCTATCAATCGCTTGATATTCATTGTTTCCCAACGTTTTAAGTCACCTTCGATTTCATAGTTTGATTCAACAAAATTTCTGAGAGTTGTTACCTCTTCATCTGTCAAATCTTTTACTCTAGTGTCGGGGTTAACACCTGTTTTAGCTATTATCTCTTGCGCTCTCGACAAACCTATACCGTAAATATATGTAAGTCCTATTTCCACCCGTTTGTCGCGAGGTAGATCGACTCCGGCAATCCTGGCCACGCTTTTTTTCTCCCTACGTTTGATTCAGTTTCTACTTGTTATATTTTTTTGGCCCTGGGGCTCCCTCTATTAACCTTGACGTTGTTTGTGTTTTGGGTTAACACAAATTACCATTACTCGACCCCGACGTCTAATGACGCGGCATTTTTCACAAATTTTTTTTACGGATGGTCTAACTTTCATGCCTTTTTGGGCTTCACTGCAAGCTTATTATTATATCAATATAATCTATTTTTGTCAGGTCGTGGCGATAATTTTAGCTATTATCATTTAGCTAGTACCTATTGCTTTATTTTTTGCGCAAGCGATAAGTAATTCTACCTTTAGTTAAATCGTAAGGAGTCAGTTCCACTTTAACCCGATCGCCTGGTAGAATTTTGATGTAATTGCGACGTATTTTGCCGGAGATATGAGCTAAAACGTTAAAGCCATTATCGAGATCGACCCTAAACATGGCATTGGGAAGAGATTCCGTTACCGTACCTTCCATTTCAATTAAGTCTTGTTTAGACAAAATTTTACTCCTTATTTGTGTCTCAAAAGTGAGAGTGAAAATCGCGAGGCTCTTAGTAACTTATACTAAGTACAGGAGCAGAAAAAAAAGATACCCGCTTGGATCTATTCTTCTGCCTGCCATATGAGATCCTATCAAAATTTTTTGATATATTGCTATAAAAGGGCATCAGCGTGTTTAGGCAGCAGTAATAATTTCTTTGAGAGATTGAGTCACTTCTGCAGGGGAGCGGTTACCATCAACTGAGTATAGTTTATGGTGCTGACGATAGAATTCAATCACTGGTTCGGTTTCCTGTTTGTGCACCTGCAAGCGATGACTAATAGTTTCGCGATTGTCGTCTTTTCTTCTGCGGGTCTCTAAAAGCCGCTTCATTAAAACTTCTTCTGGAACTTCCAAATTAACCACGTAAACCATGTAATGCTGATTTAGCTTGGCAAGAAGTTCGTCTAAGAACTTGGCTTGTTTGACGTTACGAGGAAACCCATCTAATATCCAACCTTTTTGGGCATCTTGTCGATCGAGTCTGTCTTCGATTAAATCGAGTATCAATCGATCGGGAACTAAATCTCCTCGGTCTACATATTCCTGAACTTGTTTGCCCAAAATAGTTTGGGCGCCGATCGCTTCTCTTAAAATATCTCCTGTGGAGATGTGAGGTATTTCTAAAAATTCGGCAAGGTATTTTGCTTGAGTACCTTTTCCTGCTCCTGGCGGCCCTAAAAAAATCAATCCTGTCTCATTAATCATTACTATTTCCTAATCATCGCGTAAATTTATTTTTTAAGTGGAGCAATTGAAAAAAACAATCTATCCCAACTCAGGTCTAAAAGCTCCACTTAAAAATTCAATTACTATTGTTTGACCATACCCTCATAACGTTGAGATATAACGTAGGTTTGTATCTGCTTGGAAGTATCGATCGCTACACCCACTAAAATCAGCAAAGAAGTTGCACCTAGACCTTGCAATGTTGTCACTTGGGTCGCACTTTCTACCAAGGTAGGTACAGTTGCCACAACCCCTAAAAATATGGCACCTAAAAAAGTGAGACGGTTAATTACTCCCTCTAGATAATCGCTAGTGGCTTTTCCAGGACGAATACCTGGAATACTCGATCCCATTTTTTTTAAATTCTGAGACATATCGACGGGATTAACAATCAAAGAGGCGTAGAAGTAGCTAAACCCAAGAATCAGCGTTAAGTAAAATACTATATAACCCCAGCCCGCACCTGGCTGTATGGACTGCAAGACACCTTGAAGCAAAGCAATATTTTGTACTGCGGGAAACTCTAGTAAAAATGAGGGTAAAATTAATACTGCCGAAGCAAAAATAATTGGCATCACGCCCCCTTGATTGAGACGTAAAGGCAAATAACTTTTTCTTTCTCCTCTGTAGAGTTTCTTATTGATTTGGCGGCGAGCGGAAATAATGGGAATGCGGCGGCTTCCTTCTTGAACGAAGACAATGCCAACGATCATGAGCAGAAAAACCAACAATAAAAGTGCTACTTTGAGTACTACTTCTCTACCACCCGATTGAGCAAATACAATGGTATTGCCTAAAGTACTGGGTAAAACTGCAACTATATTGACAAAAATTATTAAAGAAGCACCATTACCAATACCCCGTTCGGTTATTAGCTCAGATATCCACATCACGAACATGGAACCTGCGGTTAAAGCTATTACTGTTTCGGCAACAAAGGCAAATCCAGGTTGGAGAGCAATCCGCTCGTTATTTAACAAGCCCAAGGTCAATGCCGTACTTTGTAGGATTCCCCAACCTAGAGCCACATAGCGAGTAATTTGAGAAATTTTACGCCTTCCTGCTTCACCCTCATTTTTTTGTAAGTCTTCTAATGCGGGAATAGCAGCAGTGAGTAACTGAATGATAATCGAAGCATTAATAAAAGGTAAAATTCCTAGGGCAAAAATCCCTAAAGCTGAGAAGCCCCCTCCACTGAAAAAATCTAAAAATCCAAGTGCTGGATTATTTTGAATTTCTTGAGCAAATGCGTCTCTGTTAATTCCTGGTACGGATATAAAAATACCAAATCGCACCAAAATTAACAGACCAACTGTGACAAGCAGCCTTCCTCTAAGCCCTGCTGCTTGAGCCATCTGCATAAAAGTTTCTTGAGCTGTTGGGTTTTTATCTCGACTGACAACCATATATAGCTACCTCTAAAAGCAGGGAATATTAATCTATTATCCGATTATTATTTGATAATTTTTTAATTTTGCCCCTCCAGATTTATGTTAAAAACTATACAATAACAAAGCAGTTGCTTTCCTTAATAGCTCAGCCATTAATTATTTCGCAACTACCGCCAGCAGCTTCAATTTTTTGGCGCGCGACCCTAGTAAAAGCTGCTGCTTTAATCTGAAGAGGAATATTTAACTCGCCATCGCCCAGTATTTTTAGAGGTCCGTCGTTGGCAGTAACAATACCTTGTTCCATTAAGGAAGCTAAACTAACTTCGCTGTTAGGAGCAAGTGACGCTAGTTTGCTAACGTTAACGACGGTGTAACAACGAGGGTTAACAACCGTAAAGTGCTTTAATTTTGGTATGCGACGATAAAGGGGCATTTGTCCCCCTTCAAAACCCGCCTTAGTTCCGGTACCGGAGCGGGATTTTTGACCTCGCATCCCAAAACCACAGCTAGCCCCTTGACCTGCTGATATGCCTCGACCTACTCTGCGCCTGCGCCTTTTGGAGCCTGTTTTGGGTCCAACTTGATTTAATCTCACGATCTTCTTCCTTTTCTAACTGCTTTTATAGAAAATTAGGCGTAAATTTGTTCGAGGGGAATTTCCCTTTCTCGAGCAACTTGCGAAAAAGTGCGTATTTGTTCTAAAGCGTCGATCGCTGCTCTAGCATTATTTAAGGGGTTATTAGAACCTAGTTGCTTAGCCAAAATATTTTTAATTCCAGCTAATTCTAGAACTGTCCGCACTGCCCCGCCGGCAATTACTCCAGTACCTGGAGCAGCAGGTCGCATAATTACTTTTGCTCCTCCAGAACGTCCGTTAGTAATGTGAGCAATGGAGCTGGCTTTATTGAGAGAAACGTCAATCAAATGCTTCTTAGCATCAACGACTCCTTTCCGCACCGCACCGATAACATCAGCTGCTTTGCCTACACCTACCCCTACTTGACCTCTTTCATTGCCAACTACTACGATAGCGCGGAAGCTTAATTTTTTACCGCCTTTGACAACTTTACTGACCCGACGAATCTGAATAACTCTTTCTTGCCAGTTAGTTTCTTTCTCTTTGGCGCGACCTTTTTTACTGCGACGATTTGCCATATTTTATATCCCTGTAGTAATTGACTAGAAATTTAGCCCTGCTTCGCGGGCAGCTTCAGCTAAAGCTTTGACACGACCGTGATAGAGGTTTCCACCTCGATCGAAGACAACTTGCTCAATTCCTTTTTCTTTGCTTCGCGTAGCAACTAATTTGCCAACTGCTGCTGAAGCGTCGCAAGTAGCTCCAGATGATAGTTGAGATCGTATTTCTGGCTCTAAGGTTGATGCTGCCGCTAAAGTATGCTGAGCTACATCATCGATAACTTGAGCGTAAATATGACAATTGGAGCGAAAAACTGACAGTCTGGGTCTATCTGCAGTTCCTGTTACTTTACGACGCAATCGCCGATGACGGCGCTGAACTAATTTTTTTCGAGTTAGTTTCATTTCTATTTCTTACCTGCTTTACCAGCTTTACGTCTAACTACTTCACCAAGATAGCGAATGCCTTTTCCTTTGTAGGGTTCTGGCGGACGGACGGCGCGAATTTTCGCGGCAATATTGCCTACTACTTCTTTATCGATACCACTAACAGTTACTTGAGTGTTTTTTTCGACTTTGACGCTAACGCCAGAAGGCATTTTTATTTCAACTGGCTTACTGTAGCCCACGTTGAGAATCAATGTAGTTCCTTGTGCTTGTGCCCTATAACCCACACCCTGGATGTCGAGTTGTTTTTCAAAGCCTTTGGAAACCCCTTCTACCATATTAGAAACTAGGGTACGAGATAAACCGTGGCGTTCTCTAGCGGTGCGGGACTCATCTTGCCGCACTACTTGCAGATTTTCGCCATCTTGCTCTACTTTCACCTTTGAGGGTAAAACTCTCTCTAAGGTTCCTTTAGGTCCTTTAACACTAATGTGTTGTCCGTCGATTTTTATTTCGACTTTTTTAGGAAGGGCGATCGGGCGTTTGCCGATACGAGACATGACTAATTACTCCTGTTGCTGATTATTATTTTTTCCTACCAGACATAACAGAGCACTTCGCCTCCAACTCCTTGACGACGAGCTTCTCGGTCAGTCATGATACCTCTGGATGTGGAGATAATGGCGATACCAATTCCTCCTAGAACGCGAGGTAATTCTTTACGGTTAGAATATACTCTTAAGCCTGGTTTGCTGACGCGCTTGAGGGTTTTAATAATTGGTTGGCGATTTTTCCCTTTATATTTCAAGCTAATCACCAAGTGCTTTGTAATCCCTTCGCCAGATTCTTGATAGCTGTCAATAAAGCCTTCTTCTTTAAGAACTTTGGCTATACTGCGAGTCATTCTAGTGGTGGGGACAATAGTAGTAGAATGCCCTACCAAACAAGCATTGCGAATGCGAGTTAGCATATCTGAGATAGTGTCTTTTGAGGACATTATTTCCTTTATTTCCTCCGGATCTATATAAATTTAACTTTTGCGGAATGGCATTCCCATTTCTTTAAGTAGGGCGCGACCTTCTTCGTCAGTAAGGGCTGTGGTGATTATAGATACGTCCATGCCGCGAATTTGATCTATACTGTCGTAACTAATTTCTGGAAAAATCAGTTGCTCTTTAATACCAAGAGTGTAGTTACCGCGTCCGTCGAAGCTTTTGGGACTGATGCCTCGAAAGTCGCGAATTCGTGGTAAGACGAGGTTAATTAATCGTTCGAGAAAAGCATACATCTTGTCCGATCGCAATGTGACCATTACCCCTACTGGCATACCTTCACGGAGTTTAAAACCCGCGATCGCTTTTTTGGCTCTGGTAACTACTGGCTTTTGTCCGGTAATTACTGATAGTTCGGCGATCGACGATTCGAGAGCTTTGGCATTCTGAGATGCTTCTCCCAAACCTCGGTTAACGGTAACTTTGATTACTTTGGGAACTTGATGAATATTGGAATATCCAAACTGTTCTTTGAGTTTAGGAACTATGGTTTCTTGGTAAATAGTTTTAAGTGGTTTTTGCATAGTTATTTTTTCCTTATTGCCCTGGGCTTTGTCAGGGAGTTTTCGAGGTCAAAATTTGAAAGCTAATCGATTATTTCTCCTGTTTTTTTAAGCATTCTTACTTTACGACCTTCTTCATTGAAGGTATAACAGACGCGACTGGCAACCTTTTCTTTTGTGGAATAGAGCATTACGTTAGAGCTGTGAATAGGAGCTTCAAAGGTTGTAATTTGACCTGATTCTCCTTGTTGCTTGGGCTTAACGTGTTTGGTTTTTTCGTTAACTCCTTTAACAACTACCTTGCTTGACTTAGGTAATGTAGCGAGAACTTCTCCTACTTTCCCTTTATCTGTACCGGAAATTATTTGAACGGTATCTCCCTTTTTTACGTGCATTTTATAGCGAGTAGGGGAGCTATTTTTTTTCGTTTTGGCCATCAGAGTACCTCCGGAGCTAAAGAAACAATTTTAGTGAAGTTTTTGTCTCGTAATTCCCGCGCTACTGGCCCGAATACGCGGGTTCCTTTGGGGTTACCGTCGAGATTGACGATCACTGCAGCATTGTCGTCAAAGCGTATGCTCATGCCACTTTCTCGACGTAAAGATTGCTTAGTACGAACAATTACTGCTCGCACTACGTCTGATTTTTTAATTGGCATATTGGGTATAGCTTCTTTGACAACGGCAATAATGATGTCCCCAATTCTGCCGTAACGACAGTTGCCAGTTCCTAAAACGCGCAAGCACATTAATTTGCGAGCGCCGCTATTATCAGCAACGTTAAGATATGTCTGTTGTTGAATCACTGTTTTAGTAATTATTAACTCTTAATTGTTTGCTTAGTAATTGGTAAATAGTGTTTTTTTTATTACCTATTACTGTTATTTAGAATTGAGAATCTCAGCTACTTCCCACCGCTTAGTACGGCTGAGGGGTCTTGTTTCTTTAATGCGAACGATATCCCCTGTTTTGCATTTATTTTCTTCGTCGTGAGCTTTATATTTTTTAGTTTTAGGCATAATTTTGCGGTATTTGGGGTGAGGAGCGCGGTTTTCTATGGCAACAACTACGGTTTTATCCATTTTGTTGCTGATAACTTCTCCTACTCTTTCTTTAACTGGCACGATCGTTTACTCCTATTCTTGTTCGGGTTTTTCTGCTTCCTCTTCTGGCGAGGTTGCTTCTGGTTCTGAGCTTTCTGGTTCGGCAGCTACTTCTTCTTTTGGCTCCTCACTAGCATCGTCGGCTAATTGCCTTTCTCGTTCTACGGTCAATAATTGAGCTAAACGATGGCGATTGTGCTTAAATTGATGAGTTTTTTCTAAGTTGCTGGTTGCCTTTTGCAGTCGTAATTGAAATAGTTCTTTCTTGACTGCTTCAATTTCATCAACTAATTCTTCATCGCTTAGTTTTCTGGCATCTTCTATTTTTGGTAAAGGCATTATTCTAAACCTGTTCCTCGCGTCTAATAAACTTGGTTTTAATTGGTAATTTTTGCGCAGCCAGACGCATTGCTTCGCGAGCAACTTCTTCAGAAATTCCCGCAATTTCAAACATGATGCGTCCTGGTTTGACTACAGCTACCCAAAACTCTGGGGAACCTTTACCCGAACCCATACGAGTTTCTGCTGGTCGCATGGTGACGGGTTTGTCGGGAAAAATGCGAATCCAAATTTTACCGCCACGACGAACGTAACGGGTCATTGCTCTACGTGCGGCTTCAATTTGACGAGAGGTAATCCAACTTGGCTCTATGGCTTGGAGAGCAAAGTCGCCGAAGTTAATTTTATTGCCTCGACTGGCCATACCTCTCATGCGTCCGCGTTGTTGTTTCCGGAATTTTGTTCTTCTGGGACTTAACATCTATTTGTTCTCGCGATCGTATTTTGTAATTATTCTTAATTATTCTTCACTAGAACGGTCTTCAAACTGCTGTCGGCGTCGTTGACGACGAGGAGCTTGAGTTGGAGGTGGGGCTTGTTGTTCTTCTTGTCCTGGGATAATTTCCCCTTTAAAGATCCAGACTTTAATCCCTAAAATTCCGTAAATTGTTTTGGCGGTGCGGTAGGCATAGTCGATATCTGCGCGGAGGGTGTGCAGAGGAACTCTACCTTCGCGAGTCCATTCAGTACGAGCAATTTCTGCTCCGTTGAGACGACCTCCTACTTGTACTTTAATACCTTTTACTTCTGCTTTTTGAGCCCGTTGAATTGCTTGACGGACGACTCGGCGGAAGGAAACTCTTCGCTCTAGCTGTTGAGCGATGTATTCAGCAATAAGAGCTGCATCTGCATCAATTCTAGGGACTTCAACTACGTTGATTCGTATTTGACGGTTGCCTCCTAAGGTCTTTTGCAGACCCGTACGCAAAGATTCAATTCCGCTACCACCGCGACCGACGACCACCCCAGGTCTAGCGGTATGGATTTGTATGTCTACTTGATCGGCTTTGCGCTCGATGCGAATTTGAGAAATACCAGCGTTACTGAGTTGTTTTTCTACAAATCCTCTAATTCGATGGTCTTCTTGTAGTAGTTCTGGATATTGTTTGGAATCGGCATACCAACAAGATTGGTGTTCTTTGGTAATACCGAGACGAAAACCGACTGGATGTATTTTTTGTCCCACTCTTGTTTCCTCTGGACTTGCGGCTAATTTGGTTGGATTTTATTCTTCTTCTTCTTGGGAAGCAACTGCAATTGTTATGTGGCAAGTTGGCTTGCGAATTTGATAGGCGCGACCTTGAGCTCTAGGTCGATAGCGCTTTAAACCAGGTCCCCCATCGGCGTATGCTTGACTGACAAATAATGTGACGGGATCCATTCCTGCGTTATGCTCTGCGTTAGCTGCTGCAGAACGCAATACTTTTAGTACGGGTTCGCAAGCTTTATAGGGCATAAATTCTAAGATAATTAAGGCTTCTCTATAGGAGCGACCCCGAATTTGATCTAAAACCCGCCGCACTTTAAAGGGAGACATCCTTATGTAGCGGGCGATCGCTTTTACTTCTTCTCGTGTTTCTGCGGCCACAGTATCCTCCTTTGGCGCGTTCGGGCGTTACCAGCTTTACGCGATCGCGCGTAAACTTATAACTAGTTAATCTCTTTTATTTATCTGCGACCTGCTTTTTTGTCGCTTTTAGCGTGTCCTTTAAATGTTCTAGTGGGAGCAAATTCTCCTAATTTGTGTCCTACCATTTGTTCGGAAATATAAATCGGTACGTGTTGCCTGCCGTTGTGAACGGCGATCGTGTGACCGATCATTTGAGGCAAAATAGTAGAAGCTCTCGACCAGGTTTTTATCACTTGCTTGTCGCCTTTGGCGTTAAGCTTTTCTATTTTTGAGAGCAAACTGTCTGCGATAAAAGGACCTTTTTTTAAGGAACGAGTCATAATGTTTACGACGCTTTTTTAACTAAATAACAACAGGATTAATTCTTTTTTTTATAAGGCATCCATTATTTGTTACGACGGCGAACAATTAAAGCATCGCTGCGTTTTTTACGTTTGCGAGTTTTTGCACCTAAAGCTGGTTTACCCCAAGGAGTAACGGGGCCACTTCTACCAATTGGAGCCCTTCCTTCACCGCCGCCATGGGGGTGATCTACTGGGTTCATCGCACTACCTCTAACGTGGGGTCGGCGACCTAAATGGCGCGATCGTCCTGCTTTACCTAGTTTCAGGTTTCTCGCCTCGGCGTTTCCTACTTTGCCGATCGTGGCATAACACTCTTTTCTTACCATCCGCACTTCTTTGGAGGGTAGTTTGAGGGTGACGTAATTTCCTTCTTTAGCTACCAATTGGGCAAAGGTTCCAGCACCTCTTACTATTTGCCCTCCTCTTCCTGGTTTGAGTTCGATATTGTGAAGTTCTGTACCTAGGGGAATGCGGCTTAAGGGTAAAGCGTTGCCAATTTCAAAGGGTGAGTCGTTACCTGCAATTACTTCCGAACCTACTTTTAACCCTGCTGGACAAAGAATATATCTCTTTTCTCCATCTTCATATAGTAGGAGGGCTATGCGGGCGTTGCGGTTAGGATCGTATTCAATTGCTGTTACTTTGGCAGCAATGTCTCTTTTATCGCGGCGAAAATCTATGTAACGATAAAGGCGCTTGTGTCCGCCACCTTTATGTCTGCTGGTAATTACGCCGCGATTATTACGGCCTTTGGGGTTGTGTTTAAATTTAGTTAGGGATTTTTCGGGTTCAGTTTTGGTGATTTCTGAGAAATCTGGTACTATCGCTTGCCGAGTCCCTGGAGTTAATGGTCGATAAGAACGAACACCCATGATTAATGAATTATATTTTTGGTTGTTGTACTGAGATTTTTGCGTTCGGAAATATCTGCAAGCCGAACTTTCTAGACTTCTGGGAATAAGATTTCTCTGATGGAGTCTCCTTCTGCTAAAGTCACGATCGCTCTTTTATATTGGGATTTGTAGCCGACGAATCTTCCCACTCTACGTTTTTTGCGGGGTGGTACTAAAGTATTTACCTTGACCACTTTGACTTCAAACAAGGTTTCGATCGCTGCTTTAATTTGTGGTTTAGTTGCTTTTAGCACTACGTCAAAGACATATTTATTTTGCTCTAAAAGCAAGGTGGCTTTTTCTGTGACGATCGGCTTGATTACTATATCGGCTAGATCTCTCGATTCATATCTAATCACTGTAAACCTCCTGTATTTTGGCTAAAGCATCGGAGGTGAGGACAATTTTATCTGCTTCTAGCACGTCATAGACATTTAAACTGTTAGCTAGAATTAATTTTAAATAGCTAATGTTCCGTGCCGATAGATGCAAGTTTTCTGGAATTTCCGAGACGATTAGCAGTATTTTAGGTTGTTTTTTGCCATTTTCTATACCCCAACGAGTTAAAGCTGAAACTAACTCTTTGGTTTTGGGCTGAGCTAGTTGTGCGGCAAAGTCTTCTACTACAATCAAATCTTGCGATCGCGAAGTAAAAGCAGTTCTCAGAGCTAGTCTGCGCTCTTTGCGATTCATTTTGACGTTAAATTGTCTGGGTTTGGGGCCAAATATGACGCCACCACCCCGCCATAACGGAGAACGAATTGAACCGGCTCTTGCTCTACCAGTTCCTTTTTGTCGCCAGGGTTTGCGTCCGCCACCTCTTACTTCAGATCTAGTTTTGGTGGAGGCTTTTCCCTGGCGTGCGTTAGTTATTTGCCTTACTAATGCTCGGTGAACTATGTGAGATGCATTTTCTTCCTTAGCAACTTTTAATTCTAAGGTTGCTTCTCCCACTTGTTCCCCTTGCCAGTTTTTAACTGTACAGTTAATCATGATAGCGAGTCTTTTTGTTGTCAGTGGTTAGAAGTTCGATCGAGGGCTTATAGGACGAGCTAGTTTCTCTACAGGTGCTCTTTTTTTTTCATGCCAGTTATTTTGGCAATATCAATTCTTCACCTGGGGTTCAATTGTCGATCGATCCATAAATAACTAGGCCGTATTTCTACTTTTGACCGACTATATTGCTCGGCGCTACACTTAACAAACCTCCTGGTTTGCCTGGTACCGCTCCTTTAATCAACAAGAGGTTGCGCTCTGTATCTACACGCACCACTGTTAGTTTGCGAATAGTTACTTTAGTTCCGCCATAACGACCTGCCATTTTTTTACCAGGATAGACGCGACCAGGAGTTGTTCCTGCTCCTGTCGAACCAGGAAGGCGGTGGTTTTTTGACCCGTGAGTCATAGAACCGCGTCGGAAATTATGACGCTTCTGATAACCAGCAAAGCCGCGGCCCATAGTTGTTCCGCTAATGTCTACCAGTTGTCCTTCGCTAAAAATATCAGCTTTAAGAAACTGACCTGCCTCGAATCCAGAAGTATCTTCAATACGATATTCTTTCAAATGACGCAAAGGTGGTACGTTTTCTCCTGCTTTTTGTAAATGACCTAGCTCTGGTTTATTGATTGCTTTTGCCTTTACTTCTTCGTACCCTATTTGTACGGAGCTGTAACCGTCCGTTTCTTTGCTTTTAATTTGAGTAACAGCACATGGCCCAGCTTGAATTACGGTAACAGGAATTGCTATTCCCGTTTCTTGTTCAAAAATTTGGGTCATGCCAATTTTGGTGCCGAGTAGACCGACAGACACGGAAATAGCCTCTCTAACTTGCTATACAACAATTTTGTGACCAAAAAATACTATGTCTAACTCGCTTCATTTGCTTTGTATGTCCTCAGGCATTATGAATCTTTGTAAGTTTTCGCTTCGGACTTATCTGAATAGTAAATAAACAGAACTTTTTTATATTTCCTTCTCGAAATAGAGCGAGTTGGTAATCTTGCCTTGATTCTTTGAGACTTAAGGAATGGTTTCCCCAGTATCTGTAAAGAGGCAAAAATATTACATAGTATTACCTTAGAGTTACTACTCTTATGGTATTTATACTGAGCGAGTTAGACTGTTATAAAAAGCTTACTCAAAGGGGATCCGTATGGCAACGTTATTCTCTTCGATGTTTGCTTCCTGCTTCGATCGCTACCTCAAGAGGTATAGCTTTCACAGTCATAGATTGCGGTTTTACCCACCCTATTTTTTAGAAATAAACACTAACTAGCTTTGGTTTTTATTCGCGTAAGACTCGATCGCGCCAAACGCTACTTCTTACTGGGGCTCCCTAGTATTACTTCTATTTTTTGGTCACAATCACACATTGTAAACTATGGCTGTGGATTTTATCAAGGTATTTTTGAGAAGAATTTAGATCGACGGTCGATCGTATCGGGAAATCCTTTGCTGGGTAAAGATCGGACAAGAGATTCACGGTTTCAAAGATGGAGTTAGGAACTGCTCGAACATTCTGTGGAATATAATCGTAAAGAGATTTATTAATAAAACTTAAGGCAAATATGGCACTATTAACCACTGGTAACTCATTCATCCGTGGTATCGAAAAGTCAGGAGCAGTGGCAGTATACGCACCTTTAGAGGGTGGTTATGAAGGACGCTACCAACGTCGGTTGCGCGCAACCGGCTATGTAAGTTTAAATATTACTGCTAGAGGACTGGGAGACATAAGCGCCTACCTAACGGGGGTTCACGGGGTTCGTCCTCCTCACTTGGGCAAAAAAGATATTGCACAAGAGGCAGCAGTAGGTCCTATTTATTACGTATTACCAATGGCTAGCTCTCAGTTAGAAAACCTTCCTCCTAAATCCAAAGGATTACTTTTGTGGATTATCGAAGGATTTATCCTTTCTAATGAAGAGATACAGTATCTCGTTAATTTGCCCAAACAAGAACCTCGTATTAAAGTGGTTGTAGAAATGGGTGGCGAGCGCTATTTCCGCTGGCAGCCTCTCAAAGAAGTTATCGCTGCTTAATATCTAATAACAAAAACAAGCAAGGGTATGACGATGCTAGAGCAAAGAGACTACACGCTAATTATTGATAAAAGCGGCAGTATGTCAACTAAAGATCGCCAAGATGGTAAAAGTCGTTGGGATCTCATGCAAGAGTCAACCCTTGCTCTTGCTCATAAGTGCGAAGATTTAGATCCTGACGGGATTACTGTTTATGTTTTCTCCAGTAGATTTAAGCGTTATGAAAACGTAACTGCTAGCAAAGTAGGGCAAATATTTAAAGAAAACGAACCTGTTGGTCGAACAGATTTGGCTGCCGTATTAGAAGATGCCCTCAATAACTATTTTCAGCGCAAGAGTGCAGGAGTTGCTCAGCCGAATGGAGAAACTATTTTAGTGGTAACAGATGGAGAACCAGACGATAGCAAAGCAGTTATGACAGCGATCGTCGAAGCATCTCAAAAGATCGATCGAGATCGAGAACTAGGTATTTCCTTCATTCAAGTAGGTACTGATGTTTACGCAACTAGATTTCTCAAAATTTTAGACGACCAATTGCAAGATGCTGGTGCTAAATTCGATATCGTAGATACAATTACCATCGATGATATGAAAGGCATGACTTTAAGTGAAGTTTTGATTAATGCCTTAATAGATTAGGAATTTGTTGGTTAAGGTAGAAAGTAGAGGCTTTAGTAGCATCGGGTCAGGAAGCGAACGATGGATGAAATGGATAAGATATTAGCTCAACTTAAGAGTGAGTATAAAGAAAAAAAAATAACTGAGCAGCGATCGCAAGATATTCCACCTCCTCAAGATCGAATTAAAACCGAATCAAAACAATCCTCAGTGGATAACTCATTAGAAGATATCAAAGGACAATTTAAACAAAAAGCCCAAAATACTCCACCTCCTCAAAATAAGAGTCAAACCCACCCAAAAAAATCCCCAGTAGATAATTTATTAGAGGATGTAAAAGGAAAGTT
This sequence comes from Prochloraceae cyanobacterium, assembly GCA_030065755.1. Taxonomy (GTDB): domain Bacteria; phylum Cyanobacteriota; class Cyanobacteriia; order Cyanobacteriales; family JASJDA01; genus JASJDA01. The sequence goes on along the minus strand of JASJDA010000017.1, from coordinate 10,069 downwards.
TCAACAAAAGCAAAATCCTAAAATCTCTGCATCTACAAAATCTACTCAAAATAAAACATCTTCGATCGCACAAAACCTTTTAGCACAGGTTAAATCTGAATTCGAGCAGAAAAAAAACCAACAAATAGAGCGACAAAAAACTTCTAGTTTATCTGGAAAAACTTCTCAAAGTAAATCTGCAGCGAGATCGTCGAACAATTTAGTACGAGAATTAAGACAAGAATATCAACAAAAGAAGCAACTCGAACAACAACAAAGACAACAACAACTCGTAGAAGACATAGAAACCCAAGAAACAAGGAAACAGCAACGAAGAAAAGCTCTAGTCCGCAAAGCCGAACAATGGCTGAAAAATTTGGATCCTCAGTCTGAAGAAGGCGTTTGGTTTGAAGAGTTTTCTTATTCTTATCAGTCTAGGTTAGAAGCTGCGATCGATTATCTAGAAGCATTGCGGGAAACGCAGATGTAAAATTTTTACTCGAGGGGGGTTGGCAAGACGATCTATTTGTGTTATTTTTATAAATGGTCGTCAAATATGACCTAATAAAGAGTGCGGGCATAGTTTAGTGGTAAAACCTTAGCCTTCCAAGCTAATGATGCGAGTTCGATTCTCGCTGCCCGCTTAAGAAAAGAAATAGCTAAGCGATCGCCCTTGAGCTTAATTACTAGTTCGTAGGCTATTAAGTTCTTTGAAAAACAAAGCATAAGCGATCGCAACTTTATGGTTTCTATAAATTTTGGTTTAATCTTAAAGTTTTGATGAACTTTTAACTCGCACATTGACAGCAAAATCACACATAAGCTATATTTTTCTTGTATAAAGTTTTGCAGGGTAATTCTAGGTAAAAAATCCTGAAAATATAGACATTTTTGGATGCTGTTTTACTTGTGCCACTTAGACCCTTGTCAAAATAATTCGATCGTAAGCATCTAAATTTCTCGAACAAATTTCTACTTATTTTTGGAGAGGCTAAAAAATAAAAGCTTTTTACTCTATTAGTTTTGCGAAATTTTATTTACTCTACACCAGTAAGTAGAAAGTGTTCGAGAGTGATTAGATGCATTTACCTTGGTATTAACTTTATATTTACTTTATTGTTTATATACATTTTTGACAAACATTAAAGTTATGGTGAACCTTGAAATTGTAAATTGACAATAAAATTGCGCCAAAGCTATAGTGTTTTTAGCGATTATTGAACAACTTGAACAGCAATTATAGATGCATTTCTAAAGATTGAAACTATCAATAAAGTTGTATCTTTCACTATGCTATTTATTAGTTAGCAATCTAATATATCCTCAATCGACAAGATTTTTGTTCAAAAATAGTAAACTGTCGCAGGATCGAAAAATCTAAATAATCCTGAAAAATAGACATTTTAGCAAGCTGTTTTACTTGCGAAAATTCAGAGTTTAAGAAAATAATTTAGAAATTAAAAGATGGCAACTATTAACGGCAATTTAACTATCACAGACTCTCGCGATCCTAATTTTCCTTCTGAGTATAAGGATGATTATTTATTAACAGACATTACTCCAGGTCAACTGGTACAAATTAACTTGGACTCTGCTAGTTTTGATGCTTTCTTGCAACTAGTGAATGCAGACACTGGTCAAGTTATTGACTCCAATGATGACTTTGGTGTTGGTACAAATTCTCAACTTACTTTCACTGCTGTAGCAGGGATTAACTATCTAGTTCGGGCTAGTTCTTTTAATGCTAATGAAACTGGTTCTTATATCTTAACTACCAGCATTGGTGATATTGCACCAACCATAACAAATAACCAGACTATATCAGGTGATTTAAGTATTACAGACTCTCGCGATCCTCTTTTTCCTACTGAGTATAAAGATGATTACCTATTAACAGACATTACTCCAGGTCAACAGATACAAATCAACTTGGACTCTGGTATTTTTGATGCCTACCTACAACTGGTAAACGCTGACACTGGTCAAGTGATTGATTTCAATAATGACTTTGGTGTTGGTATAAATTCCCAACTGACTTTCACGGCTGTAGCGGGTATTAACTATCTAGTTCGGGTTAGTTCTTCCAATCCCAATGAAACTGGTTCCTATACTTTGACTAGTAGTTCTTCGACTACTAGTCCTCTCAATCTAGTTGGCACTGCACTAGATGATACTTTTCTCGGCACCACAGGTAATTACTCGATTGATGGTCTGGGTGGTACAGATACAGTAAATTACACCAGTCTAGGTCAAGCTATTACCCTTGAAGCTGCGGGTGTAATTAATAAAGGTAATGCTGGTGTAGATCGAATTGTCAACATCGAAACTATCATTGGGGCAAATGGACAAACTAATGCAATTGATGGTTCTACTGGTACAAGTGGAACAACATCATTCAATGTCGATCTATCAGCTAACAGTCTTACTGTCAGAGGAATACCAGTAATTGGCGACGTAAATTTTACGGTTCAAAACTTTGTTAATGTTACTGGAACAACCCAGAACGATACTCTTAAGGGGAATAATTCTAATAATGTACTTGTCGGTGGCGGTGGTAACGACTTTTTTTTCGGCAGCAGAGGGAACGATACTCTTGATGGGGACAGTAATGGTACAGATCTGGGTAGAGATACTGTAAATTATACTGGTTTGGGTCAAGCAATTACACTGTTACCGACAGGTGTTGTTGTAAAAGGCGGTGGTCTTGGTAGAGATACCTTACAAAGAGTTGAGACTATTATTGGTGATGTGGGTCGAGCTAATACCATCGATGTTTCTAGTGCTACTAGTCCAGTATCTGTTGTGGTTAATTTAGCTACAGAGAGTTTGGTTGTAAATAACATTCCTGGAATTGGCAGTCTCAATCGTACTGTGAGAAATTTTCGTAATGTTATTGGAACTACTCAAAACGATACTTTTAAGGGGAATAATTCTAATAATGTACTTGTCGGTGGCGGTGGTAACGACGTTTTTTTCGGCAGCAGAGGGAACGATACTCTTGATGGGGACAGTAATGGTACAGATTTAGGTAGAGATACTGTAAATTATACTGGTTTGGGTCAGGCAATTACACTGTTACCTACAGGTGTTGTTGTAAAAGGCGGTGGTCTTGGTAGAGACACTTTACAAAGAGTTGAGACTATTATTGGTGATGTTGGTCGAGCTAATACCATTAATGTTTCTAGTGCTACTAGTCCAGCATCTGTTGTGGTTAATTTAGCTGCAGAGAGTTTGGTTGTGAATAACATTCCTGGAATTGGCAGTCTCAATCGTACTGTGAGAAATTTTCGGAATGTTATTGGAACCACTCAAAACGATCGCATTACTGGTAATAACTTTAACAACTCTCTTGTTGGAAGTGCTGGAAACGATATTCTCAACGGAGGGGTTGGCAACGATCTTATGAATGGAGGTATTGGCAATGATACTTTATACGTTAACAGTTTCGGCGATCGAGTTATAGAAGCAGCAGGAGGAGGGATTGACACCGTTGCTTCTTCAATTAACTACACTCTGGGAGCCAATCTCGAAAGATTAACCCTTATTGGTAATGCCAGAAATGGAGTAGGTAATTTTCTCAACAATATTATTCGCGGGAATGGCTTCAACAATAGACTCCTTGGTGGTGGTGGTAACGACCAACTTATCGGTGGTGCTGGAAACGATATTCTCAACGGAGGGGTTGGCAACGATCTTATGAATGGAGGTATTGGCAATGATACTTTATACGTTAACAGTTTTGGCGATCGAGTCATAGAAGCAGTAGGAGGAGGGATTGACACCGTTGCTTCTTCAATTAACTACACCCTAGGAGCCAATCTCGAAAGATTAACCCTCATTGGTAATGCCAGAAATGGAGTAGGTAATTTTCTCAATAATATTATTCGCGGGAATGGCTTCAACAATAAACTCCTTGGTGGTGGTGGTAACGACCAACTTATCGGTGGTGCTGGCAATGATTTCTTAATTGGAGGATTTGGACGAGATGTTCTTGTAGGTGGACTTGGTGCCGATCGCTTTGTTTTCAACTCTGTTTCCGAGCGAATTGATATTATCTCAGACTTTAATAGGTTTCAAGGAGATAAAATTCAGATTAATCGTCGTGGTTTTGGTGCAACAAGTACTAATCAATTTAACTTTAACGCAGGTAATGGTGCTCTCTTGTTTAGGGGACAGCAAATAGCTACTTTACAGAATGCTAGGAATTTTATTACTTCTGCAGACATTATTCTCGTCTAAACAGCAAAATCCATGAAGAAGACCTGATAAGTGGTAACTGATAACTGTTCACTTTTTTAATTGACGATCGCAACGCTAAATAGGATTAAACGAGCGCGAATCAGTCACCCGACTTACTTTTCTTGACGGACAGTGCCTAAAACTTTTCCTTCACACAGCTCTTCAGAAACATGACTTTTGTTATCAGTACCGATCGCAATGGAAGTGTCCTTAACCAATGAGACTTTTTGCAAAGAGGGCAATTCCTCGAATTTAACACTTAGATAATGATTAATAATTCTCAATGAATCAAAATTGGGCATTTCTTGCCAACAGTGTCGGCAAAACCAGTAGAGGCGAGTACGATTAATGTGGCGGAGCAAAGTCGTGCCACAACACGGACAATTATTCATAGATTTATTGCCCCCGACATAATTTAACAGTTTTTTATTCTCTTCCTTCTTTGAAATCTCTTAAGATTTCAAGTTAGGTATTTTGTTCTAGAGCGGCATTGAGAGACTGGAGTTTTTTTATTACTTAAAAAGCTTTAAACAAGTAGATTCATTTTTAGCTCACTAACAAATTTACACTTGTTTGAATTTCTATTCCAGTCTGTTTTGCCGCCCTAGTTTTTTGTTACATTTCTACAATCAGTAGATGACCTTTCCTTTTGACTGAGTCGATAGGAGCGCGCCGTTTCGCGGCGCGCTTTTTCTCTTGAGGTATAAGATATGAGATTTTTGAAGGTTTTCTGTTTCTGAGTTGCGATTGGAATTTCGTGGAATCTAATCTAGTAAAGTTTCAACTTGTTGGCTCAGTGTCTTTGTTTCTTGAGTGACAGAATTAATTTGATTTTCCAGGCGCTCTATTTGCTCCGAGCTTACCTGGCTCTTGCTAAGGGACTCAATCTGCTTTGTTAATTGTTCCTGTGGGCTCTTAAGATTTAAAGTGTAATTTATTAGAATTCGACCACGAGCGATCGCAGCTACTATGGAAAAGCTAAAAAACTGTGCTAATTCCTTTCATTTAGCACCTTTAAACTTTTCTTTACTGTTAATTTAGCAAAACTAAGTGGAGAGTGCAAGCGAGAGACCATTAGAGATTACCGTAAGGTAATTTTTCGGTTTTCTTTAGTTGACACATAAGACTCTTTAGTTGCTACACAAGACTAAAGAAAAAACCAATCTAGCTAATTTGAATCAAAACTTCCAATGGCTAAAATTACGCGCTCCATTCGATCGAACATATCAATTAAATCAGCCCTAAGCGAAGCTTTACAATTAGTCGATTTCCCTTAAGTATATTCTCTAGCTTGTGGGCTATTATTTTTGTCAAGACAACAAATTTGCGACAACAATAAATAAGAGATATATATTATAAGAAAAAATGGTTAAAATCTCGTTATTTTCCTCTATCAGTAAATTTACTAATACTTAATTGCTTTATAGTTGATTGCCGATTTTTATTCTGTTTTTAATAAAATTACGGATTTTTTAAAAAAGCAATAAGACCTACTTATTTTGGCTTAAAAATACAAAAATTCGAGTCAAATTACCGAGTTGAACAACTTTTTTCTGGTGTTAAATTGTTAAAACAATTATATATACCTAAGCAAATCTATAAAAACAAATCAAAAAATGGAACTGAGCAAAAAACTGATTTTAGACTTAACAGATATCTTAGGCGAAGATAAACTTATCCAAAGAAATCTAACTCCAGAAAAATTTATTGCAGCATTACAAGACGATCGAAAGCTCATGACTCAATTAGAGTCAGTTTTAGATAGCTTCAAAGAAGAGGGGAAAGAAATTCCTAGGATTGAAATCAAGTCAATTATAGAGCTTGATGGTTCTAACAGCACTTTTTTAGAAGAAACTAACACCATTTATTTGGCGCAGGAATATTTAAGTCAAAATGCTGAAAAGCCTCAAGTTTTACTAAAAGATGTTCGAGATTTAATAAATTACGCTTCTGAAATTGACAATACCAGTACCAGTGACTTGATATTAAAACAAGGTATGGGTTGGATTGGAGGCGAGGGCAAAGAGACTCAATCGACTTCAACACCAATAATACGCTGTGGTTGTTCTGCTTGCTGCGCTACTAATGCAAGTAATGATACCTATAGTCTTTCTAATTCTTCAGAGTCAGCAAGAGAGTTATTCGCCTCAAACTCTTCAACAACTTCTAGACTGACATCGCCTGTTGCAAATACATCTTTAACAGGCAATACTTACATTGACGGTCTTCTTTGGGGAGGAGATCGTTGGTCTGTAGGTTCCAATCGAGTTATTACTTATTCATTTTGGGGTGCTGGGTCTGAATCTTTTGACGATTCCGTAGGCAATATCACAACTAATGCTTATAATTGGGAAGATTATGAAATTGCTGCAATGGAGCAAGCATTAACCACTTGGTCTAATATAGCTAATATTCAGTTTGTTAGAGCAACAGATAATGACCCTAATGCCACACTAGGTTTTTATTCAGTTGACAACTCTCAATTACCTGCACTGGGAGCGTTTGGCCCTCCAGGAACTGGCGGAATGGGTATAGGCTATTTTAATTGGCAAGGAAGCGGTTGGAACCCTAATGGCGGTTTGCAACAGGGTGGATATGGTTTTATTACTCTCATCCACGAATTGGGTCACGGATTGGGATTAGCTCACCCTCACGATGATGGTGGTGGTTCTTCTATTTACCCTGGAGTTACTTCTCCCTTTGGATCTACTGGTGACTTTGGACTAAACCAAGGCGTGTGGACAACTATGTCCTATAACGACGGTCTATTATCCGATAACTTAGCTTCAGGAGGTAATTATGGATATCAAGGAACGCCGATGGCATTCGATATTGCTGCTATTCAGCATCTTTATGGTGCCAACAATAATTACCGCAATGGGAACGATACTTATACTTTAACTTCAAGTAACGTATCTGGAACTTTTTATTCTGCTATCTGGGATACTGGCGGTACGGATACAATTACTGCAGCAGGAATTAATGCTAATGCTAATATCGACTTACGGGAAGCACCTTTAACTGGACAGAATGCTGGAGGATATATCTCTTCTGTCGTCGGTGTTTATGGTGGTTATACCATAGCTAAGAATGTAACAATTGAAAACGCGATCGGTGGCTCTGGGAACGATCGGCTCACAGGTAATTCAATAAATAATATTCTCTCTGGTGGAATAGGTAATGACACTATTAGTGGTGGAGTAGGAGACGATACTCTCAACGGTAACGACGGTGACGATATTGCTACTTATTTGGGAACACAAGCAAACTACACCATAACAGAAAATAATAATGGAAGTTTTAGTGTTACTGAGACAACCAATCTCAACTCTGATGGTAGCGATATTCTGACAGGAATCGAATTTGTTCAATTTTCAGATGCTACTGTAGATCTATCCCAGATTACTAGCAATAGTGACGATAACTACGAAGAAAATGATACTCGTCTTACTGCTTACGATTTAAGCAACAAACAACAAACTTGGTTGAGGGATATTAATGGTCAAGGAATTGCTGGTGATGCCGACTGGTATGAGATTAATGTAACTTCTGGCTATGAAAATCTGGTAGTCAACTTAAACTTTACCCATGCAAACGGCGATCTAGATCTATATCTTTACGATGCAAACGGTAATGAGATCGCTGCTTCTGATTCAATTACTGATAATGAATCTATAGATACGATCGTTAGTGACTCTGGGACTTACTATTTAAAAATAAATCCCTATAGCGATACTGGTAATACATACGATCTGTGGTGGGACAATCTGGTATTTAATTCCAATCAGCTTCCTACTGCTACCAATAATACTGTTACTTTCAATGAAGATGTAATTTATGCCTTTAAAGCCGCTGATTTCAACTTTAGCGACTCCGATAATAGCGATACTTTGCAAAAAGTTCAAATTACTGCTTTGGAGACAGCAGGAGAGCTTTTCCTAGATAGTAACGGCAACAACATTAATGACGGCGAAGATATTTTGCTTAACCAAGAAATAGCTGTGGGGAATCTAGACCAACTAAAATTTAAAGCTACTGCTAATACCAATGGCTCTCCTTACACGACTTTTAATTTCAAGGTTAGCGACGGTAAAGATTACAGCAGCTCGAATTATGTCATCACGGTTAACGTTAACTCCGTCAACAATAACTTACCAACTGCTGGCAATGATTCTCTCAACGGCGATTCAAATAACAATAATATAAACGGATTAGCTGGCGATGATACGATCGACGGATTAATTGGTAATGACACTTTACTGGGGAATATTGGCAATGATTCTTTACAAGGAAGTGCTGGTAATGACCTACTTAACGGAGGTGCTGGTAATGATGTCATGAATGGAGGTGCTGGTAATGATAGTTACGTTGTTGACGCTGTTGGCGATCGAGTCGGGGAATTAGTTAATGCTGGCTTTGATACAGTGTTCTCAACTGTTAACTACACCCTCGCAGCTAATGTTGAAAGGTTAATTCTAACTGGGACAGCTATTAATGGAATTGGCAACAACCTTAACAATATTATTCTCGGAAATAACCGCAATAACCGACTGATTGGACTAGTAGGTAATGATATCCTCAATGGGAATGCTGGGAATGATACCCTTAATGGTGGCTTAGGAGCCGACTTGATGAATGGAGGTGCTGGTAATGATAGTTACGTTGTTGACGCTGTTGGCGATCGAGTCGGGGAATTAGTTAATGCTGGCTTCGATACAGTGTTCTCAACTGTTAACTACACCCTCGCAGCTAATGTTGAAAGGTTAATTCTAACTGGGACAGCTATTAATGGAGTTGGCAACAACCTTAACAATATTCTGGTCGGAAATAACCGCAATAACCGATTGATTGGACTAGTAGGTAACGATCGACTAAATGGGAGTGCTGGTAATGATTTCTTAATCGGAGGAGCTGGACGAGATGTTTTAGTAGGTGGAATTGGTGCCGATCGCTTTGTTTTCAATTCAGTAAGGGATGGAATTGATATTATCTCAGACTTCAATGGTTTTCAAGGAGATAAAATTCAGATTAATCGTAGTGGTTTTGGTGCAACAAGTACTAATCAATTTAGCTTTAACGAGGCTAATGGTGCTCTGTTGTTCAGGGGACAGCAAATAGCGACTTTACAAAATACAAATGCGGATATATTCGATCCTTTTCTAGACATTGTTCTCGTTTGACGTACTCCCCGCCCTAAAAGGGACGGGGATTCTGGATTCAGACAGCAATTGCAGGAGCAAGCCCCTGTCTAACATCGCCTAGCCCATGAGAAGACAGTCCCTTCTCGTTCAAATTTTTGGCAGCATTCTTATCTCTATCGTTAACTCTCAAACAGCCAGGACAACGCCAGCGTCTATCTTCTAGCTGTAACCCATCATGTACGTGACCGCAATGATTGCAGGTTTTAGAACTTGGATACCAACGATCTACAAAACCAACAAACTTACCTTTTTTCTCTGCTACCAGCTTGAGGATGTCGAGAAAAGTAGCAAAGGCTAAATCGCTAATCTTGCGACCCCACAGCCGAACCATTCCTTTGAGATTTAGATCCTCAAAAAATAGATAGTCGTAAGTATCGCACAACTGATGAGCCAATTTCCAGAAATAATCTCTTCTTTGGTTGGCTATGTATTCGTGTAGCTTGGCTAGTTCGATTCTGGCTTTATGCCAATTGTTAGAACCTAGTTTTTTGGATGAGAGTTTTTTATTTGCTGCACGTATTAACTTAGATGCTTTTAGCAGGAATAAAGGGGATTTATATTCATGACCATTACTATCAGTTAAAAAAGTTTTTAATCCAAAATCAAAGCCCGCGCTTTTACCCGTCACGACTCCAATTGACTCATCTTTA
>JASJDA010000197.1 GCA_030065755.1 Prochloraceae cyanobacterium | reverse complement strand
CCCTGCAGAATGAGAATTTCTGTGGAATTGAGGGGGCGATTTTGGCTCTCAATTAGCTGGAAATCAACAATCTTAAGGAGACAATCGAGGTTCATCTTTAGGGTGGTTTTCACTAACAATTTCTTCCCTCGCTTATTCATTAGTTTTCAACGATGTATCTCTTAAGGCTTTTTGAGCAATGGCTTTAATCGTGAGCTTTTTAAGAACAGAGTTAATGCCTTGAAGGGAAGATTTTTCTTGTTCTATTTCCAGGATTAGACTAATAATCATTTCCGAAAAATCAGTCCAGGCTTGTTCAATTTTTAGAGTCCATTTCTCTTTTAAGTATGATTTAAGAGTTTGAAACAAAACCTTGACTATTAGTAGATGATGCTGGTAAATAAATTCAGAAAGTTGATATTTTTCTAGTTGAGTCTTCAGGAAAATTTTTAACTGTCCCCTATGGCGAACATAATTAATTATAGTGATTAAGGAAATGGTCATTTTTTTGGCGTTTTCTTCCAGGTTGTTTCGAGCTAATAAAACTCTGATTTCTTGGTAGGCCAGAAGATTAAGCCAAAACAGGCGAGCCAATTTGTTTTCACACAGACTACTCAAATTAAAAGTTTCTTCTAGATGAGAAAAGTTCATTTTTTTTTACCGCTCGATGTTAATTAAAGATTTTAAGAGCGTGTAAGGGAGGATTTAGGTAGCTCTTAGAAAGGGGAAAGAATGTGAGCAGCGGCTGCACGATTTCAGGCCTTTCAAAAATAAACTCGCTATAATCAACCAAGTTATCGATTCCTAAGAAGTTGAAGCCAATTTCAGTTACTAACCACAAGGTGGTTGTCACTAGCAATTTTTTCCATCGCACATTCATTGTTTTTACCCTCTGTGGTTTTCTTTTCAAGCAATAAATAAGATTGTTAGCAAACTGTAGAACAGTTTTTATAGAGCCCAGATTTAGTTTTATACGATTTATCCTTTAATCAAATACTAAGTATTCTGACTTCAAAAATAAAGACAGAAAAAGTGGTAAATTGTGTTTTTCTTTCTGCCACTTTTTTTATGCACTTAACTATAAAGTGATGCATAGGCAATACTTAGTAGCAAAAAGTGTCTTGTTTTAACTAAAATATATAAATATATAACTATATAGCGTTGATTAGTGAAGATAAAGTTGCAAATAGTAGTCAAAAAGTGTCATTCTGAATAAAATTTAAGTGAAAACCCTTAGAAGGTTAATGGAAGCAGAAAAACTATTCCAGTGGACTGCCAATTTAGTTCTGACTGAAACTGGAGAAAGCCTAAACCAAAACCAAGAGCGTATATTTTATAAAGCTTTGGAAGGGAAAACATACCAACAGATTGCTGACTCACTCACAAACGAAGGGCATAGTTTATCCGAAGACCATGCTAAAAGACTGGGGTCGGCCATGTGGAAGCTTATAAAGCAGGCAACTGGGCTCAAAAAAGTTGACAAGAATAATTTCCGAGTTGTGATACAGGCTTTAATGGCAAAGGGTTCTAGCCCAAGTCAAAAACAATCTACTCAAAGAGTTGCATCTGATTTAGTTTCCCAGATTTCACCTAACTTGGATTTCCCACTTCCCTTAACAGAGGAAAAGAAAAATACCTCACTCTCAAAACTGAATGTGCCGCCAGCAGAGAATTTAAGAGGGCGATCGCGCCCCCAAATTCTCGGACAGCTCTTCCTGGGGCCAGTGGAGATCGGCTCTCAACTATACATTAATCGACAGCCAGTAGAAGAAGACTGCTACCAAGAGATAGAAAAGCCAGGGGCTTTGGTTCGCATTAAAGCCCCGAAGGAAATGGGCAAAACTTCTTTAATTGAAAGAATTATCCAACACTGCCGAAAGCAAGAGTATCGAGTAGTCTCTCTTAGTTTTGAAGACATAGATAAAGGTTTAATGTCAGATTTGGATCCATTTTTAAAATGGATTTGTTTTCACATCACTCGAAAACTTAATCTTCCCAATCGGATTGCCGACTACTGGGATGAGGAATTTTCCGGTAGCAAAATGAACTGTAGCTATTACCTGAAAGATTATATTCTCTCAGAGGTTGAACCAGCTTTATTATTGGTACTAGATGATGTAGATCGGATTTTTGAACAAAATGAAATTGTTGACGATTTTTTTGGACTACTTCGCTCTTGGCATGAAAATGCTAACAAAGGACAAAACCGAGGGATTTGGAAAAAACTCCGGTTAGTAATTAGCTACTCAACCGAAGCCTATTTAATTAAAGATATCAACCAATCCCCATTTAATGTAGGTCTGGGAGTATTATTACCTGAATTCAATCCTGACCAGGTGCAGGAATTAGCAACTAAATACGGCCTAAATTGGTGCTATGAAGAGATAGAAAAGCTTATGGCTGTGGTTGGTGGACATCCTCATTTGGTGCAGATAGCTTTAAATTGGGCTGCCAACAAGATCATGCCTTTAGATGAATTAATTCAGATAGCTCCATCAGAAAAAGGACCATATATTAACCATTTAAGGCGACATTTACAAAATCTCACACAACAACCCGAGTTGTTACAAATATTTAGGGAATTATTAGAAGCTAATGCTCCGATTTCCCTCAAACCCACAGAAAAATTCAAACTTCTTAGTACTGGCTTGATTAAGCTAGAAAATTTCGATCTGGCTGTGATTCGTTGCCAATTATATCGTCTCTATTTTCAACAAAACTTAACTTAATCAGCACATAAATTAATAGTTTTTTCTACCCAATCTCGATTAAAAACAGTTTCATAAATCCGGTTATATACACAAAGAAGCTGTTTTTTTAAGCGAATTAATCCAGTCAGTAACAGCTCTTTCTCAATAAGAGATTTTCTGTAATGCACTTCTCCTGAGTCAAGAATTTGCTGATACAACTTTAACAATTGAAGTGTTGAAGACTGGGGACTAAGTAGGCGAGCGCGAATGCTAGTTAAATGTTCGGGCATGTCTTTAGCTTCCCAGTCTTCTATAATTTTGGAGTAGATTAATTTTTCAACCCAAGGCTTTTCATTCCCTTCTGGTAAAGGAATTGTGCAATCGTGAATCAATTGACAAGTTTTTTGGGTGAGAAAAGGCTGACCGCCTGTCCAAGATAATACCTCTTTTAGAAGAGCATGTGGATTAGTAAATTTATCTTTTAAACCTATAATTAATGGCTCTATTTCTTCTAGTTTAAAAGGTTCTAGGGTAATAGCCTTTCCTATATTAAATGGAGTTCCCTCGGAGTCTTGAATTAAATTACAAGGATTAGCTACTCCTAGAAGGACAAAATTTAAACGTTTATAGTCTGAATTTATACTGCGGCGATTATATAACGCTCTGAGTAAAGTAAAGAAAGAATCTGTATCAAAATTAAGAGTTAAAATTTTATCAATTTCGTCAATAAAAATGGTAATTTTTTGCTGGGGAAACGCAGGTAATAAAATTGTTTCAATAAATTCGCTCACGCGCCGCATGGAAGAATTATCTAATCTTTCTCGCCACCAAGCCCGAAAATTAATCTTCTCTCTCAGTTCAAACCTATCTATCAAAATAGCGACCAAATCAGCATACCATTTATCTTCTGTGATATTTTTGCTACTAAACTCATTCAAATCAATCTCACAACAGGCAAATTCTTGTGTTTGCTGCAACAAATTAATAATTCGAGCGCATAGACTGGATTTACCCATCTGACGAGCATTTAAAATAAAGCAATAGTGCCCTTCTTTTAAGAATCTATGCAAGTCGCGGTCTGCCTGTCGGACGACATATGTATGAGAATCTGGGGCCAAAGCTCCCCCCACTTGGTATTCATAAGAATTCAAGTCGGCATTTCGTAGCAATTCGTTCTCAAATACCAACTGAGCCTCCACTTTTTTTAATTCAGCAACAGTCTGTGTCAGTTCCTTTGTTCGCTTTTCCACTTTTTGCTCTAGATTTCGGTTATATTCTTCTAACTGCTGGTAGAGACGGGCATTTTCAATGGAAATAGCAGCTTGAGCAGAAAGAACTTTTAAAACTTCTAGGCGCTCAGTAGTAAATGCTCCAGCAGTCAGATTATTTTCAAGATACAAGATGCCATTAAGCTTACCTTGGTTAAGCAAGGGATGACCAAGAATTGATTTGGCTTGAGTGGCAACAATATACGGGTCATGAGAAAACTGTCCTTCATTAAATGCATCATTCAAAACGATATTCTCTTGGCTATGGATCACGTAGTTGACAACAGCGCTTGATAGATATGGAGTTTGGGAGTTATCATCTATAGTGTCGAGCGAAATAGATCGCAAAATGCGAACATTATCCGAATCCACAGTGGCTTCAGCTTCAATGACCCAGTTTCCTTCTTTGTGTAAAATTAAAAAACCTTTTTGGGCGCCCGCATTTTCGATAACGATTCTCATCAATTTCGTCAGTAAAGTTTCCAAAATAATTTCACCAGAAAGAGCTTGAGAAGCCTTAAGAACCGATTTAATATCTACTAAAAATTCTAGATCTTTGTAGCCTATTGAAGATGAGGCTTTCCAACTGTTTAGTGAAGTCAATTCCGAGGCAGTAAGGTTAAAAAGAAGTTGAGAATACTTCTTTTCTAAAGCTTGTACTTTTGCGGTCGCTCCCCATTTTAAATAACAGTAGGATGCTTCTCTTAAGTGAGGCTTAGCCACTGTATCAAAACCATTAGATAGGTAAAATTTCCCCGCTAGTTCATTAGCGATCGCTTGATTCTGAATATAATTATTTTCTATAGCAGATTGAATCGCTCGATGATACAGTTCTATTGCCTTTTCTTTTTGATTATCAATGCAGGAAATTTCTGCCGAAACTAAAAAATATTTGTGCAAAAAATTTTTAGGGCAGTGATATGCCCACTTCTTCATGCGGCTTTGATTCTTGTTGAGAATCTTCCTATAGCGCTTCTTTTCTCGATAACTGAAACTAGAATAGAGAGCTGTTAAAGTTAATGAGTAATAGAAATAATAATCTACAGTGTGTATCAATCCTTTAACAGAGACAATGCTTTCTTCTAACTCTAAGGCAATCTTAAGAGCATTGGAGAAGTCATTAAAAATATACAATACTTCTAGTTTAAGAAATTGGTACCAGTTAAGAGCAACAATTAAACTAGAGGTGGATCTTAGCAATTCTTCATGCTTTATTTCATCAAAAGAATCACCTCCAAAACTCATCGAGTTTGTAGTTAAGCCTTTCAAGCAAAAAGTAAATTGCCGAGTTGATAATAAACAGGTAGGTGTAAACTGCTCTCCAGTTTGATAAGCAAATTCTATAGCTTTTTGAGCTGCTTCACTTACTAAATCCAAATTATTGCCGATAACTATCATCTTCATAGTCATCACATTATTAGCATAGCAAGCCCAAACAAAATTTCCGGATTCAATACTGATTTGAGAGGCTTGTTTTAAGTAATCAAGGTCAAATTTTGCATGATTATTCCAGTGATTAATAAATCCACTAAATAGAAATAATGTATTGCCTTTCAATATTGGATTATCAAACTTTTCAGAAATGGTTAAAGCTAGTTTGCCAAACTCATAACGAGATTCAAAATCACCAAGCCTTTCACCCAAAAACCTAGCTAACCCCGCGAACGCCATAGAGGATGTAGCTGTAACACCATACTTTAAGGATAAACTTGCCATCTTCAAGTAAAAAAGATCTGATAAACTTGGATTTGTATAATACAAAGCAGGAATAACTTGAGCCATCAAACTAATCATGGATATCTGATTAACGCTTACCATATTAGGTAAATTGATAGCTTCTGAGATATTTAAATTAAACAAATGAAACTTGATTTTTGTGATTTCCAGTAATATGGCTTGATTGACTCTACTTTGTCTTTCTGGAATCTTCCAACCTAATAAACTTAATCCTTTTTTTCCTTGTTCAATGACTTCCTTAAATTCTCTTAAAGTAGTGTGTAAGATAATTTTAAGGCTATACACTTCTACTTTCTCTATTTCAGTTCGAGAATTATGTAATAAAATTTCAAAGATATAATTGGCTCTTTCAAAATTTCCACACAGATACTCACATTTTGCCAGCTCAGTATATAGTCCAAAGGTCAACTCAAAGTGATCTGCCCAACAATCTGACGCCAAAAGATTAGTTCCAGATTTTAAGTACTTCAAAGCAGCACTATAAGCAATCGCACTTATTGATTTTTTGGCTGCCGCAAGATTTAATTGAGCAATGTAATATTTTTCTTCTTGACTGGCAATTAAGTTGGGGCAAAGATTGAGATAATTGACAATATCAAAAGCTTTCACCTCTGGGGGTTCTAAAGTTATATTAGCTAGAAGTGATTTACCGATCTTATAATGCAGATGCTGCCGTTCTTCTTCAAGAAGAATCTGATAAAAAGCTTGTTGAATTCTGTCATGAGTAAATTTAAAAGTGATTAACATATCACTGCGATCAAAAATATCTTGGGTTTTAGACTTTATTAAGTATCCATAAGTATCACCAGTCGGTAAAATCAACTCTTCTTCAATCACTTCCCAAAGGCTATCAACAGTGGCTTTTAGAGACATTTCACTAGTAGCAGACAGAAGTGCTAAATCAAATTCATTACCAATACATGCCGCTAACTTCAAAGTATTTTGGGTACTGCATGAGAGTTTTTCAATTTTTTCTACCATCAATTCGAGAACATTATCTGTAAAATTAGTTTCTTCAAGATTCTTCAAGTTCCATTCCCAATGTCCAGTATGACTCTGAAAATTTAATAAACCTTTTTGGTAAAGAGACTTTAAAAACTGATTAATGAAGAAAGGATTGCCGTTAGTTTTCCGCAGTACCAAGTTAGCTAACGGTGAAACTTTTTCTTGACTACTGTTGAGAACATCTGAAATTAAGTTTTCAATTTGGATCAAATCTAGAGGTTGTAAATTAATCTGATGAATTGAAGAATCAGTTTCATTAATTCTGTCAAATATTAACTTTAGAGAAGGAAATTCATTGATTTCATCGTTTCTATATGCTCCTATAAAAAGAAGATAGTGGTTTTTACCCGATTTAATTAAGTAATCAATCAACTTTAAAGATGCAGAATCTGCCCACTGTAAATCATCAAGAAATACTACAATAGGAGATTGAGATTTAGTCAGTGCTTTCAGGAATCTTTGAAATACCAAATTGAATCGATTTTGAGCTTCTATTGGTGCTAATTCTTCAACAGGAAGTTGTTTACCTATGAGTAATTCTAATTCAGGAATAACATCAACAATAATTTGAGCGTTTTTTGGCAATGCTTCTAAAATGTTATTTTTCCAATTGCTTATTTTGCTTTCATTCTCGCTTAGCAATTGACGAATTAGACTTCCAAAAGCCTGCCCCAGAAGTCCATAAGGTGAATTAAGTTCAAGTTGATCGGATTTACCTGATATAAAAGACCCTTTTTGTATTGCTACAGATTCACGAAGTTCATTAACAAGAGCAGTCTTTCCTATTCCTGATTGACCAGAAATCAGGCATAATTTCAATGTACCATTACTTACTTCTTCAAAAGCATTTATAAGGGCTGCAAGTTCTTGTTCTCTTCCATATATTTTTTGAGGTATTAGAAGTCTTTCACTTTTATCATCCTGACCTAAAACAAAATCTTCTATTTCTAGTTTATTCTGCACTCTTTTGAGACAAATTTCTAAATCCTGCTTCAGTCCATAGCTACTTTGATAGCGGTCTTCAGCATTTTTTGCTATTAACTTCAAAATAATCTTGGAAATTACTTCAGGAACGTTATTATTTAGCTGAGTAGGAGAAGATGCTTGCCTGGCAACATGATGGTGGACTAATTCCAATGGGTCATCTGCTGAAAAGGGAAGTTGTCCAGTGAGTAGTTCATAAAAAGTAATACCTAAAGCATAAAAATCTACCCGATAGTCAGCCGAGTGATTTATGCGGCCTATTTGCTCAGGTGCAATATAAGCTAATGCTTCTTGCCGAAAATTAAAATTACAAGATTCATGTTTTTCCCTGGCAACGATTGACGAGACTCCAAACCCTGTTAATTTTATTTCATAATTTTTAGGATTAACGATAATGTTATCGGGTCTAATATCTTTATGAATAATGTTTTGTTCATGGATTTCCCCAAGTACCTTTGCTAGTTGAAGAGCTATCTTAAGAAAGTCGATTAACTCAATTTTTTTCGAAGTACTTATAATATCCCTTAGAAAGAGTCCATCAAAGTTGTCGAATATAAAAATATAGCTATTATTATATTGTTCTAATCTATGTGGTTTTATAATGCCAGATATATTTAGATCTCTGGTTATTTCGTATTCATATTCCCATATTTTGAGATCTATTGGAGCAGGATATTCTGCTTTAAATAGACGCAGTAAAACAAGACGTCTATCCTGAGAACTCTCAGCACGATAAACTTGCGTTTCGGCTTCATCCTGAATTTTTTCTATGATTTTATAGCCTGGAATGCTTGGAAGCATAATCATAAATTTTCTCGGTTTTCTGGGAAATGAGGGTACACTTCATCCTCAAATAATTTTTTAACTTTTTCAGATTTCTTCTTCTTCACCAGTTCTTCATAATCGCTACGAACAGGAATTTGATAGCTAGCCGCCCGACGTTCAATTTTAGGTAACCAAGCGGTGTGGACAGTGTAACCAAAATTTAGCTGGTCATGCCCCAGTTTGCAAACTGGACCACTACTTAAGTCCTGGGCATCAAAAAACCAAAATTCTTTACTCTTACTAGAGACAACTGCGCAGATGATATAACCAGATGTTGATAGATCATGATTTGAGCTTGCTTGCTGTACTTCAGTCTTACTTACCGTTTTAGGAATGAATTGGGGAGAATTGATAATGTGACCTTGAGGAAATTCATAAATATCGGCGATTTCCATCTTGGTAGTCTCTAATCGGAATAGACAAGGACGTGGGCTTTGTCCATCCTTAAGATTCAACACTTGCTCCACCGACATGATTCGGTATGGGTAGTTTTTGTATAGATCAAAAATAAATTGTGTGAATAACTCAGGCCAGAAACCAAAGGAATGCCAATAGAGATTAGTAATCTTTTTTGGTAGTAACCCTGAGGGTAATCTGTCTCGGTAAGTATAAAGCGATAGTGCCCAGGTACAGTCAGTACGGTGAATAACTTTTGACTCTATAACTTTTGCTTGCTCGACATCGATTACATAACGACCGAGCCGACCAACATCCATAGCACCCACGGCCAGCATTCCTGCTAGATCATGGGAGATACCCCCCCCAAGAGGATAGACAGACTGATCGTGGTGCTGGAGCCACTCAGAAACATCAGCCGCACATTCGTGGGCCATGTGCAACGTAATGTGATTTTCGGGATTATCATAATCTACTAAAAAATGAGCAGTCTCTAGAGGGATAACAAGCTTTTGAGCAACCACCTCTACTTCTGGCTGATTTTGGGATGGGTGTTGCCCATTACGCAGGTCCTTACGTCGGACAATGTAGAGTGTTGTATCTGGTAGTTGAGCTTTGCTTACTAACTTCTTCTCAAATTTTCCGACTAATTTCTTTATTGTTTCTAAGTTGTTAGGATTACGAGAATTCAGAAGTTGTCCTAACCCAAACTTTAAACAACTATCTATCAAGATGACATAATCTCTGCTGGCGGCTATTTGATGCATCGTCTGCTGAATTTTGACAGGAGAACCATCGGAAAGAACAAGTTTCCATCGCTCTAAATCTCCTGAACCATCCCATCGGATCAGATAAACAAAGTCGTCTGCACCAGATATATCCTCTAACAACAAGTTGTCTAAAAGCTCAGACCAGTCCAGCTCTAATCCCAATGGCTTCCTTATTAGATTTTTTAATAAATCTACCTTTTTTTCTAATGAAGATCTTAAAGGAATAGTTTCCGAAAAGTTGGAGAAAGAACGACCATAATTAACTGTAAATAGTTGTCCAGTGTGAGGATCAAAAACAGGATGGGCTGTACTCAGAACAGGTTGGAAAACTAGTGGTAAGTTAAACGCAGGACGCCATTCCATATTAGCTCCTACTGGAGTCTCTATTTTAAGTGTGACGGGATCGATTTCGTAATGCCGCCCTCCATCAAATGTTATCAATAGACGCTCAGGTTGCTCTGGAGAAAACTGCATCGGTAAAAAAGCTGTATTCAGTTGATTGCGCATTCCCAATGGAAGGGAAAAACGAGCCATACCATAGTCACGGAATTGATATGTAGTATTATCTACCGTCGCTTTATCAGCATAGTAACAAGGAGACTTAACTAAGCGGGTGGTTAACTTCACCCTTCCAGGTCGAGCGAAATCTAGGCGATAAATCATACCGTCGCCATTCCAGATGTGAGCACCGCTAGGATTCGGTAGCCCATTAGAGTTCACTGAGCCAACAGGAGCTACCATAAAAACATGACCACAGACCTCCTTTGGTAACTTTCCTTCGGTCACATTTAGGATGATCTCAATCTCATCGTTACTGGCAGTCATAATTGATTTTGGAAAAGGTTCATTCACCATTAGTACCTCCTAGAATTTTTATTAGTCTATTTGCTCTATTACTCACTGATATGTAAATAAAGAATTTTATCGCTCTAAGCAACCATTTCTAATAAAGACCTTTGCTGCTGAAATGTAAGATCCCTTTGTTATGCCCTGCCTTTTCAACTAGTAGGTAGCAAGAGGTAATCAAACTATATCAGTAGCTTAAGAACTTAAGACTTAGAGCTAATAATATTTTCGAAAAAAGGTATGATCTTTTCATTCTTCAGCAGATTTTTACTATGTTGGTCTCTTAATTTGTCTAATATCCCTTTGTAGTCTTCCAGAGGAAGAAGTTTGTATCTAGCTTTGCGTTCGTTAATCTCAGGACACCATGCGGAATGAAGTGTCATTCCCAGTTTCAATTTTTCATTAGTTAGTTTGCACAGAGGTCCACGTCTCAGATCAGCAGCATCAAAAATGTGAAACTCACTTGGCGTATCAGGATTTTCACCAATATTGACTACCAAAACTATGTAGCCATCCATAGACTCATCAACTGCCTTCTCTCTTCGCTGACGAGGAATAAACTGGGGTGAATTAGCAAAGACGTTTTGCTCAAATCTGTAACTGTCAACAATTTCTCCCTTCTCCACATCTACACGGCATATATTTACAGGTACGCCCTTCTTAGCAATTTCCAATAACCCATCTTTCCCATCCACGGGAATTCCGTCTGTTCGATGTGGATACGTTTTATAGAGTTCAACAATGTACTCCGTCAACAAATCACTCCAACATCCCCAAGACAGCCAGTAAATATTCTTGAGTGTTCTGGGTAAAGTAACTCCATCTGCAACGTTATAAGTAGCGATCGCCGTCATCCAAGTAAGCTCTTTATCACTCAATAATTTTCCCTTTAAAGAGACTCGGTCTTTACTATAATGAGGATTTTCCCAATCTTGAAGATCAATGATATAAGACCCCAAATAGTTGATATCTGTACTTCCAGAGGTCATCCCAACTGGAAGTTCTTTGCGAGAATCAGGGTTTCCTGTTGCTAGATGGTCGCATGGACGAATCCAAGAGGAGGGATCCCATCCTGTGTTATGAGCTACATGAAGAGTAATCTGGTCATTTGGATTCTCATAATCTGCCAGAAAATGGGCGAAAGGCATTGAAATTGAAACCTGCTTAGCAATGATTTGTTGCTCTTCATGATTGAGATCAGCACGCCGAATTATATACAGATCAGTATTTGCTGATTCCTGATAACTAAATAAGCCTCTTAGTATCTGGTTTAATTCATTCAACGCTTGATTTATTAGCTCTTCAAATGGCGATTTCAATTGCACTTTGGCAGGTAATAAATCTGGCAGGAGTTGCTCTGGCCCTACTTTAAAGACTGTATTAACTAAAACTATATAATCTCGGGTTGCTGCGATTTGATGCATACTTTCTGGAATTGTGATAGGAGTCTTATCGTCTAGTACTACCTCCCAAGTTTGAAGACTGTTTTTACCATCCCAACAAATAAGCCGAACAGAATCCTTCATCTTTAGCAAAACTTCCAGCAGCATTTCCATTGCCCAGTCTATCGTTTCAAGCGTTGCCTCAAATGGGCTCTTCATCTTCTGGATCGTTCCCTTCGATTGTTTCTTCACCTTAAGCCCTACCTTCTTTATTTTTTGGCGAAGTTCTCTGATTTTTTGGCGAAGTTCTCTGGTTTTTTGGGGAAGTTCTCTGATTTTTTGGGGAAGTTCTCTGATTTTTTGGCGAAGTTCGTTGATTTCTTTTTCTACGAGTTGTTCTTGATTATTTAATATTTCTAATAATACATCATCTAAGGACTCAATAAAATCTTTGCAAGATTGAAAAACTACTTGACGTATGTCTTCGTCTTCCTTCGGTAAATTCTTTAGTGGTTCTGACCAAGTTGTAAATGATTTTTTAAAGCTAACTGTAAATAGTTGTCTCGTGAGAGCATCAAAAGCAGGATGAGATGCTGTATTAACGACCTCAAAGATTTGAAGTAAGTCAATTTGTTCAGACCATTCTTCGTTTGAGCCAACAGGTGTTATAACATCAAGAGACTTGGGGTCAATTTCATAAGGGCGACCAGCATCCCAAGTCATCATTAGCCGATATCCTTCCTCCTCGGAAAACTTCATGCACGTGACAGCCGTATTGACTTGGTTACGAAACCCCAGATCTAGAGAGAGACGAGCAAGACCTAAATTTACATAGTCCTTGATCTCCATGTCATTAATGGCAGCCTCCTCAGTATCAAAGCACGGAGTTTTAGCAATTTTGGAGGACAATTTCACCTTGCCCTCATTGACCTGATTAAAGTCAAAACGATAAACCATGCCGTCTCCATTGAATAATGGTGTACCATCGTCAGATAAATCAATCCATCCCTTATCATTGGGTCGATCAGTTACCAGTCCTACTGGAGCAACTAAGAAGACATGGCCAGAAAGATCTTTAGGAAGTTCTCCTTCGGTGACCTGTAGTTCCAAATTGGTAAATTCCTTCCGACTGGTGCAAAATACGGATTGAGGGAAGTGTGAATTTTTATTGTCACTATTTGTATTTGTCATAATTTCATCCTCGTCTTATATATGGAATTTGGAAAAGCTTAGAATTATTTTTCTCCTAAAATATCAATAAAATACTGTCGATAAAACTTACAACCTGCGATCGCTTTATTTCCTGACTGCTTAATTCCCCCTATACTACTTAACTCAAGATTGCTTGGTCAACTTGCTCTAGGTTCAGGCTGACGGTACGGTAATTCAGACGTTTAGCATAGTCAATAATCCTCAGCAGCAGTGAGGTTTTGCCCATTTCTCTGCAAGCTTTAATCCTGATTAACGCTCCTGGTTTTCTAATTTCTTGATAAACTTGTTCCTCAATGGAAGAGCGTTCCAGGTAAAAGGGAGAGTCGAGGGGGAGCGAGCCACTAGGGTAGCATGGTGAGGTATTTTGGTTATAGGTTTGATACTGCCAGATCCCTCGCAGGATCAGGATTTCTGCGGAATTAAGGGGGCGATTTTGGCTCTCAATTAGCTGCCAGTCAACAATCTTAAGGAGACAATCGAGGTTCATCTTTTTTTCTGACTTTCCTTTTATTAGGGGGGAAGCAGAAGGTAGGAGGGATTAGCATTGAGGGTTTGTCTGCAAAATGCAAGCTCTAAAATTTTGAGCTGCTGAATATTACTTCAGACTTAGTTATTCATTTTGCGCAGATATCTGTTGTTTGTAACAATCTTTTACAAATCGATTTTGCAAACACACACGACTTGGCAAGTTATCAAAAAACCACCTATTCAAACATGAGTTCCAAAAGTAGTTGGGGGTATGACGTATCGTCATACCCCCCTGACATACTAAACCGTTCAGTTATATGCCTTGGCAAGTTAAGAATTTTAGGAGTGGGAAAAGAGGTAAATTACACGACTTGGCAAGTTATCGAAAAATCAGCTATTTAAACGTGAGTTCCAAAACTAGTTGCGGATATGAGGATGCGCAGGGCGTATCCTCATATCCGCCCCCTGGACAGACTATACCGTTTAGTTTATGCATTCGCCAGTTAAAAGGAAAAAAGGTAAATTAGAGGAATTAGAATTAAAGTTAAATAACAACCCAAATGCTGTCGGATGTCGGAGTTCCTCCTACGATTGCTGCTATTTTTTCCAACTATCGCGACATCTTCTGCCGTCAAGAGGGATTCGACCATGTATCTCGTTACATCACAGGGTTATTGCGTCGCTCCAAACAAAACATTAGAAGCCATCCACTCGAACGCAAATCTGGTCAGAAGGCAAAGAAGTAAAAAGAAGAGCGATGCACGCAGCTGTATTTGAGGCAGGTTGGAAAAGTGAAGAATTGATGCCTCGTCATCGAGAAGTAGTAGCTCGCGATCATCGTGGGAAAGGCAGAGAAGTAATTGGGATTGATTGGACATTAACTCACCACGATCTCGCAGAGATCCGCGTAGCGGCGCGAGGCCCCAAAATTTTTGGAGTTAAACGGGCATATGATTATGTAGACAAGCGAATGAGCAGCTATCAGACAGTAGTAACAGCAGCGGGAGCGCAAGCGCTGCTGCAAGCAGTACGCTAACCGAGAGATGATAGATGGTTTGGAGGTAGTGATGCAAAACCCTGACTATCAAAAAGAAGAGCTGGTTTATCTTCAGAGAACCTGTCGGCAGCACTACGAATCAAAGGCAGAAGTATTAGAGAGATTAGAAGAGCTACTGTACTACAAGAAAAATCGAGAGCGCTTATCGCAAGCGCACAGAAATTGCTGTAGATATTGT
>JASJDA010000196.1 GCA_030065755.1 Prochloraceae cyanobacterium | reverse complement strand
TGCACCTACACGGAAAATAAAGTTATCTCGGTTTCACGATTGCTCCTTTCCCTATTGACGGTGGGTTGCACCGTGTAAGGTAATTTGAGATTGATGTCTCTGGCTACCTTAACGAGCCGCACTTCCCATCACACGGCTCCTCAATGAAACAGCGCTTCTAAAACTTTTTAACGAGGATTGCGATCGCCTCCCTCTCCATTTACAAAAGGGGCGATCGCACTCTGGTGACAGGCTTCTTCCATAGGGCGATCGCTTAGTGGGAACAATCGCTGTTTAATAATTCCATTGATTTAAGGCGATAAACTGATTAATCAGAGGAATCCCAGAGGCTTCGAGATTGGCGAGCGCTTTAACTATTGCCGAAAAGCTCATGTCTTGAGAACGCTCGGCATCGCGATAAACCGCTAAAATACCTGGATGACTCGAGTTAGCTGAGTGAAGAGCCTCAAAGTCGTCACAATTGTAAGTCAAAACTAAGCGCTCCTCTTTAATTGCATAGTCGAAAATCTTGTGGTCTGGTTGAGAGGTTAATTTAGCTTCGTTTACTGTTAGTACGTCGTGGTCTGCTTCCCGAAGTAATTTAACCAGGAGCTTATCTTGAGCGTCTTCATCGATGAGTAACTTGAGGCTCAAGATTGTATCCTTTTTCTTCTAAACGGCGGCGAACTTCAATGGCTTCAGCCTTAAGTAGTTCAGAGTTGTTTTGGCAATATTCGAGCGCTTCCATAACAGCTTCAAGGGGTATGTCTTTATTCTCTGCTACTTCTTGGGGGGTTAGATTGTTAACCAGCATATCCATCCAGACGGTAAAAGCTTTTAGTCTTTTTCCTTTTATATAAAGCTGCTTTCTCCAGGGGTGAGGACGTTGTTCGAGATACTGCCATTGTGTAGTCATGATGAGTTTGGATAATTAGGGAAAACAAGTAGTACTTTTATAATACTTTTGTTCTTTGATCTTGGTTGAGTTAGATCTCCCCAATTTCCCGATTGTTGCCCTCGAACAATGTCCGATCGCCCCCACAAACCGCATTAGGCGCGCAAGTCGATCGCCTTCAATCTCGATAGGAGACGAAATGAGGAGCGGAGTAACTAGAGAATAGACAAAATATAAAATTATCTATTAGATTAATATGCTTCTTAGTTCTGCTCAAAATACCCGCCTAAATTGCAACATGGCTGGTATTTTTTTTCCTCGTATTCTGTTTACAGATTGAGAGGGACTCCAAGCATTACTGGCACTGGGTAGAGAACAGTTTAGTTTTTTGAAAATAATAGACGAACTTTACGTTGTTGCCGTAAATCGGTCTCAACATTAGCGATCGCTTCTTCAAGTGCCAGATTGGACAGTTCAAGTTGTCGGTTACTTTCACGAAGCTGATTAACTAATCTTTCTCTAGTGAAGGGATCGGGAATTGTGGGTTGATTATTCATAGATTCCAATACTTTTTTACTTCGGCGATACTAGCATAAGAAGCATCAGCGCTAACTTGAACTTCTTCTAGGGTTTGTTCTAATAGATTTAGCATAGCAATAGTTGCAGTGGGTTGGGATTGGGCTATTTTTACTAATAATGTGTTTAATCGGGAGTAACGAACAGTTAGTTTCTCTCTGGCCGATTCAAGTTCTTCTAGAAAAGGAATGGTTTCTTGTGTCTCGCCAAACTGTTCAAAAAGTCTTAATTCTATATATGCTGCTTCATCAATTTGGTTAAGAATTTGACGCTGTAGGATAAAACAACTGGTTAGAATTTCCTCTGTAAGTTTAGCCACGGCATTTAATAAACTTCTTTTCTACATTAATCTTTGTCGGCGATCGCCTTCCACAAACCAGACTACGCTCTAGTCATCCCCTGCCTTATCCACCAGGTGGCATATTCAATTGATATTTAAAAAAATTACTTGTTAATTGTCAAGCGGAAAAGAAAAAGGCGATCGCTCAACTTCAAGAAAACGATCGAAATTATTAACCTCGAAAGAACTGTTAAGTTGTCGGTGGGAGACGAGAAGTATTAAGTAAATAGGCTATCTGCAGGGTGGGGGAAGTAAGTCGTAAGTAATATTAGTTTATTAGTTATTTTTGTAGTACAAACGTAATAAAATAAAAAGTTGTTTCACTTACGACTTACGACTTACGACTTACCACTTAATTATGTCCCCGCAGTGCTAATCCCTATCTGAATCCTGTTTTGATAGATTATGTCCAAAAAACAACAAGCCGTCCAGCACGTAACCGTGCTCGTGAATCATAACTCCCAATTATGTCAATTTTCGAGTGCTCCGGCAAGCACATTTTAACTAAAAAGGAGATCGAAGAGTGCGGGTAGCAGGGAAGCGCGATCGCAAATCCCCTATTTCTAGTTTATCTATGCCTTAACTCCTCAATCAGATCGCGAATAGCATTCTGATTATTTTGAGCAACAACGGCAGCGGCTTCACTTGCTTGGGCAGACCTTTGTGCAGCATCAACTAATCTAGTAACTGTTTGGGATAGAGAAGTAATGGCTTTGGCCTGTTCCGCAAAAGCTCCAGTTAATTGTTGAATAGTTTTCTGTTGTTGTGCTGCCGTGTCAGCAATGCGCTCGATTTTTACTCCCAATTGTTGTATATTTTGGTTCGTTTGCTCAGTAGCAGTAACTAAACGCTCCAGTCTGGTATCAATTGATTCTAATTTTTGTTCAACAGTCATAGTTCAAACCCAAGGTTTTGACAATAATATTTTTAAGGCTTTAACTAGCTCTGGTTGATAACCTCGTAATATTTGTGTATTACGAGAATCTGTCATAGAAATAGTAGCTTGTTCTTCAGTTAAGCAAGCAAATCGTTCAGGACGACCGCCAAGAATACTTTTAAAATCCATTATTAATGGGTCGAGGTAAGTGCGATCGCGTTGTCTCTTGGCGGGGAGGAGCGATCGTAATTAGTAATTTGCTATCTATTCGAGAGAGCAGTTTTTATCACATTTTCCCGTCTCAGGATTAAAATTTTGCGCCTTAGCTAAACCGCCACATCTAATTGCTCTTTCAATTACTTCAGATCTTGTTATTCCTAACTCATAAGCCACTCTGTCTACTTCAAGTGAAGCTGATTCAGTAATCATAAACTGTTTATATTTTTTTGGTTCCCCGTAAGCACCTGGTTCGGCTTTTTCTGGTCTACTCATTATTAGTCGAGTCATTAAAGATGTCCTCCATTAGATTATCTTTTTTCACCATGTCATCATTATATCATGAGATATGGTCAACAATTCCTATTGGCACCATGTTCTCATGAGATACAATAGAAGAGTAAACAAAAAAAAAGACGACCGCATAGAATTCCAGCTCTCGCGATCGCCCTTTTCATTTCTACTCCTCAAAACAGAGGAATAATTAAATGCTAAACCAATATATCTCAAGAGAACAAGCGCAGCATAAAAGACAAGGCGCTTTGTCCAATTTGCTTAAATTTGATAATTATAGCCTGAAACTACCAGATCTGATCGTCACCAGAGCCACAACAGAAACAGGGAAGCCTAAATATCGAGTCAAACTAGATGAAAAGATGAGGAATTATGTACGTGGAAAAATCTTCAAACCCGACTAATTCAAGCTCACAGGAGCCAACAGTTAAATTAAATAACTTTGAAAGGGCGATCGTCAACTATTTAAAGCTGCAAAGGTTCGATCTCACCACAACACCACCCACAGTAGATCTAGTTTCCGATGTAGAAATAGCCGCAGCAACACAGATAAAAGGGGGTGTTCCAGTTGTCAAAATGATTTTAGAAGCCCTGGAGAAAAAAGGAGTCTTAAAACGCGATCGATATGGAAATTGGGCTTTAAGCGATCGCGTTAACTATCTATTGAAGTTTAAGCTAGAAAATTCTAGCAAATTATCGCTCTCTGTCAATAGCACTCCAGAAGATAAAAAACCTTCGATTGAGTTAATCGCTCGCGATGGTAAACTATTTGCTCGTGTTAAAGATCTAAAAAAGCATCCCGAAAACGAGAAGATCTATAGCAACCGTAATATTGTACCTTTGTTGGAGAAGATCAAACAAAAGAACTGGATCAAAGGTTTGGTTATTACACCAGAAGGGAGGATAATCTCTGGCAATAGCCGTCATGAATGTGCCGTAATTCTCAAGTGGGAATTAATAGAGATAGCCCAAGTCAGAGAATTTGAGAACGAATGGGAAGAATTAGAAGCATTACTACTTGAAAACGACTATCGCCATAAGAGTAGAGAAGAAAAAACACGAGAAGGTAAATTATGGGAAAAGATAGAAAAACAAAAAGCTAGGCTTCGTCAAAGTCACGAACAATCCGACAGTAAAATGACGGCACTTCGGGTCAATTTGCCCACAGTAAACGAAAAAATCAATAGAAAAAATCAGAAAATATCTTCGGGTCGTGCCAGTGAGATAGCAGCATCCAAGGTGGGGTTGAAACGGAAAAATTACGAAAAAAACAAGAAAATCTTAGATGCGATCGATTCTCTCAAACAAACAGGTAGAACAGGAGCATCCGTTGCTCTAAGCCAGACTTTAAACGATAAATCAACCAACGCTGCTTATTTACAATTAGAAGATTTAGGGAAAGTAGAGCTCGCGATCAATGCTTTCAAGGAGAAGAAACAAAACGATAAAGCCAATGAGCTAGAACTGGCACTGAAAAGGTATACAATCAACGAGGCGAGATCACTTATGGACGAGTGGAGACGAGAAGAATTTGCCAAAACTGAGCAGATTAAAGTTGGAGATGTGGTCAAAATAAAGACCAAACTTTATTTAAACCAGTGGGGAATTGTTGACACATCAGATAATCACGAATTTACTTGCAACCTCACGCTCCACCAAGGTGAATACCGACAGGTTCACAAAGCCGAATTACAACCGCTCGACCTAAGTGAAGAAGAGCGAGAAATAGCAATGAAGTTAATGTGTCGTCTGCAAATGTTATGGGGTCAGTTAGACCAATTGGAGGACGCACAATTTGGTCGCGAGGTGATTAAAGTAATCTCCCTTAAAAGTTTACCTACACTTAATCGAATTGAGAATTCAGCTTTAACAGCGATCGAACGATAGCAATCCGATCTGAGTCATGAAATCGATCGCGGAATTGAACAGGCGATCGGGGTAAAGGCATCTTAATTTAATTACGTGAGTTCGACGAAGGCGCGAAGTGCTGGAATCAATAGTAGTTGGGGGGATGTCTCCGTAGGAGACATCCCCCCTCTTACGAACTAAACCGTTTAGTTTAAAGAGAGAGGGGGGGGTGGTCGAGAACTGCGTCCTCGACCACGTGTATTATTTTTAATTACTATCTGATTGCTAATTTAATAGTTAATTAAATAATTATTTTCTGTCGATAAAATTTAAAACATTATCCATATTGATAAACTTTAGGGAAAGTAAAATATTGACCATCAATAGCCTTGATAAATAACTCTTTAACTTCTTTAAAAGAATGGCATAAATGATATTTATTTCTTATTTCATTTTTTCCTTGAAGCCAAATATCTTCTACTGGATTTTGTTCGGGAGCATTGGGTGCTAATATAATACAAGTTACTGGCCAATTTTCTGGATCTAACCCCCCATTAATTTGTTCGATCGGGAGCTTTCATATGTTTATACTTATGATAACTAGCCCCATCCCAGATAAGTAGAATTTGTTGGCCAGGACATTGTTTCATTAGATATTGAACAAAATCAACTGTTTCTTCGGAATTAGCTTTACCATAAGGTTTGAGTAAAAATTTTTTAGTTTGGTAGTTTAAAGCTCCATGCCGGAGTTTGTTTGAGTTTTTCATTAGTCATTGGTACTTCTATACGCTCACTTGTTTTCCCCCAAACATAGCCACAGATATCTTGCCAAAGTAGATGACATTCATCCACCAAAAATACACTCAGATTATTGTTATTAATTTTGGGTTGCAAATCTAATAACTTTTCTGTTATTTCTTTCTTTTTTTTTACGAGTTCTGGGTCTTTTTTGGGATTTTTCTTCTGAGATTTTTTCCAACTTATTCCAGCGGCTTTGAATAAATCATAATAGCTTTGTTTGGATTTAAAACTGACTTGATACTTGCTTAATATATAAGAATATAATTCTTTTAAATCCCAATATTTTTTTTGTTTAAGCCATTCAATAATTGCTTTTCGATCTGAAAAATTTAGTAAGGGTTTTGCTCCTTGATATTTTAATAGTAAGCCTTTTATTCCTTCAGATAAAAAAGCGGTTTTCCATTTAGTTATAAATCCAAGCGAGACATTAATAATTGATTGAATTTTTAGATAAGAATATTCTTCTAAAGCTAATTTTACTGCGAGAGCCCTTTTTAATTCTCTAGAATCTGGTCGGGTTTTAATAAATTTAATTAATTCATTTAATTGAGATTTACTTGTTGAATCCATTTAATAAATATTGACAAAAAAATAACTATAACTTTTTAATTTTACACTTTTTACTTAAGTAATTCCGCGGGAGCGAAGCGCTGCTGCAAGCAGTTCGCCTATTCAAATCCACGATCGCCTATTCAAATCCACGATCACCTATTCAAATCCACGATCGCCTGGTCAAATCCACGATCGCCTATTCAAATCCACGATCGCCTATTCAAATCCACGATCGCCTATTCAAATCCACGATCGCCTATTCAAATCCACGATCACCTGGTCAAATCCACGATCGCCCGTTCAATTCTACGATCGCCCGTTCAATTCTACGATCGCCCGTTCAATTCTACGATCGCCCGTTCAATTCTACGATCGCCTGTTCCAATCCACGATCGCCTGTTCCAATCCACGATCGCCTGTTCCAATCCACGATCGCCTGTTCAATTCCGCGATCGATTTCACGACTCAGATCGGATTGCTAGAGAAGTAACTGAGATTTTAAAAGAACAAATAAAAGATAGAGAAAGCGAATAAGAGTACACGCTGATTTCTTCGCCACAATAAAGATTTTTAATCAGTCAAAATAGTTTTTCTTGAGAGCTTAATCATTTGAGTTTTACCTAACTCAAAGAAATAAGTCGTGGAGTTTTCTTGTCCAAATTTTAGACATTTAGGAGACAATAAAGATGTCTTGGGAATACTTTTCGCCCCAAAATCCTTGTCCTGTCTGCGATGGTATCACCTCAGATTGCAGAAAGCCAAGAGATTCAGATATTATACTTTGCCATCACTTTATAGACACTCAATCGAGTACTCCAGGATATAAGTTTATCAAACCTACAGCCGATCGCATCTGGGGCATCCATGTTCTAGATGATGGCGAGAAAGAACCGTGGCAGCAAAGAATCGAGAAATATAATTCTTTGCGCGATCGAGAAAAGAGAACCCAACGTTTAAAACAATCTCAGTCTTTACCTATACAAGAGCGATCTCATCATAACCGCATAATGCTCCAATCGTTGAGTTTAGATGACGACCACCAAAAGAGTTGACGGGCTCGAGGTTTATCCGATAGTGCGATCGAAGATAGACTTTTAAGAAGCGTATGTAATTGCTTCCTTTTACCCGATAGCATTGATCCTAAACTACCAGGGGTAAGTATCGCTCGAGACGGAACAAAACGTCTCAGAGTATCGGGTAGAGGAATTTCATGTCCCGCATTTTCCCCGTTGGGTCTAATCACAGGCATTCAGGTTAGATTAGATAATACCAGCAAAGGGAAGTATAGGTGGCTGAAATGGCAATTTTCCTCTCATCTACCCAATGGCGAAATGCCTATAACCTGCGTTACTCCAGCAGAGTTATTGCATACTGATTTTATCGGATTAGCAGAAGGAATACTAAAGCCGATCGTAATTGGAGAACTTTTTGGGGTAACTTGTATTGGAGCTTCTGGAGGTAATTTCAGCTCCAGTCCGAAGCAGTTAAAGGAATATCTATCCATCGTCTCTTCGCAACAAAATACGAAACGGATCGTATATTTTGTTGATGCTAATGCTGTTAACAATGACCAAGTTTATCGTCGCGACTGCAAAACTCTACAACTACTATTAGATTGGGGTTTTGAAGTAAAGATCGCCGATTGGGGACAACTATACGATCGTTCTGCCCTTGATTTTGACGAGTATTTAGCAGAGGGGAACAATTCTTATAATCTTATCTCCTCAGAAGATTATTTAAGCTTAAAGGATTTTCAGAGTTTTGCAGACTTATTTAAACCTGTCGTACATTTCCTGAGCAAAAAACCCTTCTCCTCAAAAGGTTTCGATCGTACCAGGAGGTCACAATCGATCTATAAGTTTAAAAGGGGAGACAGAGCAAAAACAGTTTTAAATTTAATAGAGAAAGGATATCAGAATATTATAGACATATCGTCTACCGGAACGGGAAAAAGCACGTTAATCGAACAGATAGAACCAGAAGATAAGCTTTTTTATGTAAGCTCCGCTCATAGAAACCCTACAACCGCAGCGGCTGAAAGAATTTTCGACATGCCAGTTCGCCATGATGGTCTGGATTTTGACTACAAGAGAAAAACACCACTGGGTAATCCTTATCAAGTTTACAGCAATAAAAACAGAGACCCAGCAACGGCAGACCATGTAAGTGTTAGGGAGCCAGACATACCCAGTCTTTGCAAAAGTGCCGATATATTTAACTCAATGCGCTCGAAAGGGTACCAACCAGACATTAGCAATGGTAGTTTAAATCCTATTTGCAATGCTTGTCCGAAAAATATTAGTTGTGCCAATAAAATAGAAAATGGCTCTGGTTATAGGTGTGCTAGAAAAATAGCTCTCAAACAGAAGAAACTGAGAATTTCTGCAGAGTCTCTTCCAAATCCTCAAGAATTCAACTACACCAACGTAATTTTACTTGTAGACGAGCCTAGTGTGACGCTACGATGGACTACTAAAATCTCTTGCACCTTAACAGATTTCGATCGCGCTCTTACTGAAGTGGAAATGAGGGACAAGGAACTATACGATCTCCTTTTCCCAATCAAGCTTTCTCTGTACAATCTATTTAAAGATGCGAAGCAAAAACCTTACGGACTGGGCGATAGCGAAGTTAGAAAGGCTCTGGGTTCGGCAAGAGAGGATTTACCAGAGACGCGCCGCTACGCGGATCCCTTCGGGATCGCACGCCTTGAAACCATAGTGACCAAGCTACCCGATCTAATCGAAGCCCAAATAGATGTCAAATCGGTTGAAAAGAAATGGCGCACTCATGCGAGTGCTGCGAACCAAGCAGCCAGTACTCAAACCTTTGAAAATCTTCAAAATATTCACAGTAATTGGCTCATCCCATTCCTAAAAGTCTGGTGCGGTATTAAAAACGGTGCGTTGCGAATCACTAATCGTCAAGTATTAACTGTCGCTACCCTAAACACTCGCTTTGCAGAAATAGCGTCTTCTGCTAAAGCAGTGATTTACTTGGATGCTACGATCGACCCAGAACTGCTGAAAACAGCTTTGAATCTCGACCCTGATACCACAGCAATAATAAAACAAACGACTGAGATTCCCAAAAACCTAGAAATTATCCAAGTAACTGGTTTCAAGAAGTGTCTGCGGGAACGCTCGGATAACCTCAAGCAACGGATAGAAGCCGTTAAAGCCAAATTAGCTGCCGTTCATTCAGGGGATGTGGTTTTCCTCGATTACAAGAATATGGAGAACATTCACGGGCATTGGTTCAATCATTCTCGTGGTACGAATGAGTGGCAAGAAATTGCGAATCTAGTTGCGATCGGTACTCCAAACCTCAACCTAGGTGAGATAAAGAATCTTTATCTTTGTTTATATGGTGCTGATAATTACGACGAAAAACGCTTCAATAGTTTTTACGAACGTTTTACTCGACAAGAAATTATACAGGCAATAGGTCGATTGAGAGCAGGTAATAGACGCGATCGACAGTTAAAATTCTACTTCCTTTCGGACTTCGATCTAGGCTTCCTTTCTGAGATGGGATATCGAGTTAAGAGTGTTAATTCCTTCGAGATTACGCCAGATGCCGGAGATAAAACGCAAGTAAAGACGTGGGGTTTAATTACGATCGCGAAGACTTGGTTTGAGGCACATGGGAGTTTGGCTAAATTGACTCAGAAAAAAGTTAGTGGTGCGATCGGTTGTACGCAAGGGTACGTGAGTCGATTACTGCAGTCGCTCGGAGGTTGGAAAGAATTTAAAGTTCAGGTGGAAAAATTATTACTTTTCCTTCAAAGAGATCTTAATAATAAAAGTAATATATTTGATGAGCTGGAAAATCAGGAATTAAACTACTTTCGTGAGATTTTAAAACTCCCACCGATTGAAGCTGTAAAAGAGATTGTGGATATTATTAGGAACTGTGGTTGGGATAATTTCTTAAATTACCTGCTCTCAGAGGATGTAATTGAAGTCGAGCGACCCCAAATCTTGGGGTTGGTAGCGGCAATATTTACTAGTTTTTCTCTGGGGTCAGAAATTAACTCGCGAGAGCTGCTCTGTTAACCTGAATTATTCATAACCATTTAGTTTAAAGCTTTAAAAACCATTACTGTTTTAAAATCTCGCTCTTAATCGATAGAAATCGACTCAATTAGAAGGACAAAAATGCTATAATTAAAATGATTATTTTTTGATAATAATTTTAGCTGTTTATAGTGAATACTTCTTCTAAACTGGGCTACCAACTTAAGCTGGGACAAAATTGCTACATAATAATTGCATCAACATATAGGGGAATTGCATCAACCTAATTGTTAGCACTGTTTTGCACGATCGAAAGCTTAAAACTCTTTATATATAAGGTGTCCCGGCTTAAGAGTTGGTAGCCAATATTTAAATATAGCGAATGAGAAAAACTATGAATACAATTCCAGATACGGAAATCAAAGAAATCAAAGATTTAATCAATAGCCGATTTGACCAAGTTGTTGAAGGATTGAAAGAAGTCAAGGAAGAAGTAAAACAAGTCAAAGAAGATGTCAAGAAGCTAGAAATCGGTCAAGCTAAAAATTCTGAAAAACTTAATGGGATCGTAACTCGTCTAGATGGTTTTGAGAAAACTGTTGATGGGAGGTTTGGCAATTTAGAAACTCAAGTAAATAAACAAGATAATAGGTTCTGGGCATTTATTTTATTATTAGGTTCTTCCTTAGTAGGAATATTAGGCAAGCTTGTATTTTTTCCAACCAAGCCTTTTTAATAAGGTATGCGTAAGTTTTATTTAGCAGGACAATTAATTGTGACCAGCGAAGTCCCAAACCGTCTCGATCGCATCGAAGCCGAACTCGACAGGAACAGCCAACAATTATCGCAACTAACCCAAACGGTTCAGTTTTTAACCTCAGCTCAATTAGAGGCCGGTTATTTAATTATTTAAGCAGCAACTTGAAATATTAGTAATGATAACGACATTGGACGATAACAATATAGTCGTCTTTAACCTGGTAAATCAGGCGATGTTCTTGGGTTATACGACGGGACCACAGCCCAGACATATCAAACTTAAGAGGTTCTGGTTTACCGAGCCCTTCAAAAGGCTTTCTCTGCGTATCTTTGATTAATTGGTTGATACGAAAAAGTATTTTTTTATCCGTCTTTTGCCAATATAAATAATCCTGCCAAGCATCATCCAAAAACATGATGTCCATAGATTCAAGAAGAGGCAATTTCCTCTTCTTGAATCAATTCTCGTTTTTGATATTTACCCTCTTTTAATTCTTCTAATGCTTTATAGAGACGCTGAGCGTTTTTGGGGCTTTTCAGCAAATAGATTGTCTCTTCAATGGCGTTATAGTCTTCTAAAGACATCATTACTACTGGACGTTCTGATTGACGAGTGATAATGAGCGGTGCGTGGTTGTCACAAACTTGATTCATGACGGAGGTAAAGTTTTTACGGGCTTGGGTATAAGTAATCGCATCCATAGAGAGGAATTCCCATATTTGTCTCAATTATAACTGTTTAAGTACGTAAATGGTCACCTTTTGGTGATGGATTTCTACATCTGCTTTGAAAGTGGATCGGAGAATTGGTATTATTTAACTATTATATTGTAATACCCCCTGCACTCATTTTTTGCGACAAAACCGTTTTACACGCCACGGCGAGCGATCGCACTGTCGCGCTTGTTATCGCTGCTGGTTGACATCCTCCGCGCACTTCTAGGGCGCGGATTTCAATGTTGGGTTGCTGGAGAAAAGCCTCTAAGGGGCTAGTGATGGTAGGAGATTGCATAGTTACTTCCCGATCGCCTCCAGTGATTATTGAATCGTTACTTTAATCATACTTTTTAAGCGATCGCTCGTCTCCGTACCTCTAAATAAACCAGCAAAGCATTAATATCGGCAGGATTTACCCCACCAATCCGAGAAGCTTGCCCCACTGTCAGTGGTTTGACTTTTGTTAATTTTTCTCGCGCTTCCATTGACAAAGTATCTACTTTCATGTAATCGAGATCGGAGGGTAGCTTGAGATTGCTGTGACGAGCAATCTGTTCTATTTGGTTTTCCTGACGTTTAATATAGCCAGAATATTTTATATCTATTTCCGCCCCTTCTTTTTCGGCTCGATCGAGATCCTTATTCCCCAGTCCGTAGCTGTCAAGATTGACGTAGTGGAAACCAGGACGGCGCAAAAGGTCCGCCAAAGTGACCGAACCTTTGATTTTTTGTTGAGTATCAGCAGCGATCGCTATCCCTAATTCTTCTTTTTCTTTAACTCTAGTACGGGCGAGTCTTTCTTTTTCTGCGGCAATTTTTTCCTGTTTGTTTTGGAAAATCTCCCAACGGCGATCGTCTATTAAGCCTATTTCTCTACCTAAAGGAGTCAACCTTTGGTCTGCATTATCCGATCGCAATATCAACCGATATTCCGAACGACTGGTGAGCATTCGATATGGTTCCCGCAGGTCTTTTGTACACAGGTCGTCAATTAAAGTACCTATATAACTTTTTTCCCTAGGAAAGACAATTTCCTCTTGACCTCGAATAAATCGCACCGCATTAATTCCAGCTACCAGACCTTGTGCTGCGGCTTCTTCATATCCAGTAGTACCGTTAATTTGTCCTGCACAAAATAACCCCTCGATTTTCTTGGTCATTAGGGTCGGATAGCATTGAGTTGCGGGTAAATAATCGTACTCAACTGCATAGGCTGGACGCAGCATAGCGCAGTTTTCTAGACCAGGAAGGGTTCGCAACATTTGCAGTTGCAAAGTTTCTGGCAAACCAGTAGAAAAACCTTGAATGTACAATTCGGGAATATCCCTTCCTTCTGGTTCGATAAATATTTGGTGGCTTTCTTTGTCGGCAAAGCGAACTATTTTATCTTCTATGCTAGGACAGTAACGAGGGCCTTTAGCATCTACCCAACCACCATAAATAGGAGACAAGTGAAGATTGTCCCGAATTAGTTTGTGAGTTTCTGCTGTGGTGCGGGTTAGATAACAATTCATTTGCTCTTTTTCTACCCATGCTTTTGGATCGAAGCTAAACCAGCGCACGTCTTCGTCTGGTGGTTGGGTTTCCATTTTGCTGTAGTCTGCCGATCGCTTATCTACCCTAGCTGGAGTTCCAGTTTTCAGTCTTCCTGTTTCAAAGCCCAGTCGGTTTAGAGTTTCGGTCAAACCAACCGCAGCAAATTCACCTGCACGTCCTGCTGCCATCGATTTATTACCGATCCAGATGCGACCCCCTAAAAATGTTCCTGTGGTGAGGATAACAGCTTTGGCAGCGAAGCAAGTGCCAAAATAAGTCTCAATACCGATAATTTGGTCGTTTTTCCCCAGTACTAAGTCTACTGCCATGCCTTCCCGCACGGTGAGATTTTCTTGGTTTTCGACAATTCTTTTCATTACTGCCGCATATTCCCGCTTGTCCGTTTGAGCGCGCAATGCCCAGACAGCAGGTCCTCTAGAAGAATTGAGAACTCGCTTTTGCAGGTAAGTGCGATCGGCCATTTTACCTATTTCTCCTCCCAGTGCGTCTACTTCGTGGGTTAACTGGGATTTTGCTGGTCCTCCTACTGCTGGGTTGCAGGGTTGCCAAGCAATTTTATCTAGGTTTAGGGTCAGCATTAAGGTTCGACAGCCGAGGCGCGCGCTGGCTAGGGCTGCTTCGCAACCGGAATGTCCGGCACCGACGACGATAATGTCAAAAGCGTCTTGAAATTCTACTGGAGGATTGACGGTCATTTTTTAATTTGAGTTATAGTCACTCATCTATATATCTTAGCGAGTATCCCACCTAGTGAGTGAGCAGCAAAACGGAATAAAACGGTGTTAATCGCGATATTTCGCTTGTCTATTGGATACTTTTCGGCTTGAGTGAGTTCAGGTAATATCGGATGATGGTCATCCTCCTTGAAATCTATCTAAGCCACTAGGGTTTCACTCTCAACCCATGCCTCTTTGTTGATTCCCCTCAAATGCCTGGGGTCAAACCAACCCTTATTAATGGCATCTTCTAGAGTTAAATCCCTTAACAACAAAAAGGATACAGTGCGCTCAATCAAAACCTTCCTAACATCAGCAGATTTCATGAATCTCGTGATGTCAGGGTCA